>NZ_JADPKG010000113.1:0-391949 GCF_023073875.1 Bradyrhizobium sp. 154
CCGCAAAGCTGCCGCCCGAACCGTCGATGCGGTCTGCGCCGCAATCGGCCACGCACTCGATGCCTTCACCGCCGACGAATGCGCCAATTACCTCAAAAATTCAGGCTATCGAACTTAATGCCATCACGCTTTAGCGCAAACCTAGCGCTCAGATCCGGGTCGCACACGCCCGGTTTGTCGCTGCGAGGCACTACATCTGGCAAATGGGGATCGTCGGAGCTTGCTGATCCTTTGGTGTTGGCAGACGGTGCGTGGCGATTCAGCGATCTAAGCAATATCACCGGTGTCGCCAGCGCATCCTGGCGCAAACTGTGCCGAAACATCGGCGTAGCCCCTCTTCGACCTGCCTTGAGGCAAGTGAGCGAGCCGCATCTCGATCCGCTCGGCGCCTTCATTGTGCGACCGAGCTGAGGGACGCAGCGGTTCCGTCCAAAGGGGGCGCCGCGGACGGCCTGCTCAAACGAGAATCGGGGCGGCGCAATGCATGAACAACGAACGAGAATCTCCGTAATACCCACGTCGTTTGAAGCGAGGGCCTGTGCACAGATGCCGACGCACCGCCTCAATCGACCCGTTGTGGCGTCACAACAGCCCCTTGGAGCTGCCGCGCAAACGTGCTCAGCCAAAGTCGGAATTTATAATCAAAATCAATAAGTTGCTTAGATACCATCGCCTCACGGTCGCGTGATATTTGTGCAACATCGGCGCGAAAACGCTCCACTTGAGGGCAAAACGGTGACGTCTTCCGTTGATTGATCAAGCCTCTTAGGCTCTTATCCAACCCGCGACGGAGGGGGGCATCCCGAGGTCGTCCCGTTTTAGGTGGTTCGCTTAAGTAGACCATCGTTACGAGGATGCGTTGATTTTCAACGTCTTTTCGCGGGTAGCTCAAATGGCTTTGTACGAAGATTTGTACGGGGCTTCAACTTGGAGGGTTAACATGAAGTTCAAGGGCCTTTTGCTCGGTTCCGCGGCAGCTCTGCTCGCCGTTGGGGGAGCACAAGCGGCTGATCTTCCCGTAAAGGCCAAGGCGGTCGAATACGTGAAGATCTGCTCGCTCTACGGTGCGGGTTTCTACTACATCCCCGGCACTGACACCTGCATCAAGCTGGGTGGTTATCTGCGCGCTGAAGTCGCGCTGGGCACCAATAGCGTCTTCGGGATTGCGAACGGCGCTCCCGGTGGTGCGCACAATCGCCTGAGCAACTACTACACGATGCGTGCTCGTGAGGACCTCAACATCGACACGCGCACCGCGACCGAGTACGGCGTCGTCCGCACCTTCTTCGATGGCGTCTTCTCGTGGACGACGGGTGGTTATGTCGGCACCGGCTCGGCCTTCGGCACGACGGGCTACACCGCCACCACCGCGGGTACGACCACGATCAACCCGACCGATGGCGGCACCTCGGGCGGTTCGCTCGGCGTGTACTACGCCTTCATCCAGTTCGCCGGCTTCACCATGGGTAAGGCCGTGTCGCAGTTCGACGCGCCCTGGACCAACTACCCGGGTAACAACATCGACAGCCTCGTCGGCGGCAGCGGAACGGTTACTGGTGTCAACCAGTTCACCTACACCGCTGACTTCGGTCAGGGCATCACGGCATCGTTCTCGGCGGAAGACGCGACTGCGTACTATCAGGCCGGCAACCTTAATCTGTTTGGCATCACTTCTGCCGGCGTCCTCGGTGGTTCCTATGGCGCTAACGCCATTGGCGGCTCGCGTTCGCCGAACCTCGTTGCTATGGTCCGTGTCGACCAGGCTTGGGGTCTCTTCCAGGCGTCGGTCGCTGCGCATGACAACCACGTTGCTTACTACGGCGCGGACGAAGCGACTGGCCATCCCGACGATAAGTGGGGTTGGGCGGTTCAGCTCGCTCTGTCGATCAAGAACATCCCGACCGGTGCGGGTGACGTGATCAACGTTTCGGGCGTCTACACCGACGGCGCAACCCGCTACAACTTCCAGAACCTCGCGGGTAGCTCGTACTCCATGTTCGGCGGTTCGGGCGTTGCGTACCAGAGCATCGGCTTTGCCAATGCGCCTGACACGGTGTTCGTCCCCGGTTCGAGCCAGGAGAGCGTCAAGACTTGGGGCTTCCGTGGTGCGTACACCCATAACTGGGACCCGTACTGGAACACCGCAATCTACGGTGCCTATGCACATGCATCGTTTGGATCGCTTGCCAAGAACTTCCTCTGCGGTGGTGGCGGCTTTGCCGGCTTCTTCGCGGTGCCAGGCGTTACCTCGTGTAACCCTGACTTCAACGTTGGCCAGGTGGGTGTGATCACTCGCTGGACCCCGGTGAAGAACCTGACGTTCTCAGCCGACTTCAACTGGACGCGTGTGGATCAGAAGTATGCCGGTGTGGTTGGTCCTGTTACGCCGACCGCTACCTTTGGCAAGCCCTTGGCTACCTACGAGCTGAAGGATCAGGACAGCTTCACGCTGCTGCTCCGCGCTCAGCGCAACTGGTAAGTTCGATCTATCGACCTGACCTCCAAAGGCCCTCGGCGGGAAACTGCCGGGGGTTCTTTCGTTGATGGTGACACGGCAAAGAAGCCAATGGCGCGCGTACTGACGAGCGAGGCACTAAGACCCGCTGCTTCCGAACAGATAAGCAGATTGGTCAGGTCTATCAGCGCTTCACTTGGCGAGGTTCAGGCCACGTGGGCTGGCAAGCTCCAACTGAGCGTCCCGCAATTGAACATGCTCCTCATCATCTCCGACGCGGATGACAAAGCTGGGATGTCCGTCAAAACGGTCGCGGAGTTGCTTGGGGTCGAAAGCACGTTTGTCACCGCCCAATCGAAAACCTTGGTCGCGCGAGGATTGCTAGAGAAGCGAAGCTCCCGCACTGACAAGCGGATGATCTATCTCTCACTTACACCCAAGGCCCGGAAGCAGCTCGATGACCTGACGGAGACGAGGAACGCATTTGACGCCTCCATCAAACGAGCATTCGGTGAGATCGGCACGTTGCGAACCATCGAATTACTCAAGGACCTCGACAACTGCATTTTGCGCTGCCGGTTGAGGCTGCAGCTTGAAGAGTAGGGACCGCTCCGAATGAGGGAAGGGCACATGGTTATCTTTCCATTTGGCTTCTATATTCTGGAAGGCGGACCATCTATGTGGGCAACCACCTAGACTAGAAGAGCAGAGGACCGGGCGCGCCTACGATGCCTACCGCGGGGGCAGTACGGCTCGCGGGCCGACCGCGCTCTGCGGACCGCTCGGAACGATATCGACACTTCGCCATCGGCCAGGTCGGCTTGATCACCCGCTGGACCCCGGTTAAGAACCTGACGTTCTCGGCTGACTTCAACTGGACCCACTTGGACCAGAAGATGGCGGGTACGTTCGCTTACGGGGGCGCTGGTGCAATCGCGAAGCCGGCCGCTGTGTACGAGCTGAAGGATCAGGACTCGCTGACCCTGCTGCTCCGCGCTCAGCGCAACTGGTAAGTTCGGTCTAACGACCTGACAGAGAGCCCCGGCGGGAAACCGCCGTTTTTTTTGGTTTGCTTGCCGCGGAGCCTGCCTGCAATCAGACGCCGTGGGTGTTTGCTGGCCTCGGGACGTCCGACATTGAGCCGGCTGACGCAACAACGCGCAAACTCCGGAAGGTTCAGGGGAGCAATGATGTCCTTGTCCTCGCATGCGTCGCGGCCAAGGCTTTGGGCATCTTCCCCAAAGATGCACTCGAATTTGGGTCGCCCCGCGTAATGCTGACGCAATTCAGGCAAGTTTCTCGAATTACTGCTGATTTTCCGGTTTTGGAATGGGGCAGCGGATCCCGCTGCCGCGACCAATGACCTTCAAAGCGCATCGATCTCCGGCAGCGGCCGCATCGCGCAGCGAAGCTCGCGCGAGGAAAGGAACTCTTGCGCATGATCGCGGCTTGAATCCGCGGACCAGCGTCGCCGCCGATTGCTGGTCTGCACGGCCCCGCCTCCAAGCCCCCATACCCCCCAAGGATGGGGCCGTGCTTCATAGCAGGAGATCCCCATGCCTGAGCCGACCGAGCAGGAGATCAGAGAGCGCGCGCACCGACTCTGGGAGCAAGCTGGCAAGCCCGAAGGCCGTGAGGACGAGTTTTGGCACGCGGCCGAGCAGGAGCTGCGCAACGAGGACAAGTCGAACACCACGCGGACGCCGGATACGCTGTGACCCGCAAGAAATGCCCATTCTGCTTCGGTCTGGGGTGGGTTTGCACAAACCATCCGCTCCGGGCCTGGAGTGACAAGCTGGGCGGCTGCCGGTGCGGTGAGGGGATGCCGTGCACCTGCAACACGGCCGAAGATCCCGAGATAAGAGTGGTGATCGTGGAAGCGGACACGACGTGGCACTAAAACAGCGACAGTCTCCTCAGCTCGAAGTGCTGGTCCTAGCTGCGTCTGAGCTGCGCGGAACGGAGCTCTCAAAAATGAATTGAGGCTCTGAGCAGCACGGGCTGCGCCGCAGACCGGTTCGCAGGGCGTGGTGGCCACCGTGGACGAGCAGCAAAAGATAGAGCACCAGATTGAGCTCGCAACGCGAGCCGCGGCGCTTGCCAAAGACGAAACCACTGTCGGGCGATTCCGGAGCTTTGCCGACGAGCTGACGCAAAAGCTCCTGCGCATGATGCGGCGCGGCAAGGTCCGGGCACGCGCCTACGAGCTCTGGGAGCAGGCCGGCCGTCCGGCCAACCGCGAACTGGACTTCTGGCTCGAAGCGGAGCGGCAGATCGAAGAAGAACGCGAACAGAGGAAGGGCTCGGGACCGTCATAGCGACGATCGCCGCTGGCGCTGGATGCCGATATTGCCAGCAAGGCGCTTGGCTCCGGCCGCTCGTCTCCTTGCGACAGAAAAAAGCCGCCGGGTTCTTCACCCTGGCGGCTTCAGAAGTCCGCAGCTGTTGATCGCCTCCCAGCTCGTGCGTACCGCCGTTACCTTGTTTGCGGCCATGCCTGGTCTTTGTAGGCGGACGCGGGTGATTCTGCTGTGACTTGAAGCACACAGTGGAAGGACGATGTCGGGGTTTCGCGAAGATGCGCGAGAGCTCGGGGCGGGTCGGATGGGGTGGAGCCCTTACAAATCCATCACGGCTCGTATCCAATGCAAGGCGGCAACGATGATCGTGAAGCCGAATTGCTGGGGGGCTGCTTCTCTGCCGTCGGGCAAAACACCCGCCCACCCGTCGAACCCCTTCCTACATAGATACTTCGCTTTATCGAAATTCGGGATCGGCGTATGTGTCGCCCCGCCTTGGGCCCTCTTGGCTTTGAGAGCGTGGAGCGACGAAGCAAAAGCTCGGCCTGAAAGGCGCCGCGAGATCGGCAAAAACGTGTCGGCGAACCGGGAGACGAGATCCCCGAGCGGCGAGGAACGCTTCCCACCGCTCTCCGTTAGCGGAGCAAACTTCCGGAGCCGTCGCATGACCGATTATCCAAAGCCGCCTTTTCCTGCGCAGCAGCAACCCATGCCCGGTTCGACCCGAGCGATGAATCCCAGGCCGGATCACGGCGAGGAGAGTTACAGGGGCGCCGGGCGCCTGGCTGGAAAGAAGGCGATCATCACCGGGGGTGACAGCGGCATCGGCCGCGCGGTCGCGATCGCCTATGCGAGGGAAGGCGCCGACATCGTCATCTCCTATCTGAATGAGGACGAGGATGCCGCCGAGGTCAAGGCGCTGGTGGAGCGGGAGGGACGCAAAGCCGTTCTGATCCCTGGTGACATCCGCAATCCCGAGCATTGTCGCACGATCGTTCGGCGGACCGTCGAGGAACTCGGCGGCCTGGACATCCTCGTCAACAATGCCGCTCATCAGGCCACGTTCAAGGACATCGCCGACATCAGCGACGAGGAATGGCAGCGGACCTTCGAGACCAACATCCACGCGATGTTCTATCTGACCAAGGCCGCTGTCCCGCATATGCGCCCGGGCGCCGCGATCGTGAACACGGCCTCGGTGAACTCCGACATGCCGAACCCCAGCCTGCTCGCCTATGCCACCACCAAGGGAGCCATCCAGAATTTCACCGGCGGACTTGCCCAGATGCTGGCGGAGAAGGGCATTCGGGTCAACGCCGTCGCCCCGGGTCCGATCTGGACGCCGCTCATTCCCTCGACGATGCCGGAGGATAGGGTCAAGAACTTCGGCAAGCAGGTTCCGATGCAGCGCGCCGGCCAGCCGGCCGAGCTCGCCACCGCCTACGTCATGCTCGCCGATCCGCTCTCGAGCTACACATCAGGGGCGACCCTGGCCGTCACGGGCGGCAAGCCGTTTATCTGACCGGCGACGTCAATGATCGCAATGACGAGGTTGAGAGAGCATGGCTGCTCTCCTCTCGTGCCCCGGACGCAGCCCCATTTCAGCGATGCGCTGCAGAGCCGGGGCCATCTTGCCGCATCGTATTGTCCGCCTTCTGGGTCCCGGCTCTGCGCTACAACGCTCAAAGCGTTGCAGCTTGTCCGGGACACGCGAGTGAGCGGCGACGATGTTGCTTTCGCGCTCACCCGTGCCCCCGTTAGCTGCGATACCACGCCCCCAGATTCCACGTTATGGTGTCCCACCCCGAGATGTCGACCATGAGGTTGTTGACGCCGGCGTTGACGATGTTGCGCGAGAGCAGCGGCAGGAACACGTTGGCTTCACAGAAGATCTCGTCGACCTTGATCAGCAGTGCGGCGCGCTTGACCGGATCGAGCTCGTTCTGCGCGGCCTTATAGGCCTTGTCGGCCTCGGGATCGGAGTAGCGCGAGTTGTTGCGGCCGAGCCATTTGTTGTCCTTGCTGGCGATCTCCCAGGAGACGCACTGGTTCAAGAACCGCTCCGGATCGGGCTGCGGCTGCGTCGTGTTGTACATCTCCATGTCGGCATAGAATTTCGAGTAGGTGTCGGGGTTGCCGACGTCGGAGGAAAAGAACACCGATGCGGTGACCGATTTGAGCTCGATCTCGATGCCGGCCTTCTGGCAGGCCTGCTTGATGATGGCCTGGGTCTTCTGGCGCGGGGCGTTGGTCGAGGTCTGGAAGACGTATTTGAGCTTCTTGCCGTCCTTCTCGCGGATGCCGTCCGCGCCCTTCTTCCAGCCGGCCTCGTCCAAGATCTTGTTCGCCTTGTCGACATCGAACTCGTATTTGAGCTTGCTGGACTTGAACTGCGGAGGCTGGTTGACGAAGCTCGCGGTCGCGATGCCGCCGCGGCCGTAGATGAATTTCTGGATCGACTCGCGGTCAATCAGCAAGTTGATCGCGCGGCGCACGGCCGGATCGGACAGCGTCGGGTGCTTGGTCTTGACGCTGGAGCGCTCGCCGTCGACCTCGGTCCACGGGTCGGTCGTGTTGAGGATGATGAACTCGACATTGCCCGACACGGTGACGTCGACCTTGCCTTTGCCGCTCGCCTCCATGCGCTTGAGCACCTCCTCCTCCACCTGCATGTTCCAGGCATAGTCGTATTCGCCGGTCTGCAGCACCGCGCGTGCCGCGGACACCGCGTCGCCGCCGCCCTTGACCTCGAGCGTGTCGAAATGCGGCTGGTTCTTGACGTGATAGTCGGGATTGCGTTCGGCGCGGATCATGTCGCCCGGCTTGAACTCCACGAATTTGTAGGGGCCGGTGCCGACCGGCTTCAGATTGCCGGGCGCTTCGCGCGACTTGGCGCCGGCATAGTCGCCGAAGTGATGCTTTGGCAGGATCTGACCGACCGAGCCGACGAACGGGTCGGCCCAGAACGGCGTCGGCGCCTTGAAGGTCACCTTGACCGCATGGTCGTCGATCTTCTCGACCTTGATGTCCTTGTAGGAGCCCGTGGTGTAGGCGGCGGTTGCGAGATCCGCGGCGTACTGCCAGGTGAAGACGACGTCGTCGGCGGTGAAGGGCTTGCCGTCATGCCATTTGACGCCCTGCTTGAGCTTCCAAATCACGCTCATGCCATCCGCCGCGAGGCCGCCGTTCGCCTTGGTCGGAACCTCGGCGGCAAGGCAGGGGATGAGATTGCCGTCCTTGTCCCAGCCGGCGAGCGGCTCAAAGAAGACGCGTGAGGCGATCTGGTCCTTGGTGCCGCTCGCGAAATGCGGATTGAGCAAAGTGGGAGCCTGCCAGAGCAGGAGCTTGAGCGGGCCGCCGCCGCCCGCCTTCGTTGGCTTGTACGGCAGCGTGGCATCCGCCATCGCCACATCGTGCCAGACCAGGATTTGGCTCGCGATCGGCGCTGTGATTCCGATCGCGGCTACCCTTTGGATGAACGAGCGTCGCGACAGCGTGCCTTGCTTCACCTCCGCGATCAGATTGCGGATTTCATTCTCGTTCATCGGATGCTCCCCACTCGTCCCAAGAAAAAAGTCGTCACCAGAAGTGACGCAGTCTAGCTCAGGAGGTGAGCGTGCGGGAGTCGAAGATGTCGCATTGGTTTGGTCCGAGCAACGCGACCTTGGCGGCTCCGAGGCGGAGCCGCCAACGCGTCGTCAAGCGGCGTTGGAGGCCTGGGCATTGACGCCCTTGCGCAGCGCCACCGTGTTGAGCTTGGTGTTCGCGGCCTTTTCCTCGTTCAGATTGGTGGTGAGGAAGCGCACGATCTCGTCGTGGCCGAGCTCTTCGGCCCATGCGATCAACGTGCCGTAGCGGCACATCTCGTAGTGCTCGACAGCTTGCGCGTTCGCGACGATGGCGGCGTCCAGCACGGCCTTGTCCTCGATCTCCCCGGCGGTCTCGTCGGCCTCCTTGATGAGACCGTCGATCCCCGGGCAGTGGGTTCCGCTCGGCTCCTTGCCGAGCTTCGCGAAGACCTTGTCGAGCCGCTCGACCTGCTTGCGCGTCTCTTCCAGATGGGCCTTCAGGCCGGCGACGAGGTCCCTGTTGGTGGCCTTCTCGATCATCGTCGGCAGCGATTTCAGGATCTGCTGCTCGGCATAATAGATATCCTGGAGACCATGGATCAGCAGGTCCTCCATCGATTTGATGTCCTTGGTGAAGAAACCCATAAAAGACTCCTCTTTCACAATGATGGCAGGGGAACGCCGCAGCGGGCCGGCTGTTCCCGCCTGGCTCACCAAGACGAGAGTCGGGATGAGCGGCGAAAGAGCGCGGGCGCATTCGTTCCCCACATCGGATCGAAAGGAGAAACCTTCTCCGCATCAGCCGGCCAAAAAGGATTTCAATTTCATTGATTTCGCGCGGCGGAGAAGCGAATACGGTTCCAATCGTTGCCGCAAGACCATGGAGACCAAGATGTCGTTTCGCCTGCCCCTGATTCTCTCGACCGTGCTCGCCGCCTGGTCGGCGGCGGCTGCCGCCGAGACCATCAAGATCGGCGTGACGCCGGGACCGCACGCGCAGATCTTGGAAGCGGTAAAGCCGATCGCCGCCAAGCAGGGCCTCGACATCCAATTGATCGAGTTCTCCGACTATGTCGTGCCGAACGCGGCGCTCGATGCCGGCGAGATCCAGGCCAATTCATTCCAGAACCAGCCTTACCTCGACAACCAGAAGGCCGACCGCGGCTACAAGATCGAGGCCGTCGCGCTCACCGTGAACTTCCCGATCGGCGTGTACTCGAAGAAGCACAAGGCCTTCTCCGATATTCCCGACAGCGGCAAGATCTCGATTCCGAACGATCCAACCAATGGTGGTCGCGTGCTGCTGCTGCTGCGCGACAAGGGCGTCATCAAGCTGAAAGAGGGCACCGGCTTCAAGCCGACCGTGCTCGATATCACCGAGAATCCCAAGAAGCTGAAATTCATCGAGGTCGATGCAGCGCAGGCGCCGCGCGCACTCGACGACGTCGACGCTGCCGCGATCAACACCAATTATGCAACTCAGGCGGGCCTCGATCCCGTCAAGGATCCGATCCTGCGCGAGGACCCGAAGGGGCCCTATGTCAACCTGATCGCCGTCCGCAGCGCGGACAAGGCCAAGCCTTGGGTCAAGACCCTCGTCGACAGCTACCACACGCCGGAGGTCAAGGAGTTCGTCCTGACCAAGTTCAAGGGCGCGGTGCTGCCGAGTTGGTAGGCAACCTGCTCAGCCATAGTCCGGCGCAGCGGTGATCCCGGCGGGCAGCCCTGCGCAATGCCCGCTTGTCTGGAGCTGCGGCAACCGACATCATCGGCTCGTGGCCATCCTCGCCCGACAGGGGTCGTATGAAACGCTTTGCAAACCTGAAACGACTGGGATTTTTCACGCGGCTGCTCGATGAGGCTCCGCCGGCCGAGCGATATCGCCATGCGGCCGAGCAGATCGTGCGCGCGGAAAAGGCGGGGCTCGATTCCGCCTGGATTGCCCAGCATCATTTTCACGAGCGCGAAGGCGGCCTGCCGTCGCCCTTCGCCTTCCTCGGCTACGTCGCCGCGCAGACCTCGCGCATCCGTCTCGGCACCGGGATCGTGACGCTGCCGCTGGAGAATGCGGTGCGGGTGGCGGAGGATGCCGCGGTGCTCGATCTCCTCTGCAATGGCCGTTTCGAGCTCGGCGTCGGCACCGGCGGCAACCCGTCGGCCTTCGCCGCCTTCGGTCTCGACAGTGCGCAGCGCAACGAGATCTTTGCCCGCAATCTGGAGGTCGTCCGCGCGGCGTTGGTCGGCAAACCTCTTGATGGCGGGGACACGCTCTATCCGCAACGGCCGGAATTGGACAAGCACATCTGGCAGGCCACATTCTCGGTCGCGGGCGGCGCCCGGGCAGGCAAGGCGGGCGATGGCCTATTGCTGTCGCGCACCCAGCCGCGGACCAAGGAGGCGCCGAAGGCCACGCTGGCCGAGATCCAGAATCCGATCATTGATGCCTATCTCGAAGCGCTGCCGCCAGGATGCGAGCCGCGCATCATGGCCTCGCGCAGCGTCTTCGTCGCCGACGACCGGGCTGAGGCGATGCGCCTTGCCGATATCGGGCTGCGGCGCGCGCTGCCGCAATTTCTCAAGGGCGGCCACGCCAGGCCCGGCGAAACTCTGGAGGAGATGATCACCGCGTTCGACACTCATATCGGCGCAGCCGACGACGTCATCGCCTCGCTGCGCAGCGATGCCACGCTGGAACGAGTGACCGATCTGGTGTTCCAGGCGCATTCGGTCGATGCGCCGCATCCCTATATCCTGCGCTCGATCGAGCTGGTCGCGGAAAAGGTCGCGCCGGCACTGGGCTGGACCCGGGCGGCGCCCGCTGTGGCCATGGCGGGCTGATCGGAATCAACGGAAATCACGTCGCAAGGCTGAATGATGGGAACGCAAGATATCATCGACACGCTCGCCGGCATCGAACCGGAATCAGCTCTGGATGCCATCCGCGCACGCCGCCTTCAGGCCCGCGAGAACGCGCAGAAGAGCTATCTCGCCCTGTTCGAGCCGATCGATGCGAGCGCGTTCTCGCTTGCCGAGCGTGCCGCGGTCGCGGCCTTCGTGACCGGACTTCATGGCGAGTCCCCCGTCGCAGCGTTCTATCGCGAGAAGCTTGCGGCGAATGCGGATGGCGCGCCTTTGCTCGACGCGATCAAGGCCGAGATCGAACGCGGCAAGACCTCAGGCCCGTATGGGGCGTATCCAGCCGGACCATTGTCAGTCGAGAACACGGCCGGGTTGATCTACCGCGTGAGCGCCGAGGGCAAGCCCGTCCTTGGCGCCCGGCTCGTTGCGGCGCTCGAGCATGCGCATCTGTTGGTGTTCCGTCCGCGCGATGCCGCCTCGGCCGACATGAAGGCGCTGCTCGTCGCCGGCTGGTCGAACACCGGCATCGTCACCTTCTCTCAGCTTGTTGCGTTCCTGTCGTTCCAGGTGCGCGTCGTCACCGGCCTGCGCGTGCTCGGCGCTTCGCTCGGGCCTACCGCGGCCGGAGCGTAAGGAGACTGCATATGAGCGCTGCAAACAACGTCAATCCGCCCGTCGTCTTCACCCAGGACGAGCTCGGCTGGGTGTCGTGGATCGATCCGCTGCCCGAGGGCGAGCTGACCGAGCGGCATTTCGCTGGCCTCGTCGATCGCGCCCGCGCCAAGTCGGAATATTTTCGCCTGCTGGTGCGCGACCCTGAGGTGCTCGAAGCCCGCACCAAGACCGACAAGGACATTTTCTACAACGTCGCCGACGGCCTGCCGCGCGCCGAGCGCGAGCTCGCGGCGGCCGCGACGTCGCGCTACAACGGCTGCATCTATTGCGCCTCCGTGCATGCGCGGTTTGCCAGCACCTATTCCAAGCGCCGCGACGACGTGCAGCGCCTGCTTGAGGAAGGGGTTAAGGCCGACCTCGGCGAGCGCTGGAATGCCGTGGTCAAGGCGTCGGTGGCGCTGAGCGCAACGCCGATCGCGTTCGGCCCCGACAACGTTGAGGAGCTGCGCCGCGCCGGTCTCGACGATGCCGAGATCGTCGATGTCATCAACGGCGCGTCGTTCTTCAACTGGGCGAACCGGCTGATGCTGTCGCTCGGCGAGCCCACTAAATAAGCAGTGTCACTGGCACATAAATTGCCGCTTATTCGTAACACCTGAATGGATGGAGCCGTGCATGAGCAACATCGATCGTCGGTCCCTGGTCAAGGGCTCGCTTGCCGTCATGATGGCGGGAGCCGCCATCTCGCGCAGCGCATTCGCCCAGTCGTCCGAGCCGATCCTGCTCGGCGTCAGCGGTCCCCTGACTGGGCCTAACGCCCAATACGGCGCGCAGTGGAGGCAGGGCTTTGATCTCGCGCTCGACGAGATCCACGCCGCCGGCGGCATCAACGGCCGTAAGCTCGCCTACCAGTTCGAGGACAGCCAGAGCGATCCGCGCCAGTCGGTGGCGATCGCGCAGAAGTTCGTCTCCGATCCCCGCATCGTCATGGAGCTCGGCGATTTCTCGAGCCCGGCCTCGATGGCGGCCTCGCCGATCTATCAGCGCGGCGGCCTGGTGCAGTTCGGCTTCACCAACTCGCATCCCGATTTCACCAAGGGCGGCGACTTCATGTGGAGCACGTCCGTAAGCCAGGCCGACGAGCAGCCGCTGCTGGCATCCTATGCCGTGAAGCGGCTCGGCTTGAAGAAGCTGGCGGTGCTGCACCTCAACACCGATTGGGGCCGCACCAGCCGCGATCATTTCGTCAAGGCGGCCAAGGAATACGGCGCCGAAATCGCGGTCACCGAAGGCTATATCGCGGAGGAGCGCGATTTTCGCTCCACCCTGGTGCGCGTGCGCGACGCCAATCCCGACGGGCTGATCCTGATCTCCTATTATTCCGACGGCGCGCTGATCGCGCGCCAGGCGCGCCAGGTCGGCCTGAAGCAGACCATCTGCGCGGCGAGCTCGGTCTACTCGCCGAAATTCCTGGAGCTCGGCGGCGAGGCGGTCGAGGACGTCCATCTCGGCACACGCTATTTCCCGGAAGACCCGCGGCCCGAGGTGAAGAAATTCATCGCGGGCTTCAAGGCCAAGTACAACGGGCAGGAGCCCGACGCCTTCAACGCCTATTCCTATGACGCGATGAACATGGCCGCTGCCGTCCTCAGGATCGGCGGCACCGATCGCCGCGCCATCCGCGACGCTTTCGCCAAGGTGAGAGACGTCTCCAGCGTCATCTTCGGCTCGGCGACGTTCGACGTCGAGAGCCGCCGCGTCAAGGGCGCCATGAATGCCGAGCTCGTCGTGCGCAACGGCAAGTTCGCACTCTGGGACGGCAAGCCAACCTGATAATGATGGCCGGAGCGATCGCTCCGGCCCCCTTCCTCTGATTGGAAATGCTGCGTGGCTTCCTGGCTCGACTACACGATCAACGGCCTGATCGTCGGCAATGTCTACGCCCTCGTTGCGGTCGGGCTCGCGCTGATCTTCGGCGTCAGCCGGCTGATCAACTTTGCGCAAGGCTCGATCTATCTCGTCGGCGCCTATATCGGCTGGGTCGCGGTGGTGCAGCTGCATACTCCGCTGCCGCTCACCATCATCGTGGTCGCGGTCGCGGCCGCGATCGTCGGGTTGATCATCGAGCGGTTCGGCCTCCGTCCGCTGCAGAACTCGGTGCGTATCGCGCCGCTGTTGGCGACGATCGGCATCAGCTTCGTGCTCGACCAGCTGGTGATGCTGACCTTCTCGCCCAATCCGCGTGCGCTCCCGAGCCAGCTGCCGGACGTCCGCTTCCAGGTCGGCAACGGCACGATCGGACCGCTGGACTTACTCATCGCCGGAGTTGGCATCACCAGCGCGCTGCTGCTGTTCGTCTTCCTGCGCTACACCAAGCTCGGCTGGGCGGTGCGCGCCACCGCGCAGGACCGTGACGCCGCCATGCAGATGGGCGTCGACGTCAACCGCGTCAATCAGGCCGTATTCGGCATTGCAGCGGCGCTCGGCGGGGTCTCCGGCATGCTGGTCGGCATGTACTACAATCAGATCGACACCGCGATGAGCCTTCAGGCCACGCTCAAGGGCGTGGTCGCGGAAGTCGTCGGCGGCGCCGGCAACGTGCCAGGCGCGGTGGTCGGTAGCCTGCTGCTGGGACTGGTCGAGAGCTACGGCGTCGCCGTGTTCGGTACCAGCTATCGCAATCTGTTCGCGTTCCTGTTGTTGGTCGTCGTGCTCGTGCTGCGGCCGAACGGGCTGTTCGCGAGTGCGCGGCAGGCGCCGCCGGAGCCGCTCACCGGCACCTTCATCGCGCCGAGCCGTCCTGTGCGCATTCCGCGCTGGGCCTCGGTGCTTGCAGTCGGTGGGTTCGCGATCCTGCCGCTGTTGCCGGTGTCGTTCTACGTGCTCCAGACGCTGATCAATGCCTGGCTGCTCGGCATGCTCGCGCTCAGCCTGACGCTGGTCGCGGGAACGGTGGGTCAGGTCTCGCTCGGCCATGCCGCGCTGCTGGCGATCGGCGCCTACACCGCCGCGCTGCTGTCGCTGACCTTCTCTGTGCCGGTCGGCCTCGCCATCATCGGGGGTGGCCTGATGAGCGCTGCGCTCGGTACGCTCCTGATCTCGCCGTCGTTCCGCCTGCGCGGGCACTACGTGTCGATCGCAACGCTCGCCATCGGCGAGATCGTGTCGCTGGTGATCCTGAACTGGGAGAGCGTCACGCGGGGCCCGATCGGCATCTCCGGCATTCCGCCGCTATCGCTGTTCGGCTACGACCTGATCAGCCCATCGTCGGTCTATTGGTTCAGCCTTGCGGTGATGGTCGTGCTGGCGCTGCTGCAGGGTCGTCTGCTGACCTCGCATCTCGGCCGCAGTTTTCGTGCCATCCGCGACGACGACATCGCCGCGCGCGCCTATGGCCTCAGCCTCAACCGCTACAAATCGCTCGCCTTCATCTTTGGCGGCTTCGCTGCCGGTGTCAGCGGCGGCATCGCCGCGCATCTCTATTCCTACATCAACCACGAGACCTTCAACACGCAGCAATCCATTCTGGCGCTGACCGTCGTGATCCTCGGCGGCCTCGGCAATGTCGTCGGCGCAGTTCTCGGATCGGTGGCGCTGGTCGGGCTGCCCGAGGTCTTCCGGATCGCGGCGGAGTATCGAATCCTGATCTACGGCATCGTGCTGCTGCTGCTCGTGCGGTTCAGGCCGCAGGGCCTGCTGGGGACGATCTGATGGCGGAGCAGCACCTGCCCATGTTGTCCCTGCGCGGGCTGACGCGTCGCTTCGGAGGTCTCACCGCAGTCGATGCCATCGATCTCGATCTCGCCAGAGGCGAGCTGATCAGCATCATCGGCCCGAACGGCGCCGGCAAGACGACGCTGTTCAATCTCGTGACCGGTCTCGATCGGCCCGACGCCGGTACTGTCAGCTTCGCAGGGCAGGACATCACCGGCCTGTCGCCGGAGCGGCTCGCAGGCCACGGCATCGCGCGCACGTTCCAGCTCGGTCGCGTCTTCGGCAATCTCAGCGTGATGGACAACGTCCTGATCGGCGCGCATACGCGGCTGCGGGCGGTGAAGCCGGCCGTGCCGGCGATCGGCCCGCTGCTGGAGCTGGGCCTTGCGCTGCTGCGGCCCGCCAGCGTCAAAGCGGAGGAGGAGCGGCTGCGCGAAGAGGTGAAGACCATTCTCGCCCGCTTCGGCGAACGGCTGCTGCCGCGGATCGAACAGCCGGCCTATAGCCTCTCTTACGCCAACCGCCGCCGCATCGAGATCGCGCGTGCGCTGGCGCTGAAGCCGCGGCTGCTGCTGCTGGACGAGCCGACCGCCGGCATGAACCCAACTGAAACTGCGGAGATGCAGGCCCTCGTCGCCGAGCTCAAGGCGGAGGGGCTGACCATCCTCCTGATCGAGCACAAGCTGGAAATGGTGATGCGCCTGTCGGACCGCGTCATTGTCATGGACGAGGGCAAGAAGATCGCGGAAGGTCCGGGCGAACAGGTGCGGAGCGATCCCAAGGTGATCGAGGCCTATCTCGGCCATGGTCTCTCCGGAAAGGCGGAGCAGGAGAGCGCGGCATGACGAACTCCTCGATGGAACCGTTGCTGGCATTGTCCGATGTCAACACCTTCTACGGCCAGGCCCAGGTGCATTTCGACCTCTCGATATCGGTCCCGCGCGGTCACATCGTCTGCCTGCTCGGCGGCAATGCCAGCGGCAAGTCCACGACGATGAAGATCATTCTGGGCTTGGTGAAGCCGCGCTCCGGTGATGTGACGTTCGACGGTGCCTCGCTCATCGGGCTGACCACGCCGCAGATCGTCCGTCGCGGCATCGCCTCGGTGCCGGAGGCGCGGCGGCTGTTCGCGGACATGAGCGTGCGCGAGAACATCCTGATGGGCGCCTTCGTGCGCAACGACCGCGATGTCGTGGCCCAGGATCTCGACAGGATGCTCACGCTGTTCCCGAAGCTCGGCCAGCGGCTGTCGCAGCGCGCCGGCTCGCTCTCCGGCGGCGAGCAGCAGATGGTGGCGATGGCGCGGGCGCTGATGAGCCGTCCCCGCATGATCGTGATGGACGAGCCGACCATGGGTCTGTCGCCGCTCTATGTCGATCGCGTGCTCGAGCTGATCCGTACCATCAACCAGGACGGCGTCTCAGTGTTCATGGTCGAACAGAATGCCAGCCTTGCGCTCGAGATCGCACATGAAGCCTACGTGCTCCAGACCGGCAAGATCGTGCTCTCCGGCCCGGCGCGGACACTGAAAGACGATGCTCGCATCCGCGACGCCTATCTGGGCGGTTCCGAGGCGGCGTAGAGCGAGCCGATCTCATGGTTCGAGACGGCCGCTATGGCGGGCTCCTCACCATGAGGACCCAGGGCTTGGTCGCAAAACAAGGACCTCATCCTGAGGGCCGCGCGAGCGGGCGTCTCGGAGGATGGCTGCAAGCACTGCTGCAGAACCGTGTCGCCCCTCGGGGATTGCACTGGTCAGTGTGATCATCTTGTGAAAATATCATACCGGTGGCGCGACGGGGCGTGCAACGGACGGAATGGTTGTCGTGACGAAATGGTCTTTGCGGGCGGTCGAGCCCGGAGCTGCGCTGCTGTTCGGCGGGCTCATCGCCGCCAACATCGCCGCGTGGACCTGGGCCTTCGCGCGGTTCGGCGACCGACCAACGGTGATGGCGACCGCGCTGCTGGCCTGGGTCTTCGGGCTCCGCCACGCCGTCGATGCCGACCACATCGCCGCCATTGATAACGTCGTGCGCAAGCTGATGCAGGCGGGCGGCGCGCCGCGTAGCGTCGGCCTCTATTTCGCGCTGGGCCATTCCACCGTCGTGGTGGTCGCGACCATGCTGCTCGCGCTCGGCGTGGTGAGCCTTGGCGGCGACAGCCTGCTCAAGGAAATCGGCGGCCTGATCGGCACGTCGATCTCGGCGCTGTTCCTGCTCGTGATCGCGGCCATCAATCTCGCGATCTTCGCAGGCTTGTGGCGGACGTTTCGCATGGCGCGCGAGCAGGGCGTTCACGACGCCGCGGGCCTCGATGCGCTGCTCGCCAATCGCGGCATCCTGGCGCGGCTGCTTGGCCCGATGTTCCGCCTGGTGACGAAACCCTGGCACATGTATCCGCTCGGCTTTCTGTTCGGCCTCGGCTTCGATACCGCGACCGAGATCGGCCTGCTCAGCATTTCCGCCAGCGAAGCCGCGCGTGGTACCTCGCTCGCCGATGTCCTGGTCTTCCCGGCGCTGTTCGCCGCCGGCATGGCGTTGGTCGACACTGCCGACTCCACGCTGATGGTGAGTGCCTATCGCTGGGCCTTCGTCGATCCCTTGCGCAAGCTCTGGTACAATCTCACGATCACGGGGGCTTCGGTCGCGATCGCACTGTTGATCGGCGGCATCGAAGCGCTTGGCCTGATCAGCGATCGTCTCGGCTTGTCCGGCCGCGTGTGGGCGGTGGTCGATGGTCTCAACGAGTCGCTGGCGAATGTCGGCTTCGTCGTGATCGCGCTGTTCGCGGTCGCCTGGCTCGTCTCCGCTTTGCTCTATCGCCGCATGTTCGCGGAGGACGGGCGCAATGCGGCGCGCGGCTTCGATGCGGCCGAGGCAGCGTCGGTGATGAGACGCTAATCCGGGCTTAGAGCGCGGCCGCGGTTTGCGCCGGCGCCGCCGGCAAATCATCGCCGTTGGGATTGCCCGGCGCCGTCGCCCAGGCGAGCTCCACCAGCGTCACGATCCGGCGTCCGGCGCCGTCGAGCTGGCAGACGATCAGGCCTTGTTCCTCCATATAGCTGAGCAGGCGCTGCGCGCGGCGCAGTGAATGCGAGCCATAGGCGCGCGCGATCGCGGCATCGCCGGGACACGGCCAGCCTTCCTTCGCCGCCCTCGCGATCATCATGAACACGCCCTGCATGTCGTCGGGCAGGATCGAGGCGCGCAGCGACACGTCCTGCCAGGCGTCGTCCTCAGCCAAATCGGTGCCGAGCCCGGCGCGCGCGTGCGTCAGCATGCGGCGGAATTCGTTGAGATCAGGCACCGCCGCGCCGAGCCCCTCGATGCGGCAGCGGACCACGAATTCCTGATAGAGCACGCCGATGGCGCGGAAGCCGGCATCGGGCCCGGCGAGCACGGCACGAAGGGTACGATCCACGCGCTCGCGCCGTTCAGCGAGCTCTTCAGCGCTGACCGGCAGCTCGATCGGCTCCGTGCGCGATTCCGGCGTAGCTGCCGCTTTCGCGGCGCGGAGCTGCTCGAGCAGATCCGGCGCCGGCCGGCGCTGCGGCCGGCTGGCGTCGGGCGGCGGCGCGGCCAGGATCACGGCGCGCGCGTCTTCCAGCATCGCTTCCGGCAGCGGCATCAGCCGCGGCGTGGAATTGCGCGGGCAGGTAGCGGTCGGGCCGATGTTCAAACGCAGGGGACGGCGCGATAGCGCAGGTCCCAGCGCCATGAACTGGCCACGCTCGAGATCGCGAAAAGCTTCGGCCTGCCGCCGCTCCATGCCGAGCAGGTCGGCGGCGCGCGCCATGTCGATGTCGAGGAAGGTCCGGCCCATCAGGAAGTTGGAGGCTTCCGCCGCGACGTTCTTGGCAAGCTTCGCCAGCCGCTGGGTCGCGATGATGCCGGCGAGCCCGCGCTTGCGGCCGCGGCACATCAGATTGGTCATCGCGCCGAGCGACAGTTTGCGCGCTTCGTCCGAGACCTCGCCCGCAACCGCCGGCGCAAACAGCTGTGCCTCGTCGACAACCACCAGCATCGGGTACCAATGGTCACGATTGACGTCGAACAGCCCGCCGAGGAACGCCGCGGCGCGCCGCATCTGGTTCTCGGCATCGAGCCCCTCGAGATTGAGCACGGTGGAGACACGATGCAACCGCGCGCGCTCGCCGGCGACCTGAAGGCCGCGCTCGGTGTGATCTTCGGCCTCGATCACCAGATGGCCGAAGCGATCGGCCAGCGTGACGAAGTCGCCCTCGGGATCGATAATGGCCTGCTGCACCCAGGGCGCGCTCTGTTCCAAGAGCCGCCGCAACAGATGTGATTTGCCGGAGCCCGAATTGCCTTGAACCAGGAGGCGGGTCGCCAGCAGCTCCTCGAGGTCCATGGCCGCCGCGGCGCCTGCCGTGGTCTGCCCCATCTCGATCGCAACCGTCATGTCCCCGACTCAAGTCCCCTCATTCGCGGACAGGGGCTTATCAACCCCGCCGGGGCGCGTCGAGCGCTACCGCGCGAATCAGGCCGCGTTGCCCACGGCGGAGTTCAGGCGTGATGCGACAACCGTAAAAGTGCGGGCCGATAGGGCGGATGCGGATCGTCGTCCTCGTTCTCGGGAATGGCGCAGGAGCCGAATTCCTGCCTGATCCGGTCGATCTCGGCGATGCGCTCATGCAGCCGCTGCAAATGCTCGGGCGACGTCGCCCGCCAGAATCGGAAGGTGTCGGCGGTGAGCGGAAGGAACGCGGTGCCGAACAGCGTCGGATCCGGAACAATGGTGCGTCCGAGCAGCAGGAACCGCTCGGTGCCGGACACGACGAGGGTCGCATAGCCGCGGTTTCCGATCCGCCTGACGCCGTTCAGCGACCATTCGGCAAGCTTGCTGAAATACGGCTCCTCGCGCCAGCGGTCGGGACAATCGTCGTCCACCGTGACGTTGACGGCGTCCTGGCTGAAATGCACCACGATGCCCGACTTCGCCGGAAACCAGTCGTCGTCGAGATGGCCCTGCAGCCAGGCACAGACGAACGACCGGCACATTTGCGGGCGGCGATCGTAGATGGTGCATCCGGTGCCGGCCTGCCAATGTTTGCAGAGCTGGTTCACCGGCTTGTCGACGCCGGCGACTTCGAGGATATCGCAGCAGGCGTTGCACGATCCGCATTGCCGGGCAGGGCGCGCCGCCCTCGGTAGGCCGGTCGCGCGAAAGCCCTGGCCGTCGCGCACCAGCAGCTTCTGCTTCTCCAGTGCGGTCAACGCCCGCTCGATCTTGAGACGGGACAGTCCGGTTGCGTCGATCACGCCCTTCATCGTCGTCGCGCCTGCCTCGACCGCGCGGACGACGCTCAGCATCGCCTGATCCATTGTTGTTCTTGTTCTGGTTCTCTCAGCCGCGCTTGCGATTGCGCCGGACAACAGACCGGCAAACAGGTCAACACTTGACCTAAAAAGATATGTTGCTCATCTCTCTGTCGGCTGGGCAATAAGCCGAGCCTGTCCCGCGTGCATGCAACGTCTGCGCGAATGACGGGCCAGCACGTAAAGGAGAGCTCATTCGCGTCGAATCGGCTCGCTTTGCTCGCGAAGTGCCGGGATATGACGGGCGGCATGCTGTCGTCTCACGCAGTCGTGATGTCAGCGGCCTGCGCGTCGGCGCGATGTGAAGGCGACCGGATCGCGTGACAATCGAGATGCGACGACTGTCGTTGAGTTTGCGCCACACCGGAACAGTGCCGTACGCCGAACCTGTAGTGATGCTGGTTCAGATTCCACGGCGGGCGCGGCGTGGGTGACGTTTGGTGCAACGCTCGGCCGTGGCGCCCGTCGTCTTGGGCATCCCGACCTGGTCACGCGCACCGGCGCGATCACGCTGGTCGCGGTGACCGGCCTGATCTGGATTCGATTCGCTCGCAGCGCGTGAGGGCCGGTGTCGCTGGAAGCGGCGCTCCTACTGCGCGCCGGATCCGCCCTGCACGATCTTCTCGTTGAGCTTCTGGTCCACGGTGTCGACCGTGCGGTCGATCTCGGCATTGGGCACACCGAGCTGATGCGAGATCAGCTTCACCAGCAAGTCGACGCGCTCGATGAACGGCGCGCCGCTCGCGACCGCGCGGGCGGCCGACGATGGCTTGAGCAGGCTTTCGGCGGCCTTGGCATATTTCGCGAACGGCACCTGGTCCTGCGGGTCGGCGCCGAGGCGGCGGGCGATGGCATCGACATGATCGTAGATCGTCTGCGCCCGCGCGAGATCGCCATGCACTGCGTCGCGGATCGACTGCGGCTCATTCGGCGTGATGCAGCGGTAATTGCCAGTCAGCAGCATCGACCATTTCGCCAGCGGCACGAACAACGAGTCGAACACCTTCAGCTTCACCGGCACGTCGTGGCCCTCGAGGGTCACCGCGTCGATGTCGCCTTCGAGCTCGCGCAGCAGCTTGTTGTGCTTCTCGTCTGCGAATACCGATGCCTTGAAATTCGTGGGCAGGCCGACATGGAGCACGTTCGCCGCCTCTTCCGGCGGACGGAACGCCTGCGGGTCGGGCGAGCACAGCGTCACCAGCCCCGGCTCGAAGCGCTCCCACACCTGCGCATTGGTGTAGGCCTCCTCGAGATCCATGTCTGCGAGCGCCGGAATCCGCTTCAGATAGGGCAGCGGCGGCATGTTCATGATCGACAGGCACGGCAGCTTCGCCGCGGCGATCTTGACCATGAGAACGCGCACCGTGTGGTTGGTGTATTGCGGCTCCTGCATCGCGAGGCCGACCAGGTCGTAGCGGGAGAGGTCGACATTGGCCGGCGTCACCGCGTCGAGCTTGCCGGGCAAGTCACGCGAGAAGATCGCCCGGTGCACCGCCTCGTCGCGCAACTTGATGCGCACCTCGGTACCGTCCCGGTTGATCAGCTCCGCGGTCTTGGCGCGACACACCAGGGTCACGTTATGCCCAGCCATCAAGAGCTTCGTGCCCAGCAGGGAGCCGTAAGAAGCTCCGAGAATCAGGATGTTACGCGCCATATTTCGTCCCTTGGCAATCGTGCAGTTTTGTCCCCTCCGCCGTCCGGAGGGCGAATTGCGGGCATGTAAAGCGAAGTGCGTGGGGATGGCAACTGGGATAATGCATACAAGAAGGCACCGATAGACCGGATGGCGCGAAAGCGAATCCGGAGGCGCTCGCCCGGGCGGGCACCTTCTATCGCCCCATATCCCGGCTCAACCGAGAGGGTCAATCATGTGTCGCGATGAGCGCAAGAAGTACGGCGTCCCGTGCTGACGTTAGATGCTAAAGGGCGGCCCGTTCGGCCGCCATTTAGATTTCGGCGCGCCGATCTCACTTCACCATCGCGCCGTAAACGATGTCCTGGACCTGTTCGCGATAATATTTCCTGAGTTCGCCCGGCGCCGCCGTTCCCACGACGACGACGAGACGCTCCTTGGGATCGCAGAAGAACTGCGTCCCGAAGGCGCCATTCCAGGTGAACTCGCCGGGATTGCCGGGGACCGACGACAGGCCTTCGCTGGTGCGGACCGCAACCGAAAGGCCAAAGCCGAAGCCGCCGCGATGCGGCTCGATGTTCGCCACGTTGTTCTTGATCTCGGGACCGAGATGGTTGGCCGTCATGTGATGCATGGTCTTGGGGGAGAGAATGCGCTGGCCGTCGAGCTCGCCACCATTGAGCAGCATCTGCCCGAAACGGGCATAGTCACCGATCGTTGCGAACGCGCAGGCACCGCCACAGTCGAATTTAGTCGGCGTGTCCAATAGCTTGATCGCCTGGGGCTTGCCGGTCAGCGGATCATTGGCGAACGGGCGGGCGAGGCGAGCGCGCTGTGCGTCCGTCGGGTGGAAGGTCGCGTCCTTCATTGCGAGCGGCTGCCAGACGTTGGCAGCGAGATAGTCGCCGAGCTTCTGCTCGCTCACCTTCTCGACCACAGCACCAAGCACATCGATCGAAAAACCGTATTCGAACTCAGTCGAGGGCTGATGCGCCAGCGGCAGTTTTGTGATGCGATCGATGAAGGCCTGGGTGTCGCCTTCGATCGCAGGCGCTATGCCATCGGGATATTGCCGCGCCACCGGACTGGAGCTGTCGGGGCGGCCGCCATACATCAGCCCGGACGTATGCCGGTAGAGATCATGGATGAAGATCGGCGAGGCCTGCGGCTCGAGCTTGAGCGATCCGTCTGCCTGATGCACGCCGACCTTCATGTCGGCAAAGGCCGGATAGTAGTCGGACAGCTTGGCCTGAAGCGGCAACTGGCCTTTTTCCATCAGCGTCAGGCCCGCGACCGCTGCCATCGGCTTGGTCATCGAGGCCAGCGCGAAGATCGCGTCGACAGGCATCGGCGTGCTCTTGTCTGGATCAAGCATGCCGTAAGCTTTGTAGTGCACGAGCTTGCCGTCCCGCGCCACCGCGACGACCGCGCCGGGTACGCGCTTGGCGGCGATCTCGCGCGCGAAGAAACTGTCGAGGCGTGCAAGGCCCTGTTTGGAGAAGCCGACATCGTCGGGATTGGCTTCGGGTAGCGGCGCGGCATTGGCCGTACCGAACGCGATGGCGGTAGCCGCCGCCGCGATCATGGTGATCGTCTTGTTCATTGCGTCCTCCCAAAGGCGCGAGCTCGTTATGCAGTGGCTCGCGAATGCCGAGATCACACGTCTGCGACTGAGCGGAGTCAAGCGCGGGCAGAACATGTCTGGGACGCGCCGGAGATGCCGGAACCTATCGTCCTTCGCCGGCGCGCCACAGCGCATCGAGGCCGTGCCGATAGGTCGGGTAACCAAGCGTGACGCCGAGCTCGCGCTTAAGTTTCGCGTTGGAGACCCGGGCGCTGCTGGCATAGAAGCTGCGGGCCATCGCCGACATCTCGGCTGTCGCGAACGCTTCTTCGGGCGGCGGTGCAACGCCCATCAGCTGCGCGGCGTAGGCGATCACGTCCTGCGGCGGCGCGGGCTCGTCGTCGCACACGTTCCAGGTGCCGCCGTTCGGGTGACGGACAGCGGCCATGATCGCGCTCGCGATGTCGTCGACGTGGATGCGGTTGAAGACCTGTCCCGGCTTGATGATGCGCCGGGCCTTCCCCGCACGCAAGGTCACGAGCGCATTGCGGCCGGGGCCATAGATGCCCGCAAGCCTGAGGATCGCGGCAGCGCCGCCTGTTGCATCCGTCCAGGCTTGCTCCGCCGCGAGCCGCATCCGCGTGCGTTCGAACATCGCCTGTGGCGGCGTGCTCTCGTCGAGCCATCCGCCGCCGTGATCGCCATACACGCCGATGGTCGAGAGATAGACGACCTTGCGGCGACCTGCCGCCACTACGTCCGCAAGGCCGGTGACTGCGGGATCGCCGGAGCTGCCGGGCGGGATCGATATGAGAAGGACGTCGGCGTCGCTGATGCGTTCGACCGTGGTGCGATCCAGATCACTCCCGGAAAAGGCTTGCACCTCGATGCCGGTGAGATCATCCCGCTGGCCGGGATCGCGCACGGTACCGGCGACGTGCGAGAAGGCGCCGCCGAACCTGCGGACGAAGTGCCTGGCGCTATAGCCGATACCAAGGATGAAGAGCCGCATGCCTCTGCCGTGCTGGTCGGGGTTCCCGTCGCGCTACCTGCGCGCCTCTCCGCTCATAAGAGATTTTTGGGGCCGGCAAAAGATATTGCAATTTGTCTCACCTGCGGCCGCGGGCGATGGTCACCCGGGCATTAGGAGAGATCATCGATCATGCAGGCAGAAGCATCCGCCACGCCGGTAGCATGCAATGCTGCCGACCTGATCCGGCGCGCCGCCGCGCTCATCTTCGATGTCGACGGCACGCTTGCCGAAACGGAGGAGCTGCATCGGCAGGCATTCAATCATGCCTTCTCGCGCCACGGGCTTGGCTGGGAATGGGATCGCGCCGTCTACAAGGACCTGTTGCGGGTGACCGGGGGCAAGGAACGCATGCGCGCCTACCACGCAAGGCTGCGGATCGCCCAACCATTGACGGGCGAGGACATCGCCGAGCTTCATCGCATCAAGACCGCCCATTATGCCGAGCTGGTCGAGACCGGCTGCTGTCCGTTGCGGCCAGGCGTGGCGGAGCTGCTCGCCGCGGCAAGGGCGCGCGGCCAGCGGCTCGCGATCGCGACCACCACTTCTCACGGCAATATCGACGCACTGCTCTCGCAGGCGCTGGGGCCGGGCTGGGCCAGGGTTTTCGACGCGATCGTTGCCGGCGACGACGTGCGGCACAAGAAGCCTGCACCGGACGTCTATCTTGAGGTCCTGGCACGGCTGAGGCTGACGGCGCACGATTGTGTGGCGATCGAAGACTCCGCTAACGGCATGATCGCGGCCTCACGAGCCGGCATACCGGTTCTGATCACGCGCAGCATGTTCTTCCGGGACGATGATTTCAGTGCTGCGCGGGTCGTGCTGGACGATCTGTCGAGGCTTGGATGAGGTGCTAAACAAAAAACTCGCAAAACAACCCCATGCACAGTAGATCACGCCGGTGTGATCGCCATCTTCAGTGGACGCGGTGGCTCGGGCTATCCTCTTCGGCCTGCTCGACAATCTGCGCGATCGGGCTCGATTGGTGATGCACCAGGCGCCAGCCGTCGCCGACGCGGCGGAAATGGTTCGCTGCCGCCAAAGCGGTGCCGTCGACGATCTCGATGCAGAGCACGCGCGCGCTGTCGCCGTCGACGATGGCCTGCGGTTCGGCGCACACGATCTGCGGCCGCTCCGGGTTCTGCAGGATGTCGCGCCAGCTTCCGATCACGGTGGCCCGCCCGATAATGGCCGGCCAGCCGGGATGGATGCAGGAAATGGCGTCATCATCCGCCCACATTCGCTCCATTTCGTTGAAATTGCCGGTCGAAAAGGCGGCGTAGAAGGCCGCGTTCGCGGCGATGACCTTGCTGTCCTTTGCCATGCCTCCCGGGTGCGGCAATGGCAAGCAAAAATCAAGCGCGACTTCCGTCGGCTTTGACCGCGATGCAGCATTCAAGATGCTGCGCTTTGTGGTCACGCCGAAACGTGCGCCGCCACCGCTCGCCGTGCGCCATCCTGATAGAGACGGCCGAGCGCCGCAGTCACGGCCTCGCGCAGGCGCGGCTCTGCGCCAAGAGGTCCGAACACCTTTGCGACCCCGAGCATTGCGGGCGCGAGCCGCTCGGCGATGGGACCTGCCTCGCGCGCCAGTGCGGCGAATTCGCCGGCGAGCGGATCGCGCACGTCAATCGCGCGGCCCTGCTCGTCGAGCCCGGTGACGTAGCGCATCCAGCCGGCCACCGCGAGCGCATGGGTTGCGATCGGCAAATCCTTGCGCAGGCGATCCTGCATCGCGCCGAGCAGGCGCTGTGGGAGCTTTTGCGAGCCGTCCATCGCGATCTGCCAGGTGCGGTGGTGAAGTGCAGGATTTGCGAAGCGCTTGAGCAGCGAGGCGCGATAGGCGGCGAGGTCCGTGCCTGAAGGCATTGTCAGCGTCACCGCGGCCTCTTCCATCACCTGCGCGGCGAGACGGGCGAAATGCGGGTCCTGCATGGTGTCGGCGATGGTCTCGTAGCCTGAGAGATAGCCGAGATAGGCCAGCGCCGAATGGCTGGCGTTGAGCAGCCGCAGCTTCATCAGCTCGAACGGCTTGACGTCGCTGACGAGCTCGACCCCTGCGGCGGCGAGATCGGGCTGGCCCGCGGGGAAGCGGTCCTCGACCACCCATTGCGTGAACGGCTCGGTCATCACGGGCCATGCGTCGTGAAGGCCCAGCGCGGATGAAACCGAGTCCCGGTCGGCGTCCGTGGTTTCCGGCACGATGCGGTCGACCATCGTGCAGGGGAAAGCGACTGCATCCGCGATCCACTTGCCGAGCTCATTCGACCGCAGCGCGGCGAACTGCGTCACGATCCGCTGCACGGTGTGGCCGTTGGCGGCGAGGTTGTCGCAGCACAGCACGGTGAACGGTGGAAGACCCTGCGCCCGCCGGCGCGCCAGCGCGGCCGCAATGAAGCCCGGAGCCGAGCGCGGTGCGTCGACATTGTTGAGATCGTGCACGATGTCGGGATGCCGCTCGTCGAGATCGCCGGTTTGCGGCGTGTGGCAATAGCCCTTCTCGGTGACGGTCAGGGACACGATGCGAATGGCGGGATCGACCATCCGCCCGACCAGCCGTGCCGGATCCTCGCGAGCGACGACGCTGTCGAGCAGCGCGCCGATGACGCGGTGCTCGGTGCCTTCGGCCGATCGTATGGCAACGGTGTACAGGTGGTCCTGTGGGGCGAGGGCGTCGCGCGTGTCCGGGCTGCGCAGGCTCGCGCCGACGATCCCCCAGGACGCGCTGCCGGCGGCAAGGCAGTCGTCGATGACGACGGCCTGGTGTGCACGGTGAAACGCTCCCAAGCCCAGATGCACGACGCCCGGCGTGACGCGCGAACGGTCATAGGCCGGGCGGCGGATGCCGGGAGACAGCCGCTCGAGATTGGTGCGGCCAAGGCGCGTTGAACGAAGGCGCATGGACGTCTCCCCTTTGCTTTGCCGCTGCTTGACATGGCGCCTGTCTTCGGTCAATGCTCCGGTCAATTGGTAAGACCAATTTTCCAAAATTGGCCGGTCGCGGGTGCACGAGGTGCCTCGCGACCCGTTCGGGAGGACCAGCGTGCCGCTGGAAGCTGTGGAGGCGAGACGACTCTATCGCCAGGTCGCCGATCAATTGCGAAGCCTGATCGACAGCGGCGAGTACGCCGTCGGTAGCCGCTTGCCGACCGAGCGCGAGCTCGCCGAGCAGCTCAAGGTATCGCGGCCGACGGTGCGCGAAGCTTTGATCGCGCTCGAGGTCGAAGGCCGCCTCCGCATCCGGGTCGGGTCCGGCATCTACGTGATCGAGCCCGCCGCCGTTGCGGCACCAGCACCCGCATCCGTCATCGAGGGCCCGTTTGAGCTGCTGCGCGCCCGCGAATTCCTGGAAAGCGCCGTCGCCGAAGAGGCCGCGCGCGTGGCGACCAAGGACGACATCGCCCGCATCGATGCGTCCCTTGTCGCGATGGAGAATGTCGAGCATCCCGGCGAAGCCTCGATGGTCCATGATCGCGCGTTTCACATCGCGATCGCCGGGAGCCTCGGCAATGCCGTTCTGGTGCGCGTGGTCGGCGACCTGTTCGACCAGCGCCTCAATCCCTATTTCGCTCAGCTTGCGCATTATTTCGAGAGTCCGGGCACGTGGCGCACGGCGCTCGACGAACATCGCGCGGTGCGCGATGCAATCGCGGCGCATGATCCGCAGGCCGCGCGCGATGCCATGCGCAATCATCTGGCGCGCTCCCAGGAACGCTTCGCGCAGAATTTTGGTGCCGAGAACGCGGTGGGATCCTCGTCCGGACCCAGCCGCACGGAGCGAGCCGGGGCAAAACCGTCAAAACCGAAACATGCGCCGAAGAAGCGGGCTGCGAGCAGCAGCGCACGGCGGCGATGAGATTGGGCGGCTCGCTTCCGCTTTGGGGCGGGCGAACAAGAAGCAGACTTGAACGATGGAGGAAAAGTCGATGTTGAAGAAGATGACGATTGCCGCGGCGCTCTCCGCCGCCGCGCTGCTGGCTGCGACCAATGCAGGCATGGCGCAGACCAAGCTCAAATGGGCCCATGTCTACGAGACCTCGGAGCCGTTCCACACCGCATCGGTCTGGGCCGCGCAGGAGATCGGCAAGCGCACCAATGGCCGCTATCAGATCGAGGTCTATCCGGCCTCCCAGCTCGGCAAGGAAGCCGACATCAACCAGGGGCTCGCGCTCGGTTCGGTCGACATCATCATCTCCGGCTCCAGCTTCGCGGCCAAGAGCTTCCCGCCGATCGCCGTGACCTACTATCCCTATACTTTCCGCAACGCCGACCATCTTCTCGCCTATACCAAGAGCGACATCTTCAAGGAGCTCGCCAAGGGCTACGAGGACAAGAGCGGCCACCAGATCGTCGCGGTGACCTATTACGGCGTGCGCCAGACCTCGTCGAACAAGCCGATCAGGACCTGCGCCGACATGAAAGGCCTGAAGATGCGCGTGCCCGACGTGCCGGCCTATCTCGCAATGCCGCGCGCCTGCGGCGCCAACACCGCGCCGATCGCGTTCGCAGAAGTCTATCTCGCGCTCCAGAACGGCACCGTCGAGGCGCAGGAGAATCCGCTGACCACAATCGAGGCCAAGAAGTTCTACGAGGTGCAGAAGCACATCGTGCTGACCGGCCACATCGTCGACCACCTCAACACCGTGATTGCGGGCGCGCTGTGGAAGAAGCTCAGCGACGACGACAAGAAGATCTTCACCGATGTCGCGCAGGAAGCGGCCGCCAGGGCCACCGAGGAGATCAAGCAGAACGAGGCCAAGCTGGTCGCCTTCTTCAAGGAGAAAGGCTTGAGCGTGACCGAAGTCGACAAGAACGAGTTCCGCGACACCGTGCTGAAGAACGTTGCGTTCGAGACTTTTGGTTACCGCAAGGCCGACTGGGAAAAGATCCAGCAAGTCAAATAGCAGTGGCTGTCATTCCGGGGCTCGCGAAGCGAGAACCCGGAATCTCGAGGTTCCGGGTTCGACGCTGACGCGTCGCCCCGGAACGACGTTGAGGTCCATTGAGGAGCAACCCATGTCGACCGCCGAAATCCACCGGCAGATCACCGCGGACGAGATCGCCCATACCTTCGAGGAAGAGGCGACGCCGAAGGTCGATCTCGGCATCTACGCGCTCGAGGACTGGCTGGCGCTCGCGATCTTCTGGGTGATGGCGCTTGCCGTCTTCCTCCAGTTCTTCACCCGTTACGTGCTCAACGACAGCTACGCCTGGACCGAAGAGATCGCGACCTACTGCCTGATCGGCGTGGTCTTCATCGGCTCCTCGATGTGCGTGCGGCTGTCGCGCCACATCCAGGTCGATCTCGTCTACCGCTATCTGCCGCAACCCGTGGCGCGCGCGCTGTCGACGGTGATCGACCTGATCCGGATCGTCTTCTTCGGCTACGCCATCAAGCTGGTCTGGGTCTATATCCAGATCATCGGCGACGAGCAGATGACCACGATCAATCTTCCCAAGGACTACGTATATTATGCCGTGCTGCTCGGCTTCGTGCTGATGTTCGCACGCTCGGTGCAGGTGGCAATGCAGAACTGGCGGCAAGGCTACTCGGTCCTCGAACGTCCCGGTGCCTACGACGGATCGGAAGGATAGGACCATGCTGCTGTTGCTCGGAGGCTTTCTCATCCTGATGCTGCTCGGCGTTCCCGTGGCGATTGCCATGGCCGCGTCGTCGCTGCTCTACATCCTGGTCAGCGGCGTGACGCCCGACGTCACGCTGGCGCAGCGCATGATCGCCGGCGTCGAGAGCTTTCCGCTGCTCGCCGTGCCGTTCTTCATTCTGGCCGGCAACCTCATGAACATCGCCGGCGTTACGGGGCGCATCTACAAATTCGCCGTTGCGCTCGTTGGCTGGATGCGCGGCGGCCTCGGCCACGTCAACATCATCGGCTCGGTGATCTTCTCCGGGATGTCAGGCACCGCGATAGCCGATGCCGCCGGTCTCGGCACCATCGAGATCAAGGCGATGAAGGACCACGGCTACTCCACCGAGTTTTCGGTCGGCGTCACCGCGGCCTCGGCGACGCTCGGACCCATCATCCCGCCGTCGCTGCCCTTCGTGATCTACGGCATGATGGCGAACGTCTCGATCGGCGCGCTGTTCCTCGGCGGCGTCATTCCCGGCGTCGTCCTGACCCTGTTCATGATGGCCACCGTCACCTACTTCGCGCACAAGAACAAATGGGGCAGCGATACGCCGTTCTCCTGGCCGCAGCTCGGCTCGGCCGGGCTTGAGATCGTCATCGTGCTGTCGTTCCCGCTTGCGATCTGGCTGATGACGCTCGCCGGCATGTCGACCAACATGGCGGTAGTGATCGGTCTCGGCACGCTGCTGGTGATCGACTGGTATTTCGACTTCTCCGCGGTGATGGCGCTGATGGCGCCGGTGATCCTGATCGGCGGCATGACCCTCGGCTGGTTCACGCCCACGGAAGCCGCCGTCGCCGCGGTGATCTGGTCGCTGTTCCTCGGCCTCGTGCGCTATCGCACGATGACGTTCCAGACCGTCGCCAAGGCGACCTTCGACACTATCGAGACCACGGCCTCGGTGCTGTTCATCGTCACGGCAGCCTCGATCTTCGCCTGGCTGCTGACGGTGTCGCAGGCGGCGCAGATGTTGTCGGACTGGATGCTCAGCATCACCCACAACAAATGGGTGTTCCTGGCGCTCGCCAACGTCCTGATCCTGTTCGTCGGTTGCTTCATCGACACCACGGCGGCGATCACCATTTTGGTGCCGATCCTGCTGCCGATCGTGCTCAAGCTCGGCATCGATCCCATCCATTTCGGCTTGATCATGACGCTGAACCTGATGATCGGACTGCTGCACCCGCCGCTCGGCATGGTGCTGTTCGTGCTCGCCCGCGTGGCAAAACTCTCGGTCGAGCGTACGACGGTGGCGATCCTGCCGTGGCTGGTGCCGCTGATGCTCGCGCTGATCGCGATCACCTACATTCCCGAACTGACCCTCTGGCTGCCAAAATACATGGGACTTTCCAAATGACTTCCACTGCTCTTGCCGCAACCCTATTCGGGCCCGAAGACCTGCGCATGATCGAGCATCCGCTCGACAAGCTCAGCGACGGCATGGTGCGCGTCCGGTTCGGCGCCGGCGGCATCTGCGGCTCGGACATGCACTATTTCCGCCACGCACGCACCGGCGATTTCGTCGTGAAGTCGCCGCTGGTGCTCGGTCACGAGATCTCCGGCGAGGTCGTGGAGATCGCCGGCGCCGCGGCGAACCTGAAGATCGGCGACCGCATCGCCGTCAACCCGTCGCGCTGGTGCGGCCATTGCGTCGCCTGCCGCGAGGGGCGGCCGAATCTCTGCGAGAACATCTACTTCATGGGCTCGGCCTCGAAGACGCCGCACATGCAGGGCGGCTTCGCCAATTATTTCGACGCGATTCCCGCGCAGTGCGTGAAGATACCGGACCACGTCTCCTATCAGGCCGCGGCGCTGGCCGAACCGCTCGCGGTCTGCCTGCACGCGGTCGCGCGCGCTGGCAACATCGAGGGCAAGCGCGGCATCATCTTCGGCGCCGGCCCGATCGGGCTGCTGACCATGCTGGCCGCGCGTCGCGCCGGTATGACTGATGTCACGGTGGCCGACATTGCGCCGGCGCCGCTGGCCTTCGCGACCCGGCTCGGCGCCTCGCATGTCGAGAACGTTTCGGGCGGCGAAGAGGGTCTGAAGGCGCACGCCGCATCGCGTCCCTATGATGTCGCCTTCGAGGTCTCGGGCACGGCCGCCGGCCTTTCCAGCGCGATCGGCATCGTCAGGCGCGGCGGTGTCGTGGTGCAGATCGGTAATCTGCCGGGCGGGCAGATCCTGACGCCGTCGAACGCAGTGATGGCGAAGGAGATCGACCTGCGCGGCTCGTTCCGCTTTGGCTTGGAGTTCATGACGGCGGTGGAACTGATCGCGGACGGCAGCGTCGACGTGCTGTCGCTGGTCACCGCGGAGCGGCCGCTGTCGACCGCGCCCGATGCGCTCAGGCTGGCGCTCGACCGCTCGCAGAGCGTCAAGGTCGTGCTGACCGCGAATTGATCGGAGACAACGCATGATGCTGGAAGGATGGCGCTGGTACGGGCCGGACGATCCAGTCTCGCTCGACGATGTCAGGCAGGCCGGCGCGACGGACATTGTCTCGGCGCTGCATCAGGTGCCGATCGGCGAGGCCTGGACGCGCAAGGCGGTCGAGGAGCGCAAGAATTTCGTTGAGAACGGGCAGCCCGGCCGCTCGCAACTGACCTGGTCGGTGGTGGAATCAATTCCGATCCCCGACGACGTCAAGCGACTCGGGGCTAAGGCGACGAAGTCGATCGAGGCGTGGATCGCGAGTCTCGAAGCGGTGGCCGCTTCGGGCATCAAGATCATCTGCTACAATTTCATGCCTGTCGTCGACTGGTGCCGCACCGATCTGGAATGGGAGCTGCCGAACGGCGCCCGCGCCATGCGCTTCGACCAGGACCGCTTTGCCGCCTTCGAGCTGCATATCCTCAAGCGTCCTGCTGCGCTTCAGGAGTATTCGCCGGAGCAGCAGGCCCGCGCGAAACAGCTGTTGGACAAGATGAGCCAGGCCGACATCGACTATCTCGTGATGGTCATTGCCAGCGCGCTGCCGGGCTCGACCACCGAGCCGATGACCATCCCGCAATTCCGCGATCGGCTCGAGACGTATCGCGACATCACGCCGAAGATCCTGCGGCGGCATCTTGCCGAATTCCTGGGCCGTGTCGCGCCGGTCGCCGAGCAACTCGGTGTATCGCTGACGCTGCATCCGGATGATCCGCCGCGCCCGCTGTTCGGCCTGCCGCGCGTTGCCTCGACGGCCGAGGACTACCAGGCGCTGTTCGACGCCGTGCCGTCCAAGGCCAACGGCATCTGCCTGTGCACTGGATCGCTCGGCGTGCGCGCCGAGAACGATCTGCCTGCGATGGCGGAGCGCTTTGGCCCTCGCATCGCCTTTGCCCATCTGCGCGCAACAAAGCGCGAGGCTGATGGTCTCTCCTTCTACGAATCCGATCACCTCGACGGCGACGTCGACATGATCGCAGTGCTCAAGGCGCTGCTCAAGGAGAATGCGCGGCGCTCGCCGGACAAGAGGATTGTTTTCCGTCCCGACCATGGCCACCGCATGCTCGACGATCTCGCCGCCACCAAGCGCACCAATCCCGGCTACACCGCCATCGGCCGCCTGCGCGGCCTCGCCGAGCTCCGTGGCGCGATCAGGGCGATCCAGCATCGGTAGAGGCTCGCTTCTCATCCGTTAGCGAGGCGTTTATCCACACCGTCATTGCGAGCCAACGGGTCCGCGCGAAGCGCGGCCCGATGGCTCGCAATGACGTGGAGAGAGGGGCTTCACCCCAGCACCGCCTGCCTGGTGGCGTGCTGCCGTCGCCGGGACTTGATACAGATTCACCCGATCGCGAAGTCGGCGGCCGTCTCGGCGTGAATGGCGGTCGTGTCGAACGTCTCGACCGAGGTATCGTCAGGGCCGACCAGCATCGTGATCTCGGTGCAGCCGAGGATGATGCACTCCGCGCCGCGCTCGACGAGCGCCGCCATTGCCCCTTGATAGCAACGGCGCGAGGGTGCAGCGACAGTCCCGAGGCACAGCTCGTCGTAGATGATGCGGTTCACCTCGGCGCGCTCGTCCGCGGGAGGAATCATGGCATCGAGATCGTGCGCGCGCAATCGGTCGATGTAGAAGTCTTCCTCCATCGTGAACCTGGTGCCGAGCAGTCCGACCCGCCGGTATCCCTTCGCCCGGATCCGCTCCGCCGTCGCATCGCCGATGTGAATGAACGGCACGGTGACGCTCGCCATGATCTCGGGCGCCAGTTTGTGCATCGTGTTCGTGCACAGCACGATCGCCCGGGCGCCGGCGCTTTCGAGGCGCCGCGCGATCTCGGACAGGCTCGTCGCCGCCTCCCGCCAGCGGCCGGCATACTGCATCTCCTTGATCTCCTGAAAATCGTAGGAATACAGCAGCAGCGGCGCCGAATGCAGCTTGCCCACGCGGTCGCGGACCCGCTCGTTGATGAGCCTGTAATAGAACGCAGTGCTCTCCCAGCTCATGCCCCCGATCAGGCCGATGGTTTGCATTCCGGTGCTCCAGGCGAGTCAATTTGACCGGATCGTAGTGGAAGACCTCTAAGCTCGCCATCACGACGATCGCGAAGCCCTTGATCATCTGCGGGTCCACTCCAGGGGTGGCCGTCGCACGGGGCTGAAGTGCAAACGGCAGGGACCGGCATGACGGCTGCGCAGGCGGCGAGAAGCCTTTCGATCTTGCGCGCTTTCGCGGCCTGTCCTACCCCAGTTCCCGAATAGAGTGCATCGCCGAAGCCTTGAGGGAGCCGTCATGACCATTCGCAACACCCGCACCGGGGGCCAGATCCTGATCGATCAGCTCGTCGCCCAGGGCGTCGAGCGCGTCACCTGCGTGCCGGGTGAGAGCTATCTGGCGGCCCTCGATGCGCTGCACGACAGCCCGATCGATGTCGTGATCTGCCGCGCCGAAGGCGGCGCTGCGATGATGGCGGAGGCCTACGGTAAGCTCACCGGCCGCCCCGGAATCTGCTTCGTCACGCGCGGGCCCGGCGCGACCAATGCCAGCCACGGCGTCCACATCGCGATGCAGGATTCGACGCCGATGATCCTGTTCGTCGGCCAGGTCGATACCGGCATGCGCGAGCGCGAGGCGTTCCAGGAGCTGGACTACAAGGCCGTGTTCGGCACCATAGCGAAATGGGCCGTCGAGATCGATCGCCCCGACCGCATTCCGGAGCTGGTCGCGCGCGCCTTCCGTGTCGCCATGCAGGGCCGCCCTGGTCCCGTCGTGATCGCGCTCCCGGAGAACATGCTGACCGAGACCGCGGCGGTTGCCGACGCCATGCGCATCGAGCCGGCGGTGAGCTGGCCGGCCCCTGCCGATATCGAGAAGCTCGGCGACATGCTCGCCGGCGCCAAGGCGCCGATGGTCATTCTCGGCGGCTCGCGCTGGACGGATGAGGCGACCAAGAGCGTCGCCCGCTTTGCCGAGCGCTTCGACCTGCCGGTGGCGACCTCGTTCCGCCGGGCTTCGCTGATCGATGCCGACCATTCGCATTACGCCGGCGATCTCGGCATCGGGCCGAGCCCGGGCCTGAAGGCGCGCATCGAGGGCGCCGACGTCATTCTGCTCATCGGCGGCCGCATGTCGGAGATGCCGTCCTCGTCCTACACGCTGCTCGGCATTCCGACCCCGCAGCAGAAGCTGATCCACGTGCATCCGGGCTCCGAAGAGCTCGGCCGCGTCTATCAGCCGGCGCTGGCGATCCAGGCGACACCCGCTGCGTTCGCGGCGGCCGTCGAGACGCTGAAGCCCGCCGGGACGTTGGCCTGGAAGGGCGAAGCGGCGAAGGCGCATGCCGATTATCTCGCCTGGACCGAGGAGGCGCGCGAGCTGCCGGGCACGTTCCAGTACGGCCAGATCATGACCTGGCTGCGCGACCGCCTGCCCAAGGACGCGATCATCTGCAACGGCGCCGGCAATTATGCCGGCTGGATTCATCGCCATCACCGCTTCCACAGCTTTGCCGCGCAGCTCGCGCCGACCTCGGGCTCGATGGGCTATGGTGTGCCGGCGGGCGTGCTGGCAAAACGGCAATATCCCGACCGCGTCGTCGTCGCCTTTGCCGGCGACGGCTGCTTCCTGATGAACGGCCAGGAGTTCGCCACCGCCGTGCAGTATGACGCACCGCTGATCGTCATCATCGTCGACAATTCGCAATACGGCACCATCCGCATGCACCAGGAGCGGGATTATCCCGGCCGCGTCGTCGGCACCCAGCTCAAGAACCCTGATTTCGCGATGTACGCGAAAGCGTTCGGCGGCCATGGCGAGCGCGTCGAGCGCACGGAGCAGTTCGCACCGGCGTTCGAGCGCGCGCTCGCCTCGGGCAAGCCGTCGATCCTCCACTGCATCATCGATCCGCGCGCGATCTCGGTCGGCAAGGACTTTGTGCCGGCGGCGAAGGCTTAGGCGATGGCGACCGGCCGCCACGTCGCCATCATCGGTGCCGGCGCGATCGGCGTGATCAGCGCCATCGAGGCGCTGCGCGAGGGCCATCGCGTCACGCTGATCGATCCGGGCCAGCCCGGTGGCGAGCAGGCGGCAAGCTATGGCAATGCCGGCTGGCTGTCCTCGCATTCGGTGATCCCGCCGGCCGAGCCGGGCGTCTGGAAGAAGGTACCGGGTTATCTGATGGATCCGCTCGGCCCGCTCGCGATCCGCTGGTCTTATCTGCCGAAAGCGCTGCCCTGGCTGATCAAGTATCTGCTCTCGGGCTGGACCGAGACGCGGGTCGAGAAGACCGCCTTTGCGCTGCGCGACCTGCTGAAGGACGCACCGCTGCTGCACAAAAAGCTCGCGGAGGAGGCGGGCGTGCCTGAACTGATCGAGCGCAACGGCGTGATGCACGTGTTCCCGTCGCGCGGCAACTTCGATAGCGATCTCGGCTGGCGCCTGCGCAAGCGCGTCGGTGTCGAATGGCTCGAGCTTAACGCGGACGAGATGCGCCAGCGCGAGCCGGACCTGCATCCGCGCTATACCTTTGGCGTGGTGGTGGAGGAGGCCGGCCGCTGCCGCAATCCCGGCGCCTATGTCGCAGCGCTCGCCAATCACGCGCTCGCCAGCGGTGCGAAGCACGTGCGCGCCAAGGCGACAGGGCTAAAACTCTCCGGCGACAAGCTCGTCGCCGTCGTCACCGAGACCGGCGAGATCGCGTGCGATGCCGCAGTGGTGGCGGCGGGCGCCCGCTCGAAGCAACTTACTGCGTCCCTCGGCGATCCGCTGCCGCTCGAGACCGAACGCGGCTATCACGTCATGATCGAGAACCCGGAATCGGGGCCGCGCAGCTCGATGATGGCGTCCGATGCCAAGATGGTGGTGAACTGGACCGACAGGGGCCTGCGCGCTGCCGGCACGGTCGAGATCGCCGGCCTCGAAGCCGCGCCAAACTGGAAGCGAGCCGAAATCCTGCGCAACCACCTCATCAGCATGTTCCCCAAGCTGCCGAAGGACATGCCAGCCTCGCGCATCAAGACCTGGCTCGGTCATCGTCCGAGCATGCCGGATGGACGGCCCTGCATCGGCCATGCGCGGGCCTCACGCGATATCGTCTATGCCTTCGGCCATGGCCACATCGGCCTGGTCGGCTCGGCGCGTACCGGCCGTCTGGTCGCGCAGCTCCTCAGCGGCAAGCAGCCTGAGATTCCGCTGGCGCCGTTCGCACCCGATCGTTTCCTCTGAGATCGCACCATGACTCCTCCAGCCAATTCGTCCTCCCGCATTGCCCGTGGCGGCAAGGCCATCTATGGCGCGCCGCTCGGTATTTTGATGCTGGAAGCGCGCTTTCCGCGCATCCCCGGCGACATGGGCAACGGCACGACCTGGCCGTTCCCCGTGCTTTATCGCGTGGTGAGTGGCGCTTCGCCGGAGAAGGTGGTGCTGAAGGGCGCAGCCGGCCTGCTGCCCGATTTCATCGATGCCGCGAAAGACCTGGTGCGGCTCGGGGCCGAAGCCATCACCACCAATTGCGGCTTCCTCTCGTTGTTCCAGAAGGAAATCGCGGCCGCCGTCGGCGTGCCGGTTGCGACCTCGTCGCTGATGCAGGTGCCGTGGGTGCAGGCGACCTTGCCGCCCGGCAAGCGCGTCGGCCTCGTCACGGTGTCGGGCTCGACGCTCTCGCCCGCCCATCTCGAAGGTGCCGGCGTGCCGCTCGATACGCCGCTGGTCGGCACCGAAAACGGCAAGGAGTTTTTTCGCGTCCTGATCAAGGCCGAGAAGGACGACATGGACGTGGCGCAAGCCGAGCGCGACGTGGTCGAAGCTGGCAAGCAGCTCATCGCGGAGAATCCGGACGTCGGCGCCATCGTGCTCGAATGCACCAACATGCCGCCTTACGCCGCAGCGCTCCAGGCCGAGGTCGGGTTGCCGGTCTATGACATCTATTCCATGATCACCTGGTTTCATGCCGGACTGCGCCCGCGCATCTTTGCGTGAACGCGTCCGTGAGATCGTCACAAGTCCTGGAGTGAACCCATGAAGCTATCCGGCAAGGTCGCCGCCATCACCGGCGCGGCGCGCGGCATCGGCAAGGCTTGCGCGAAGAGATTCCTGGACGACGGCGTCAAGGTCGTCATCTCGGATGTCGATGCCGAGGCCTTGGCCGCCACGGCGGCCGAGCTCGGACGGCCGGATGCCTTGCGCACCGTGGCCGCCAATGTCGCCGCGCGCGCGGACGTGAATCATCTTGTCGCAATTGCTGCCAAGGAATTCGGCCGGCTCGACATCATGGTCAACAATGCCGGCGTGGCCCGCAATCAGGACATTCTCGATATCTCCGAGCAGGATTTCGACGACGTCATCGCCATCAATCTGAAAGGCGCGTTCTTCGGCGTGCAGGCGGCGGCGAAGCAGATGATCGCGCAGGGCGGCGGCGGGGTCATCATCAACATGTCCTCGGTGAACGCGCTGCTGGCGATTCCGACGCTCGCGACCTACGCCATCTCCAAGGGCGGCATGAAGCAGCTGACCTCGGTCGCCGCCGTCGCGCTCGCCCCGCACAACATCCGCGTCGTCGCGGTCGGGCCCGGCACGATCCTGACCGACATGGTGGCTTCGGCGATTTATACGTCCGAGGATGCGCGCAAGACCGTGCTATCGCGCACGCCGGCCGGGCGCGGCGGCGAGCCGAGCGAGGTCGCCTCGGTCGTGGCGTTCCTGGCCAGTGACGATGCCTCCTACATCACCGGGCAGACGATCTATCCGGATGGCGGCCGGCTGATCCTGAATTACACGGTGCCGGTGAAGGAGAAGTAGGGCTGGAAAGGTCGTCCCACACGCGCTGTATCGCTGGGCTTGCCGTCTTCGCTGACGCTTCGCCGGCCCAATACTGAGGTGCCCGGCGAAGCCCTTGGCGGAGACGGGGCCGGGCGATCCAGTACTCCGTGACTCCTGCGATTGAACCGAGAGGCCGCAGCGTACTGGATGCCTCTTCGGTTCGCGGGGCATGACAGCAGTTGTCAGGCGGCGGTTTGCCTCTTACTCCGCCGCAACCGTCATCCCGTAACCCAGCCGCTTCGAGATGGCGCCGGCGCAGTCGCGCAGCGCATGCGCGATCGGGCTGTCCCAGCGCGCGTCGAACGTGCCTTCCGGGCCCATCGCGGTGATGACGAGCGCGACATGGCCGGAATGATCGAAGACCGGTGCTGCGAACGCATTGACGCCGGGCAGAGGATCGCCGAGCGCGCGGGCGAGGCCATGCTTGCGGACCTCCGTGAGCATCTCGGCGATCTTCGCGCCTTTCACCGCGCGCTTGGGATTGTAGCCGACGCCGTGGCGATCGAGGCCGCTCTCCAGCGCGGCACTGATCGTCTTCTCCGGCAGGAATGCCGCGAAGGCCCGGCCGGTCGCGGTCTCCAGCAACGCCATCACCGAGCCGGCCCGCATCACGATGTGGACGGGCTGGGCCGGCTCTTCCAGTTGCACCACGGTGGGACCGTGCGTGCCCCAGACCGCGAGCGAGACCGCGTGGCCGATCTGGCTTGCGAGGCTAGCGATCCTGGGACGTGCGATGCGCACACCGGAGAGGCGGCGCAGGCTGATCAGGCCGAGCTCCAGCGCCAGCGCGCCGATCTCGTAGCGGCCGGTGGTCTCGTCCTGCTCGATCAATCCGATGCGTGAGAAGCTGGCGAGATAGGGATGCGCCTTGGCCGGCGTCATGCCGGCTTCGCGGGCGAGATCGCGCAGCATCATCGGCTCGCCGCTCCTTGCGAGCGCGCGGAGCAGTTCTCCGCCGACCTCGATCGACTGGATGCCGCGGCTTGCTCTCTTCATGCGCCTCCTGACGTGCGTCCGCTTACGCCGCCTCGCACTTGGCGGCGCTGTCGGCAAGGTGTCGTCCGGCAATGTAGCCGAAGGTCAGCGCCGGCCCAAGCGTGATGCCGGCGCCGGGATAGTTGCCGCCCATGATGCTCGCCATGTCGTTGCCGGCGGCATAGAGCCCCGGAATCACCCGGCCTTCGGCGTCGAGCGCGCGCGCGTTCTCGTCGGTGACGACGCCGGCATAAGTGCCGAGATCGCCGATCACCATCTTGATGGCGTAAAACGGGCCGTTCTCGATCGGCGCGACGCAGGGATTCGGGCCGTGCAGCGCATCGCCCTGGTAGCGATTATAGGCCTTCGAGCCCTTGCCGAAGGCGGCATCCTGGCCCTGTGGTGCGGTCGCATTGAATTGCTTGACGGTCTCGGTGAACGCCTTGGCATCGATCCCGGCCTTCGCCGCGAGCGCTTCCAGCGTGTCGCCACGCATGAGGTAGCCGGTCTTGAGGTGATGCCCGAGCGGCATCGGGAAGGGCGGCACGCAGCCGAGACCGTATTTGCGCAGCGTCTTGTGATCGCAGACCAGAAACGCCGCGATCTCTTCTCCGGGCTTGGCCGCCTTCACCATGGCCTGGACGAAGTCGTGATAGGAATTGCCCTCATTGGTAAAGCGCTTGCCGTCGCGCATCACCGCGATCACGCCGGGCTTGGCGCGGTCGATGAAATGCGGCATCACGCCCTTCGAGCCGTCCTTGCGCGTGGTCAGCGACACCGGCACCCAGGCGGCAGCGTTCGGCAGGCGATCCTCGACATGGCCGCCGGCACTTTCCGCAAGGCGCAGGCCGTCACCAATGTTGCCGGTCGGGCCCGGCGAATAGTGCTCCTTGCCCGTCGGCGCATGTGGAAACATCTTTCTGCGCCGCTCGACATCGTGCGGAAAGCCACCGCAGGCAAGCACGACGCCCTGGCGCGCGCGGACGCGCACATCGCGTCCCTCGCGCGCAACGATTGCGCCGGTCACGGTACCGTTCTCGACCGAGAGCTCGCGCACCGGCGAGGACAGCCACATCGGAATCTTCAGGTCGAGCGCGGATTTCGCCAGCCGTCCTGCGAGCGCATTGCCGTTGGTGAGCGTCATGCCGCGGCCGTAGCGCAGCACGTCCATGAGATGACGTGACAGGCGCTTGGCGACATAGGCCGCGGAGGTCAGCGACTTCGTCACGCGCATGAAGTGGATGATCTCTTTGCCGGAGCCGAGCATCATCCCGAACACGGTCAGTTCGGGCAGGGGCATGCCGAGGGTCTTGATGAGGTCGCCGAGCTCGCGGCCGTCGAATGGGCGCGTGACCATGGAGCGGCCGCCCTGCACACCGCCGGGCGCCTCGGCATGGTAGTCGGGAAACACTAGCGGCATGTCGAAGCGCAGCGCGGTCTTGGTAGTGAAGAAATCGACCGCTTCGGGGCCGGCGCTGAGGAATGCATCGACCCGCGCGGCGTCGTAATTGTTGCCGGCTTCGTGGCGGAGATAGGTGCGGGCCTGCTCCGGCGTCTCCTCGATGCCGTAAGCCCTGGCAAGCGAGGTGCCGGGAATCCAGAGCCAGCCGCCGGAGCGGGCGGTGGTGCCGCCGAAGCGCGGCTCCTTCTCGACAATGAGTACGTCGAGGCCGCGATAACGCGCGGTGATTGCCGCCGACATGCCGGAGGCGCCCGATCCGGCCACGAGCACATCGCACTCGTAAGTCTCAATTGTGCTTTGGTCGCTGCCGGTCATCTGGATCTCACTTCTTCAAGAGCGGACATTTGGACTCGGAGACCGGGCGGAAGGCGTCCTCGCCCTTCACGGTCTTGACGATGTCCAGATAGTCCCACGGCTCCTTGGACTGCTCGGGCGACTTCACCTTGGCGAGATACATGTCGCGGATGACGCGACCGTCCTCGCGCAAGCGTCCGCCATGGACGAATGTATCCTCGACCGGCAGCTCGCGCATCTTGGCCATGACCTTGGCCGAATCGTCGGTTCCGGCGGCCTTGATGGCCTTGAGATAATGCAGCACCGAGCCGTAGACGCCGGTCTGGATCATGGTCGGCATCACCTTGGTGCGCTCGTAGAACTTCTTCGACCAGGCCCGGGTCGCCTCGTCCATGGCCCAGTATGAGGCCGTGGTCATATAGGTGCCCTGCGCGGCCTTGAGGCCGATCGCGTGCACGTCGGTGTCGAACATCAACAGGCCGACCAGCTTCTGGCCGCCCTGCACCAGGCCGAATTCGCCCGACTGCTTGATGGCGTTATCGGTGTCCTGGCCGGCATTGGCGAACGCGACCACGTCGGACTTCGAGCTCTGCGCCTGGAGCGCGAAGGAGGAGAAATCGGCGGTATTGGTCGGGTGCTTGACGCCGCCGAGCACCTTGCCGCCCATCTCGTTGATGAAGCGGGTTGCGTCCTTCTCGAGCTGCTGGCCGAAGGCGTAGTCGGCGGTGATGAAATACCAGGACTTGCCGCCTTCCTTGATCACGGCGGAGGCCGTCACCTTCGACAGCGCGTAGGTGTCGTAGGTGAAATGCACGGTGTTGGGGCTGCACAGCTCGTCGGTCAGCGAGCTCGCGCCGGGGCCGGAGAGCAGAGCGATCTTGTTGCGTTCGCGCACCATGTTGTGAACGGCGATGGCGATGCCGGAATTGGGGATGTCGACGACAGCGTCGACCTTGCCGTTGTCGAACCAGCCGCGCACGATCTGCACGCCGACGTCGGTCTTCATCTGGTGGTCGGCGCTGATGATCTCGATCGGCTTGCCGAGCACGGTCGGCCCGAATTCCTCCACCGCCATCTTGGCGGCTTCGACCGAGCCAGGCCCGCTGTTGTCGCGGCCCCAGCTCGACAGGTCCGTCAGCACGCCGATCCGGACCGCGTCGTCCGAGACTTGTGCAGTAGCAGCAGACGTCATGGCCGCGAGCATGGCGCAGGCCAAAAGCCCTCTCATCGTCGTTCCCTCGCTTATTGGCCGCTTGGCACGGCTGGTCGTTGTGGCTGCAGGTTAGATAATAGCAAATGAGTTTGTCAATGGCGAATGAGAGGTCGGATTCGGCAGTCAGGGTCCGTGCAGGACATGAGTTTGGAGCATCGGTGCTCATTCCAGCGCGATTTGGCCATGATGCGCACCGGAATCGACGGCAGGGCACGGCAGCGACAGGGTCTCTGCGCCAGCGGAGAACTCGACGACCGCGCATGTTGGCACGCTCGCGGCGTTCTCGAGCTATGCGGTCGGCTTCACGGCGCGGCTGATCGGCGGCGCGATCATCGGGCACTATGGCGGCCGGCTCGGCCGCCTCATCGTCGCGGCAAGCAGGCGGGATTTGCCGCGTTCGGAAACACCAGGAAGGTGATGGTCGCGGGCGCGAGCCGGATTGCTCCTGCCGGTGCTGCGTGCGCGTCAAGCCGGGGCAATCTGCCATCGGCAGTCAGCGCGAGCGTCTTGTCGTTCAGCTGCACAACCGTGCCTTGCAAACGCGCCGCATGCAGTGCGTACCGCTCGGCTGAGTCCGAGAGCGTCAGCGGGCGCGAGGCGCGGCGCGACGTGTTGATCGCGAGCAGCGACACCGCACCTGCCATGGTCGGATGGCAATGGGCGTAGAGATGAAGATCTGGCGAAGCGGCCCTGTCTGCATCGAGCACGGTCGGTCCCATCAGCCTCCGCCAGAGCAGCGCAGCCCAGTAACTCGGCCGCGGCCGGAACGTGGCTTCGTCGAGCAGACCGTAGTCGCTGGCAGCGAGGGTGTTGTGCATCACTACCTGGACGCCGGCCTTCGCCAGGCGTCCGAGCTGGTCGAGATAGCGGAACGTGTCGAGAAACGTCCCGTCCCATCGGTTGCCGCCGCAGGCCGCATCAGCCGTCTCAGTCAGCCAGATCGGCTTGCCCGGCTCGAATGTGTCGCGCAGCGCCTGGTAGGTCGCGCGTGTCGCATCCGTGCGTGCCAGCCATCCTTCCGAGAGCGCCTGCGCCGGATCATCGTGCCCGCCGCAGCGCGGCGAGATCGTGTTGTAGTGGTGATAGGAGAAGCGGTCGACCCCCGAACCGGATGCAGCGAGCAGATCGCGCGTGGTGATGCCCGCCCCGGATGGCGATGGCGCGTCGCCAACGGAGCCTGGACCGAGGATCAAGGTCTCAGGCGCCTCGCGCCGCACCCAGTCGCGGAAGATCTTGAAGTCGCGGCCATAGGCGGTCGCGTCATAGCCGGCGGGTGCGCCGTTGGTCGCTGCGAGCGTCGGCTCGTTCATGAATTCGGCGGCGGCGATGCGGCCGCCCAGCGCGCGCGTGGTGTCGATGAGCTGCTGCGCCTGATCCGGTTTCCACACGCCATCGGCATCGCGGCTGCCAGGACTGATCGCAAACGAGGTGACGATCTCGGCATCGACCGCGCGCGCGAACTCGACGACGCCGCGCCACTGGTCGTGGCTGAGGACGGAGTTGAACCCCGGCGGCGGCTTTCCCGGCGGGTCGGCCAAGAACGTCGCATTGGCCCAGGTGCCGCTCACGCGCAGATAGGCCGGCGACAAGGCGGCGGCGAGCAGGCGCAGGCGTGCATTGGTCAGATCGATCGGCGGTCTTGCGCTGTAACGATCCCGCTGGTCGAAGGTCCGTGCCGTTCGCGGATAGGGCTTCCAGAACCGTCCGCCGGTCACCTCCACCATTTCGATGTTGTAGGACTGAAAGCGCGTATCGACCGTTCCGATCGCCTTCAATTCCGCCGCCACGACGGGCCCGTCGCCGGCGCGCGCCGCGCACATCGTTGCGGCTGCGAGCAGCGCAATCGTCAGCGCGCATGCCGCTGCGCGACCGGTTGGGTGCGTTCCGTATCCCCCGCTGTCGTATGCGGCCCGGTGCTTCGTCATGCGTTGCCGGTCCGGATGCATAAGAGGCAACCCTGGTCTTTGCCAAGCTCGCCAATTTATCTCTATTTTACCCCGCGATCGATCCCGGGGGCTTCCGGGCCACCCGCCGCCGGTGGTCGCGGGCAGGGAGGGGGCGGGCCGTCAGCCGAGCATCAACCAGGGTGGGGCACAAAAAATTTGTGGCAGCCCCCTTGAAACTGATATCGCTTTTTCTAAGTCGTTTTTCGCCGCGAGAGCGGTGTGCCGGATGCCAGAATCGGGTCCGGCACGGGCGCCGGGCTGGTCTTTTCGGACCCGTCTGAAATCCCCGCCTTGCGCTCCTTCGTATCCATCTTGCTCTTTGGAGGACTTGGTTATGAGGACCAGTTTCGACTTCGCGCCCCTGTGGCGCTCCACCATCGGCTTCGACCACCTGGCCGACCTCGTCGACAGCACGCTGCGCCAGGCGACCGAGGACAATTATCCCCCCTACAACATCGAGCGTTCCGGCGAAGATCATTACCGGATCAGCCTTGCCGTGGCGGGCTTCGGCGCCAACGACATCACGGTGACGGCCGAACAGAACGCGCTCACGATCGAAGGCAGAAAGCCCGAGGGCGCCCCGCGCGAGTACCTCTATCAGGGCATCGCCGCGCGTCCTTTCCGGCGCGTGTTCAACCTCGCCGATTATGTCCAGGTGAAGCAGGCCTCCTTCCAGGACGGGCTCCTGATCATCGACCTCGTCCGCGAGGTTCCGGAAGCCATGAAGCCGCGCCGGATCGCGATCAACGGCGGCACACCTGCGGCATCGCAGATCGAGCAGAAGAAAGCAGCCTAAGCATTCGATCGGGCGAACGGCGGAACGCGGCGCTAGGATGCGCGCCGCGTTCCCCGATGCATGGAGGAGAGAACCATGGCTTTTCGTGATCTCATTCCCTGGTCGAGGAACCAGGAGCTCGCGCCTGCGCGCGATAACTTCGATCCGTTCCTGACGCTTCATCGCGAGATGAACCGTCTGTTCGACGATGTCTTCCGCGGCTTCGGCGGGACCAGCCTGTCGCCGCTGATGGAGGGCCGTTTCGGCTGGCCAAAGGTCGAGCTCAGCGAGACCGACAAGACGCTGACCGTTTCGGCCGAACTTCCCGGACTGGAGGAGAAGGACGTCCAGGTCGAGATCGCCAATGGCGTCCTGACGCTCCGCGGCGAGAAAAAAGCCGAGCGCAACGGCGAAGGCAGGTACTTTACCGAGCGCTATTATGGTGCTTTCGAGCGGCAGATCCCGCTGGAGGGCGTCGAGGAGGACAAGGCCGAGGCGTCGTTCAAGAATGGCGTCCTGACCGTGTCGCTGCCGAAGTCGGAAAAAGCACGCGAAGGCGTCAAGCGCATCGCGATCAACACTCATTAGCATCAATCGCGGACGGCGGCGGTCGGCGCCGCCGTCCATCGTCAACAAACCCGTCCCTTGGAAAGGAGCATGAGGGGAGGACCGATGACCAACGTGAACACCAATGCCGGCACTCTCAGCCCGCTGTTTCATCCCGCTGCCCATTACGACTCGCCTGCCGACGTCCTGAATGCAGAGGAGCTCTCCACGCCGGAGAAGCGGATCATCCTGTCATCCTGGGCCTCGGACATGTACGCGGTCGAATCCTGTCCCGCGCTGCGCGAGATACCAGGCATGAGCCACACCGTGCGGCTCGTCGATATTCTGACGGCGTTGCGCCGGCTCGACGGCGACAATGACAATGACGACCCGCCGCGCGGGGGCGGCGTCCCGATGCGGTTGCGGCGGCCCTGGGCCGCCGCCGAGAGGCGAGCCGCATGATGCTCACGCACACTGTTCTGACGCTCGTGCTGATCGGTCAGGCCTCGGCGGCCTTCGCCGTTCCTTATCTGGCCATGCACGGTCTCACCGCCGCGCCGCGTGACTGAGGCCACAAAGTTCTTCCATTCTGGGCTAGGCGGCAGGTGACGAAGATGAATGCTGTGCGTTTGCTTTCGCTGGCGTTGCTGTTGCTGACGCTCACGGCATCGCAGCCCGCCGCTGGCCAAATTCCGGACCTGAAGACGGGCGGCTCTGTGCCGACCCTGGCGCCGCTGGTGCGTCAGGTGACGCCGGCCGTGGTCAACATCTCCGTGCATGGCCGTGTGCGCGAGGACAATCCGCTCTATCGCGACCCGCTCTTCCGCGAGTTCTTCGACGTCCCCCGGCAGATCGAGAAGGAGGTCAACGCGACCGGCTCGGGGGTCATCGTCGATGCACAGCGCGGCTACGTACTCACCAACAATCACGTGGTCGATGGCACCTCCGCCGTTCAGATCACCACCAAGGACGGCCGGCAGTTCTCGGCGAAGGTCATCGGCCGCGATCCGCCGACGGACGTTGCGGTGCTCCAGATCCAGAGCCCGGCCGGGCTCAAGGCGCTTTCCTTCGGCGACAGCGACGCGCTCGAAGTCGGCGATTTCGTGCTTGCGATCGGCAACCCATTCGGCCTCGGCCAGACCGTGACGTCCGGCCTCGTCAGCGCGCTGGGCCGGACCGGACTCGGCAAGCAGGGTTATGAGGACTTCATCCAGACCGATGCTGCGATCAATCCCGGCAATTCCGGCGGGGCGCTGGTCAGCTTGCGCGGAGAACTGGTGGGCATCAACTCGGCCATCATCTCGCCTGCCGGCGGCAATGTCGGCATCGGATTTGCAATTCCCGTCAACATGGCGCGGAAGGTGATGGAGCAGATCGTCGCCAAGGGCCGCGTCGAGCGCGGCCGGATCGGCATTTCGCTGAAGGACTTGCATCCATCAGTCAACAAGGGATTCAACGAAGGTGCCGTCATCGCGGACATTGCGGCGGATTCGCCGGCGCAACAGGCAGGCCTGCGCAAGGGCGATATCATCATCAGGGCCGACGACCGCCCGATCCGCACCGCCGCCCAGCTCCGCAACACGATCGGCCTTGCGCGCATCGGCGAGGAAGTCAAACTCGTCCTGCTGCGCAATGGCGCCCCGCTAACGGCGGTCGTGAGAGTCGCTCCCGCGCCCGAACCAAGCAGTGCCGCCGCTGGCAACCGTTTCGTCCGTTAGCGGGTTCGCACCGCGCGGTATCCAGCAAGCCGCGCCGATCCATGTTGCTGGCACACCAAATATCGACTATCAGCCGGATCGGCGCGCATGACGCTGCCCAAGCAAAGGCAAAGGGAGCATCCGAGATGACCTCACCCACGCGACGTGATTTGCTCGCAACCGCTGCGGCGGCTACCGCCGTTTCGATGACCGGGGTCGCACCGGCCGCCGCGCAGGCCGGACCCAAGCCGATCTTTCCGGTGCCGATGGTGACGATCCCGATCGTCGGTGAGACCCAGGTGTTTCAGGTGCGCCGCATCTACTGCATCGGGCGCAATTACGCGGCGCACGCGATCGAGCGCGGCTCGGATCCGAACCGCGAGCCGCCGTTCTTCTTCCAGAAGCCGACCGACGCGATTCAGAACGTCGCGATCGGCGAGGTCGCCGATCATCCCTATCCGTCGCTGACCAAGAACTATCATCACGAGGTCGAGCTGGTTGCGGCGCTGAAATCGGGCGGCACCAACATTCCGGTCGAGAAGGCGCTCGACCATGTCTATGGCTATGCGCTCGGGCTCGACATGACCCGGCGCGATCTTCAGAACGGCATGGCCGCGGAGAAGAAGCCCTGGGAGATCGGCAAGAGCTTTGATCATGCGGCCGTGCTCGGTCCGATTCACCCGGCAAGCAAGACCGGCCATTTCGAGAAGGGTGCGATTTCGCTGGCAGTCAACGGCGCCGTCCGGCAGAACTCCGATCTCAGCAAGATGATCTGGAGCGTCGCCGAGCAGATCGCAAAGCTGTCGGAAGCGTTCGAGCTGAAGGCGGGCGACATCATCTATTCCGGCACGCCGGAGAATGTCGGCCCGGTGGTGAAGGGCGACGTGCTGTTGTGCAAGCTCGAGGGCCTGCCGGACGTGTCGATCAGGATCGTCTAGCAGTTGCTCTGAGTGGCCCGCGTGGAGCCCCGGTTGAGGGCGCAAGAGCTGCGAACGCCGAGTTCCATCGATTGCCCTTGGTTGGCCGGCAAGCGAACTTGGTACGGCCATATTTGAGCAGGAGTGATCTGCCGCGAGGGAGGCGCTCCGATGAACAAGGCTGTGATCACCGCTATTGCAATGCTGGCTTGTGTGCCGGCGAGCGCAGTTGCGCAGGAGCGCGCGGGCGATGCAGCGCTCGGCGCCTTATCCGGTGCGGTCGTACTTGGCCCGGTCGGAGCCGTCGCCGGAGCGTTGGTTGGTTACACCGCCGGACCTTCGATCGCCCGGTCCTGGGGCCTGAGTGGTTCGCAGTCGGCAAGACACCCGCAGCCGCCACGTCGCGCTGCCGCGACCCGCGTCCCACCGCGCACGCGCGAGGCGATGGCTGCCAATGGCCAGACGAGCGCTGCCGGCAACCCGACCCCGCCGGTTCAAGCCGAGCCTGCCGTGCCGGCGCAGACCTCGGCTCCGCCCGTTCAGGGGTTCGACTGACGGCGCGGCTTCAACCGACACACCTTCGGCAGGTTGAAGGTCGCCCGCGCGGTCAGCCGAAGTGACGGCGATCTAGGGTTGGCCCAGGATCTTCTTCGCGGCGCGAAGATGCGGCTTGTCGATCATCTGGCCGTCGAGCCGCAGCGTGCCGGCATTCGGATTGCTCGCGAATGCCGCGATTACCTTCTCCGCCCATGTGCGTTCGGCCTCCGTCGGCTCGAAGGCCGCGTTGACGACATCGACATGCTTGGGATGGATCAGCGCCTTGGCTGCAAAACCGTCGCGCCGTGCCGCGCGCGTCTCGGCGTCGAGGCCGGCGAGATTGTCAATGTCGGTATAGACGGTGTCGATCGGCGCAACCTCGGCCGCGGCCGCCGCCATCAGGCAGAGATCGCGCGCGAGCCGATAGGGGCTGTGGAACACGCCGCCCGAGGCTTTCTCGGTGGCGCCGAGCGAAGCCGAGAGATCTTCGGCACCCCACATCAGTCCAGCGAGGCGAGGGGAGCAGCCTTTGTAGCTGCCAAGCCCGAAGATGGAGCCGGCGGTCTCCGTCGCGACGCAGACGATGCGCGTCGCGCCGACCGCGATGCCGGCCGCCGCCTCGAACGCTTCGAGCCAGGTCGCCACCTGCCGCACATCGTCGCCGCCTTGCGATTTCGGCAGCACGATGCCGTCGGGCTTGCCCGGCATCACCGTGGCGAGATCGACAAGCGTCATGCCGGTGTCGAGCGCGTTGACACGGACATAGAGCTGGTGCGGGCCGCGAGAGCCCTTCAGCATCTCCAGCGTCAACCCGCGCGCCTGCTCCTTCTTCTCGGCGACGACGGAATCCTCGAGGTCTATGATCAGCGCGTCGGCCTTGCCTTCGCTCGCTTTCTCGAATTTGCGCGGGGAATCACCCGGCACGAACAGCATCGAACGCATCAGACCGGCCTCTTGTGCATCATCGCCATGCGCCGGCATTTGCCGACGATCTCGTCGTTCTGGTTGAGGGCGTGGTGCTCGAACTCGACGATGCCTGCCCTCGGGCGCGATTTCGATTCCCGCAACGAAAGCACCTTCGTCGTCGCCCGCAACGTGTCGCCGTGGAAGACCGGCTTTGGAAAAGTGACGTCGGTCATGCCGAGATTGGCAACAGTGGTCCCGAGGGTCGTATCATAGACCGTCATGCCGATCATGATACCGAGGGTGTAAAGACTGTTGAAAATGCGCTGGCCGAACTCGGTCTTCTCGGCGAAATGCGCATCGATGTGCAGCGGCTGCGGATTGAGCGTCAGCAGGCTGAACATGGTGTTGTCCATCTCCGTGACGGTCCGGGTCAGCGGATGCCTGAACTCCTGGCCTACGGAGAAGTCCTCGAAATAAAGTCCGGCCATCGCGGTTTCCCTCCTTGCGAAATAACGACGCGCTCGCACCGTCGCGCCGCATGACCCTATGCATGGTACACGCACTTGGCAGGCAAATTCACGTATCTGTACTGAGTTTTTCGAGCTAAAGAACGCAAGCGAGGGAAGGTCCGGCGCGGCAATCTTCCATCGCCGGTTGGGTGGGCTCAAAGATCGGGCACGTGAGTCGCCGCGGCTCCTAGCACGGAGATCAAGAACATGGATTTCGCGCTCACCGATCAGCAGGAAGCCATTCGCGACGCCATCGCCAAGATCTGCGAAGGCTTTCCCGATGCCTATTGGCTGAAGAAGGATCACGACGGCGGCTTCCCGCACGACTTTCACAAGGCGCTGGCAGATGCCGGCTGGCTCGGCATCTGCGTGCCGGAGGAGTATGGCGGCTCCGGGCTAGGCATTACCGAAGCCGCGATCATGATGCGCACCATCGCGGAATCAGGTGCCGGCATGTCCGGCGCGTCCGCGGTGCATATCAACGTGTTCGGACTCAACCCCGTCGTCGTGTTCGGCACCGAGGAGCAGCGCAAGCGCATGCTGCCGCCGATGGTCGAGGGTCGCGAGAAAGCCTGTTTCGCGGTTACCGAGCCCAACACCGGTCTCAACACCACCCAGCTCAAGACCCGCGCGGTCGCCAAGAACGATCGCTACATCGTCAACGGCCAGAAGGTGTGGATATCGACCGCGCAGGTCGCGCACAAGATCCTGCTGCTGGCGCGCACCACCCCGCTGGAACAGGTGCGCTCGCCGACCCACGGCCTCAGCCTGTTCTACACCGATTTCGACCGCAACAAGATTAAGGTCCACGAGATCGAGAAGATGGGCCGCAAGATCGTCGATTCCAACGAGCTGTTCTTCGAGGATTTTGAAATCCCGATGGAGGATCGGATCGGCGAGGAAGGCAAAGGCTTCGAGTACATCCTCGAAGGCATGAACCCGGAGCGTATCCTGATCGCGGCGGAAGCGGTCGGTCTCGGCAAGCTCGCGCTATCGCGTGCGACCGAATACGCCAAGACGCGTGTGGTGTTCAACCGGCCCATCGGCAAGAATCAGGGCATCCAGCATCCGCTGGCGGTGAACTGGGTCGAGCTCGAGGCGGCCTGGCTGATGGTGATGTCGGCGGCCTGGCAATACGACAAGCGCATGCCCTGCGGCGCCGCCGCCAATGCGGCAAAGTATCTCGCTGGCGAGGCAGGCTTCTCGGCTTGCGAGCAGGCGGTGATGACCCATGGCGGCTTCGGCTATGCCAAGGAATTCCATGTCGAGCGCTATTTGCGCGAGATCCTGATTCCGCGCATCGCGCCGGTCAGTCCGCAGCTCGCGCTCAGCTTCATCGCGGAAAAGGTGCTTGGCCTCGCCAAGTCTTACTGAGCGACCTTCGGGCGCAAGCTCAAAAGGCTGTTCCTATTCAGCGGCGATCCGGTCCATGGCCATGGCACGAAGCCGGGCGCGCTGAATCTTGACGCCATTGGCGCTGTCGGTGACGGGGAAGGCATCCACGACATAGACCCGCGCCGGCACCTTGTAGCCGGCGAGCCGCTCGCGCACATGGGCGATTAGCGCTTCCTGTCGTGGTGGCTCTCCAGCTGGAATTACGAAGGCGACGCAGCGGGCCTGTCCCTTCAGGTCGATCGCGACCACCTGGGCGTCGGCGACACCCGCGCACGATTTGAGCTCGTCTTCGATCTCGCCGGGCGCGACCAGGAAGCCGCCGAGCCGCATCGCATCGCCGGCACGGGTCTCGTAGACGAACGAACCATCCCCGCGCAGCCGGCCGATGTCGCCGGTGCGGAAGAAGCCATCGGCGGTGATCGCTTCCCGCGTCGCCTCGGGATTGTTGAAGTAGCCGAGGAAGCATGACGGCGCGCTGATCTCGATCTCGCCGGAGCCGCCCCGGGCCGCAAGCTCGCCGGTCTCGACATCGCGGATGCGGATTTTCGCGTCCGGCGACATCGGCCAGCCGCCGCCTTCGATGCGATCGGCGAAGGCATCGCTGCCGCGGCCGATCGAGAACAGCGCCTGCACCTCGCTCGAACCGTACAAGCCGAACAGCGGCATACCGCGCACTTCGGCCTCCGCGGCCAACTCGCGCCAGCCGGGCTGGAATGCGGCGAAGCCGCAGATTTCGAGATGCGGAAACGGTCGTGGTGCATCGGTGAGCGCGAGGATGCGGCGGAACATCTCGTCCGAGCCGAACGAATGCGTGATCCTGCACTCGCCGAGGATCCTCACGGCCGGCGCCGCCTCGAAAGCATCGAGTACATGGATGGTCGCGCCCGCTGCGATGAAACCGAGCATGCTTGTCATGCCAAAAGTGCCGCATAACGGCAGCATCGCCAGCAGCGAATGGCGCTGCGGATCAAGCTGCAGCGCCTTGGCGACGGACGCGGCATGCGTCGCCAGCGTCCGCTGCGAATGGGCGACGAGCTTCGGGCCCTTCGTCGTGCCCGATGTCGTGTACAGCAGGACGGGCAGATCGACGTCCTCCTGAGCCGGCGGGGCAGGCGGATAAGACCTGTCGAAGGCATCGAACCGCACACTCGGCCATTGCGCGGGGATCGCGGTCTTGCCCACCACGGCAAGCTGTTGCAGCGCGGGCACCTCGTCCTTGGCGACACCGGCGAGAATGGCGGCAAAATCGATCGAGCGGAACGCGGCCTCGACCACCATCAGCTTGGCACCGGACAGGCGGAGCAGATGCGCGACCTCCGCACTGCGATAGCGCGTATTGACGGCGGCGACGACCGCGCCCAGGCGGCCGGCGGCGAACAGCAGTGCGAGCCATTCGATCCGGTTGACCAGCCAGACGGCGACGACGTCGCCCCTCCCGATGCCCTGCGCGGCCAGCCAGGCGGCGGTCTGCTCGATCCTTCCTGAGAGCTCCGCACGCGAGATCGGCGTGCCATCGAACATGAGGACGCGACTGGCGGTCTCGGTCGGGAGCAGCGATTGCAGCGAACATCTGTCGATCAGCATGCAATCGGAGTAACCCGATCGTGCAAAGCTGTCTACTTGGTGCCGAACATCCGATCGCCGGCATCGCCCAGGCCCGGCACGATATAGCCGTGGTCGTTGAGCCGCTCGTCGATGGCGGCGGTCCAGACCGGCACGTCGGGATGCTCGCTCTGGAACTGCGCGATGCCCTCGGGCGCGGCCAAGAGGCAGACGAAGCGGATGTCGCGGGCACCGCGCGCCTTGAGCAGGGACGCGCCGGCGCAGGCCGAATTGCCGGTGGCCAGCATCGGATCCATCAGGATCACGGTGCGATCGGACAGGTCCTGCGGTGCCTTGAAGTAATATTCCACGGCTTGCAACGTCTCGGGGTCGCGGTAGAGCCCGATATGAGCGATGCGCGCCGAGGGCATCAGCGCCAGCATGCCGTCGAGGAAGCCGACGCCCGCGCGCAGGATCGGCGCCAGGGTGAGCTTCTTGCCGGCGATCTTCGGCGCCTGCATCGGGGCGATCGGCGTCTCGATGTCCACCAGCTCCAGCGGCAGGTCGCGCGTCACCTCGTAGCCGAGCAGCATCCCGATCTCGTTCAGGATCTCGCGAAAGCTCTTGGTCGAGCGGTCCTTCTCGCGCATCAAGGAGAGCTTGTGCTGGACCAGGGGGTGGGCGACCACGTTGACGCTGCTTGTGCTCATAAAACCGCTCTACACGGTTCCGTGAAATTGCGCCAGATCGGCCGAGTCTTTTCCGCGGGATATGCCGCCTCAACTGGGCATCGCGTACTGCGCTGCGTGCCCGGTTGCTCGCCTCATAGGCAGACGTGGTCTATTCGCGGTCGATCGCCATGCGCATGGCCCGTGAGCAGCTAGGCGCCGAGCCTGCGTGCCAGAAGCGTGATCACGAGCGTCAGGATCGCGCCCCAGATCAGGCTCAACGCTTTGGTCAGGACGGTCGTGGTGATCACGTGCTCCAGGTGTCCCTTGAAGGGATGCATGCTACTTGTCCGGGGCGGGCGCCGCGCCGATGCGCATGCCGAGCAGCAGTGCAGCCATCAATGCCAGGATGATGATCTTGAGTCCGATCATGCGTTATCTCGCGAGGCACAGAATTGCTGTCCTCAGCGCGATCAGCGCTGTGAGCACGCTGCCCATCGAGAGGACGGCGAGCCCATGCCGGACGATACGTTTGAGCCGGGCTCTGCGCAGCGTCGACATTTCTGGTGTCCTTCCATTAGGAGCGTCTAGCCGAAATTGTCGCACGTGATCGGCTGGTAGAGTGGCTCTCGCAGCGGACGGACAGAAGAAACGCTCGGTCGCGGTGTCTCCGCACGCTCGGTCCGGACTTCAGCGAAGGCCGACAGCAGGGCAAGCGAAAGGTCGACATGGCGCGCCTCGACCGCGGTGTCGAGCCAGTCCGGCAACTCGCGTTCGCGCGACAGCGCGCAATGCCACTCGCCCTCGTCATAGGCGATACGGCGGACCTGCCACCTCGGCAGCTCGAGCTCCACCAGCGCCAGCGCCGCATCGGCCCAGGCCTCGACGTCGATCAGGCGCACGATCCGTGTGGTGCGTTCGCTTTGCCCGAGCGAGGGAACGCGCCGGCAGGCGTGCTCGATGATGTCGAGCATCAGCGCCCGTGTCATCGCCGGTGCCGCGCGAAGCCGCTCGCTCAGGGAAGGCGGGTCAAGGCGTCGGAGTGAGGCGGTCATATCAGGCCTCCTGGAATTTGCGTCGGTCAGTCGGCCGGCATTGCCAAGATGGCCGGGAGGGTATTTGAAAGCGAGATGAGGATCGGGCGAGAGATATATGGATTTCATAAGTGCATGGAGTCTTCCGGGTAGGAGCGACAGATGCGACTGTCGGCTGCGCCGCAGGTGGAGACTTATAGAAGCAGGGCTTTTTGGAAACCCCGGAGTCCGCCTGACGTAACGATCGGCAGCGCAAGCGATGATCGGATTGCATCGCCGCGTGCCTGTCCGGAACGATCGCCCGGAATGATATGTCGGTGTGGCGGCTACGGCCTTTATGAGATTCCTATAACGTCGCCATGGGCCTCATCTCGAAAACCTATGCCCGTGGTGTCACTTCAGCGCGGTCAAAAGTCCCGGCCGGAGCCCCGCGGAAATGCGCCTGCGTTTCCTTCGAGCTCGTCGGATCCCCGAGAAGCGGTTGCGCCTGACATCAGGGCGCAACGAGGAGTATCTCCATGATGGACATTGTGATGCTGGCCCTGGCCTTCGGCCTGTTCGCGCTCGCGATCGGCTACACCTATACCTGCGAACGGCTGTGACGGAGCGGATCATGATCTTCGATTATGCCCTCGCCGGTGCCGTTTCGTTCGGCCTCCTGGCCTATCTCACCTACGCGCTGCTGCGGCCCGAGCGGTTCTGAGCCGTGCTGCTGATTCTCGAATTGTTGCTGGCGGACGCCATGCTCGTCGCCGGCCTGCTGACGGTGCTTCTGCCTCTGCTACGCCGGAACCATGCCTGAAGGGTTGATTCCATGACTATGATCGGTTGGCTCCAGATCATTCTGTTTTGCGCCATTATCGTTGCGCTCGCAAAACCGCTCGGCGGGTACATGACGCGCGTGTTCAACGGCGAGCGCACCTTCCTCTCGCCGGTACTGCGTCCGATCGAGGCCGGCATTTACAGGATTTCCGGCGTCGACGAGAAGCGCGAGCAGCATTGGCTGACCTACACGGTCGCCATGTTGCTGTTCCATGTCGGCGGCTTCCTCATCATCTACGGCGTGATGCGCCTTCAGGCCGTGCTGCCGTTCAATCCGGCCGGGCAGGGCGCGGTCGCCGAGGATCTCTCCTTCAACACCGCGGTCTCCTTTATCACCAACACCAACTGGCAGAACTACGGCGGCGAGAGCACGCTGTCCTATCTCGTGCAGATGCTCGGCCTGACGCACCAGAACTTCCTGTCGGCCGCGACCGGCATCGCGCTGGCGATGGCCTTGATCCGCGGCTTCTCGCGCGCCTCGATGCGCACGGTCGGCAATTTCTGGATCGACGTCACCCGGTGTACGCTCTACGTGCTGCTGCCGATCTGCGTCGTCTATGCGCTGTTCCTGGTCTGGCAGGGCATGCCGCAGACGCTCGGGCCGTATATCGAGGCGACGACGCTCGAAGGCGCCAAGCAAACCATCGCGGTCGGGCCGGTCGCTTCCCAGGTCGCGATCAAGATGCTCGGCACCAACGGTGGCGGCTTCTTCAACGCCAACGCCGCTCATCCCTTCGAGAACCCGACCGCGCTGTCGAATTTCGTGCAGATGCTCTCGATCTTTGCACTCGGCGCCGCACTCACCAACGTATTCGGCCGCATGGTCGGCAACCAGCGCCAGGGCTGGGCAATCCTCTCCGTGATGGGCGTGCTGTTCCTGGCTGGCGTCGCCATCACCTGTTGGGCGGAAGCAAACGGCACCGCGACGCTCCATGCGCTGGGCCTGACCGGCGGCAACATGGAAGGCAAGGAGGTCCGGTTCGGCATCATCGCATCCTCGCTGTTTGCCGTCGTCACCACCGCCGCCTCGTGCGGCGCTGTCAACGCGATGCATGACAGTTTTACCGCACTCGGCGGCATGATCCCGCTGATCAACATGGAGCTCGGCGAAATCATCGTCGGCGGCGTTGGCGCCGGCATGTACGGCATGCTGCTGTTCGTCATCCTCGCGATCTTCGTCGCGGGCCTTATGGTTGGCCGCACCCCGGAATATGTCGGCAAGAAAATCGAGGCGCGTGAGGTCAAGATGGCTATGCTGGCGATCCTGGTGCTGCCGCTGATGATCCTCGGCTGGACCGCCGTCGGCGTGGTCTATCCGACGGCAGTCGCCTCCATGGCGAATGCCGGCCCGCACGGCTTCACCGAAGTGCTCTACGCCTTCACATCGGCGGCCGGCAACAACGGCTCGGCCTTCGCCGGGCTCACCGGCAACACCTTCTTCTACAACCTGACGCTGGCAAGCGCGATGTTCGTCGGCCGCTTCTTCATGATCGTCCCGGCCATGGCGATCGCGGGCTCGCTTGCGGAGAAGAAATCGATCCCGGCGTCCGTGGGCACGTTCCCGACCACCGGAGGCCTGTTCGTCGGCCTCGTGGTCGGCGTCATCCTGATTATGGGCGGCCTGACCTTCTTCCCGGCGCTCGCGCTCGGCCCGATCGTCGAACATCTGGCGATGAACGCCGGCAACCTGTTCTGATTGTTGGAGTGACCTCCATGGATACGATGAAACTGCAAAAACGTGCGCCGATGTCGGCAATGCTCGATCCCAGAATCGTGATGCCCGCGATCCGCGCCTCCTTCGCCAAGCTCGATCCGCGTCTGATGGTGAAGAATCCCGTCATGTTCGTTGTCGAGGTCGTTGCAGTGCTCACGACTGTGATCTCCCTGCGCGACCTCGTCATTGGCGGCGCGAACCTCGGCTTCACCTTCCAGATCATCGTCTGGCTCTGGTTCACGGTGCTGTTCGCCAATTTCGCCGAAGCCGTGGCCGAAGGCCGCGGCAAGGCGCAGGCCGAATCGCTGCGCAAGACCCGCACGGAAAGCCAGGCCAAGCTCCTCACTGGTGCTGGCGAGAATTTCAAGCTCGTGCCGGGCACGAGCCTGAAAGTAGGCGACATCGTGCTGGTCGAGGCCGGCGACACCATCCCTTCCGACGGCGAGGTGATCGAGGGCGTCGCCTCCGTCAACGAGGCCGCCATCACCGGCGAGTCCGCGCCCGTGATCCGCGAATCCGGCGGTGACCGCTCTGCGGTCACGGGTGGCACGCAGGTGCTGTCGGACTGGATCCGCGTCCGTATCACGGCAGCCCAGGGCTCGACCTTCATCGATCGCATGATCAAGCTGGTCGAGGGCGCCGAGCGGCAGAAGACCCCGAACGAGATCGCGCTCAACATCTTGCTCGCCGGTCTCACTGTCATCTTCGTGTTCGCCACCGTCACCATCCCCAGCTATGCGGCCTATGCCGGCGGCTCGATCTCGGTGATCGTGCTGGTCGCGCTGTTCGTGACGCTGATCCCGACCACCATCGGCGCGCTGTTGTCGGCGATCGGCATCGCCGGCATGGACCGTCTGGTACGCTTCAACGTGCTGGCGATGTCCGGCCGCGCGGTCGAGGCGGCCGGCGACGTCGACACACTGCTGCTGGACAAGACCGGCACCATCACGCTCGGCAACCGGCAGGCGACCGCCTTCCGTCCCGTGCGCGGAGTGACCGAGCAGGAGCTGGCGGATGCAGCTCAGTTGGCCTCGCTCGCGGACGAGACTCCGGAAGGCCGTTCCATCGTGGTGCTGGCGAAGGAGAAATACGGCATTCGCGGCCGGGACATGGCCGAGCTTGGCGCGACCTTCATCCCATTCACGGCGCAGACCCGCATGAGCGGCGTTGATGCCGGTGGCGCGTCGGTGCGCAAGGGCGCTGTCGACGCCATGCTGAACTATGTTGACGGCGGCGCGCCGCTGGCGATTGCCTCCGGCAACGTGCCGCGGGCGACCCAGCCGGCCGCCCTGTCGGATCTCGGTCGCGAGATCCAGACTATTGCCGATGATATCTCGAAGGCCGGCGGCACGCCGCTCGCGGTCGCCAGGGACGGCAAGCTGCTCGGCGTCATCCAGCTCAAGGACATCGTCAAGGGCGGCATCCGCGAACGCTTCGCCGAGCTGCGCCGCATGGGTATCCGCACCATCATGATTACAGGCGACAACCCGATGACGGCGGCCGCGATCGCGGCGGAAGCGGGCGTCGACGACTTCCTGGCGCAGGCCACCCCCGAGGACAAGCTCCGGCTGATTCGCGATGAGCAGGCCAAGGGCAAGCTGGTCGCCATGTGCGGCGACGGTACCAACGATGCGCCGGCGCTCGCGCAGGCCGATGTCGGTGTCGCCATGAACACCGGCACCCAGGCCGCCCGTGAGGCCGGCAACATGGTCGATCTCGACTCCAACCCGACCAAGCTGATCGAGGTGGTCGAGATCGGCAAGCAGCTCTTGATGACGCGCGGTGCGCTGACCACGTTCTCCATCGCCAACGATGTCGCCAAGTATTTTGCGATCATCCCGGCGATGTTCCTGGCGTTTTACCCCCAACTCAACGTGCTCAACGTCATGAGCCTGTCGAGCCCGCAGAGCGCCATCCTGTCGGCGATCATCTTCAATGCCCTCATCATCGTGGCGTTGATTCCACTGGCGCTGAAGGGCGTCGCCTACCGCGCTGTCGGTGCCGGCGCGCTGCTCCGCCGCAACCTCTTGATCTACGGCCTCGGCGGCATCGTTATTCCCTTCATCGGCATCAAGGCGATCGACCTCGTCGTCACCGCCTTGCATTTGGCTTAGTCCCCTCATTGCGAGGAGCGAAGCGACGATGCAATCCTGGCTGCCGCCGCGGAGAAACTCTGGATTGCTTCGCTTCGCTTGTAATGATGAAATAACTGGAGACCCATCATGCTCAGAGAAATTCGCCCCGGCATCGTGCTCTTGCTGGTGCTCACCGCCATTACGGGCCTTGCCTATCCGCTCGCAATGACTGCCATCGCCGGCACGTTGTTTCCGGTGCAGGCGCAGGGCAGCCTAATCGAAAGGGACGGCAGGGTGGTCGGATCCGCTCTGATCGGGCAGGAGTTCAAGGACGACAAATATTTCCGCGGTCGTCCCTCGGCGACGCTGGCGCCCGATCCCAATGATTCGACCAAAACTGTGCCGGCGCCCTACAACGCTGCCAATTCGGGCGGCTCCAATCTCGGCCCCACCAGCAAGGCGCTGGCCGACCGGCTGAAGGAAGATGTGGACAAGCTGAAGGTAGAAAATCCATCCGCGCCGATACCGGTCGATCTGGTGACGACGTCAGCTAGCGGTCTTGATCCCGACATCTCGCCGGAAGCGGCGCAATTCCAGGTGCCGCGCGTGGCGAAGGCACGGAATGTGCCGGAGGACCAGGTCAGGCAGCTCGTGACTGCCAATACCGAAGGCCGTTTGCTGGGCCTGATCGGCGAGCCCCGCGTCAACGTGCTGGCGCTGAATCTCGCGCTCGACCGCGCCGCGAAGTAGTCTAGGCTCAGCACGCCGGGATGATTATATTGGCCTGATGGTTCAACCGCGCCGCGATCCCGAACAACGTCCGTCGCCCGATGCGTTGCTGGAAACCGCGCGTCGGGCAGAAAGCGCGAGCGGCAAGCTGAAGATCTTCGTGGGCGCCGCCCCGGGCGTCGGCAAGACCTACGAGATGCTGCAAAGCGCCCACGCCAAGCGCAAAGCCGGCATCGACGTCGTGGTCGGCTTCGTCGAGACCCACGGCCGGGCTGAGACCGAGGCGCTGGTGCGCGGGCTCGAAATGGTCCCCCGCAAGAGGATCGACTACCGCGGCCAGATCGTCGAGGAGATGGACCTCGATGCCGTGATCGCGCGGCGGCCGCAAATTGCGCTGGTCGACGAACTCGCCCACACCAACGCGGTCGGCAGCCGCCACCCCAAGCGCTATCTCGATGTCGAGGAACTGCTCTCCCGCGGCATCGACGTCTATACCGCCGTCAACATCCAGCACATCGAGAGCCTGAACGACGTCGTCGCCCAGATTACCCATGTGCGGGTGCGCGAGACGGTGCCGGATTCGGTGTTCGATCGCGCCGATGCGATCGAGCTGATCGACCTCACGCCCGACGACCTGATTCAGCGGCTGAAGGAGGGCAAGGTCTATGTGCCGAGGCAAGCCGAGCGGGCGCTGGAGCATTATTTCTCGCCGGGCAATCTGACCGCGTTGCGCGAGCTCGCCTTGCGGCGCACGGCCGAGCGGGTCGACGAGCAGCTCCTCACCCACATGCAGGCGAACGCCATCGCCGGTCCCTGGGCTGCGGGCGAACGTATCCTCGTCTGCGTCAGCGAGGATCCGCGCGCGGCCGGGCTGGTGCGCTATACCAAGCGGCTGGCCGATCGGCTGCATGCCCCGTTCACCGCGCTCTCGATCGAGACGCGCCGCTCGCTCCAGCTTTCCGACGAGGAGCGCGACCGGCTGGCCGATACGCTGCGGCTTGCCGAATCGCTCGGCGGCGAGGCGCTGACGATTCCCGCTGTGGGCCGCCGCATCGCCGACGACGTCGTGAACTTCGCACAAGGCAACAACGTCACCCAGATCGTGATCGGCAAGTCGACCCGCTCGCGCTGGTTCGAGATAGCGCGCGGCTCAGTCGTGCATGACCTGGTGCGCCGCGCCGGCAACATCACCGTCCACGTCATCGCCGGTGACGAGCTGCCCGGCGAGGCCGTGCCCAAGACCGCGGTACAGACCGCTGCGCGCGCGGAGCCGTTCAACCCGCTGCCCTATCTGAAGGCGCTCGGGATCGTGCTGATCGGGCTCGGCGCCGCGGAGCTGGTCCAGCCCCGGTTCGGCATCGAGAACGTCGACCTCGTGCTGCTGACGGCGGTGGTCGCGGTTGCGGTCCGCTACGGCCTGTGGCCGTCGCTGCTCGCGACCGTCGCGGCCTCGCTGTGCTACAATTTCTTCTTCCTGCCGCCGATCTATACCTTCACGATCACCGACCCGACCAACGTTGCCGCCTTCGTGCTGTTCGTGGTGGTGGCGATGATCGTCTCCAATGTCGCGGCACGTGTGCGCATCCAGGCCGACACCGCGATCGGCCGGATCCGGATGACCGAGCAGCTCCATGCCTTCAGCCGCAAGCTCGCCGGCACCGGCACGCTCGACGATGTGTTGTGGGCAACCGCCTATCAGATCGCGCTGATGCTGAAGGTCCGCGTCGTGTTGCTGCTGCCGGAAGAGGGCCTGCTCACGGTGAAATCCGGCTATCCGCCGGAGGATGAGCTCGATCAGGCCGACCTCGCCGCCGCCAATTGGGCCTGGAGCAACGACCGCACCGCAGGCCGCGGCTCGGACACCCTGCCGGGTGCGAAACGGCTGTTCCTGCCGATGCGCACCGGCCGTGGTCCGATCGGCGTCATCGGCATCGACAACGACCGCACCGGCCCGCTATTGACCCCGGACCAGCGCCGGCTGCTCGATGCGCTGGTCGACCAGGGCGCGCTCGCAATCGAACGCGTGCTGCTGGTCGAGGACATGGATCGCGTCAAGCGCACTGTCGAATCCGAACGGCTGCGTTCGGCGCTCCTGACCTCGATCTCGCACGATTTGAAGACGCCGCTCGCCTCGGTCCTTGGGGCGGCCTCCACCATGCGCGACCTCGACGGCGCGCTCTCTGACACCGAGAAGCGCGACCTGCTCGCGACCGTGATCGACGAGTCCGAACGGCTCAACCGCTTCATTGCCAATCTGCTCGACATGACCAAGCTCGAATCCGGCGCCATCGTGCCCAATACGGCGCTGCACGATCTCGGCGAGATCGTCGGTAGCGCGCTGCGGCGAGCGGCCAAGATCCTCGCTGCTCACAAGGTCGAGCTTGCGCTGGCGGCCGATGTGCCGATGCTCGAGCTCGATGCCGTGCTGTTCGAGCAAGTGCTGTTCAACCTGCTCGACAACGCCGCGAAATACTCGGCGCCCGACACCACGATCGCGATCCGCAGTCAGCGCGAGCGGGATGAGATCGTTCTCCAGATCGCCGATGAGGGCGGCGGCATCCCACCCGACGAGCTCGAGAGCGTGTTCGACAAGTTCTATCGCGTGCAGAAGGGTGATCATATCCGGCCCGGTACCGGCCTCGGCCTCGCTATCTCCCGTGGTTTCGTCGAGGCGATGCGGGGCACGATCTCGGCCGCCAACCGCAGCGACCGGAGCGGCGCGATCCTCACCATCCGTCTGCCCGTCCCAGTGCAGACCCACGCATTGGATACCGCCGCGTGAGTGCTGCCCCGATCAAGGTCCTGGTCATCGATGACGAGCCGCCGATCCGTAAACTGCTGCGGATGGGGCTGACGACGCAGGGCTATGAGATTCTGGAGGCGTCGAACGGCAAGACCGCGCTGGACAGGCTTGCCGAGGAGCCGGCGCTGATCATCCTCGATCTCGGCCTGCCCGACGTGCAGGGACACGAGCTGCTGCGCACCATCCGCGCCCGCAACGAGGAGGTGCCGATCGTGGTGCTGTCGAGCCGCGGCGACGAGGCCGGCAAAGTGCAGGCGCTCGATCTCGGCGCCGACGATTACCTGACCAAGCCGTTCGGCATGGAAGAGCTTCTGGCCCGCTTGCGTGCCGCGCTGCGCCACCAGCTTCAAGTCAAAGGCGAGCGCCCTGTGTTTCGCACCGGCGATCTCTCCGTCGATCTCGTCCGCCGCATCGTCAAGGTCGGCGAGCGCGAGGTGAAGCTGTCACCGAAGGAATACGATCTCCTTCGCGTCCTGGTGCAGCACGCCGGCAAGGTGCTCACCCATCGCTTCCTGCTCAAGGAGCTCTGGGACGAGCTGACCGACGCGCAATATCTGCGCGTCTATGTCCGCCAGCTCCGCCAGAAGATCGAAGCCGACCCGGAACGGCCGCACTATGTGCTGACCGAGACGGGAATCGGATACAGGCTGAAGGCGGGTGATTAGACCAGCCGTCATTCCGGGGGCGATGCCTTGCGTCGCGCCGGAATGACAGTCAGCCTGCCTTGCGATGCCTTGCCGTCGACCGGTGCGCCTTCTTCGCGCTGCGATGCCGCCCGGTCGACCGGCGCGCGTGGGGCTTCGCCGATGTCTTCCCGCCTCCGCGCCCCTTCAGGCTCTGCTTCAGCGCGTCCATGAGGCTGACGACGTTGCTCGGCCGCTCCTCGGGCTGCGGCAGCTCGATCTTCTTGCCGCTGGCCTTGCGCTTCACCAGCGCCTTCAGCGCGTTCTCGTACTCGTCCTTGAATTCGCTAGGGTCGAAATGCGCGGCCTTGCTGTGCAGGATGTGACCGGCGAGCTCGACCATGTCCTTGGTGATCTTCGGGCTCTTGATGTCATCGAAGAACTGGTCCTCGTCGCGCAGCTCGTACGGATAGCGCAGCGTGGTGCCGAGCAGGCCCTTGCCGAGAGGCTCGATCGCCATCACGTGCTCGCGATTGGTGAGCACGATTTTCGCGAGGGCCACGCGGTCCTGATCCTTCATCGCATCGCGGATCACGGCAAAGGCGTCGGCCGCGGCCTTGCCGTCGGGCGCGATGTAATAGGGGTGGTTAAGGTAACGCTTGTCGATCTCCTCGCGCGGCACGAAGCTCTCGATGTCGATGGTGTGGTTGCTCTCGATCTGCACCGCTTCGAGCTCCTCCGGCTCGATCTCGACATACTTGCCCTTGCGCAGCTCGTAGCCGCGGCCCTTCTGGTCGCTCTCGACGACGTCGCCGGTCTCGGAATCGATCATCTGCTGCTTGAGCCGGTTCCCGGTCTCGCGGTTGATGAGATGAAACCGCGTCTTCTCGGCGGCGGTTGCAGCGGGGTAGAGCACGACGGGGCAGCTGACCAGCGAGAGCTTCAACGTTCCCTTCCAATAGGCACGCGGGGCCATTCCATTCTCCAGCGTTTTCAAGGCGTTTTGGAACCCCAACCCGGCCATGGGGTTTTGGTTCCGGGTGGGACTTTGGCCGTGATAGGCTTGAATGCCGAAAGAGAGCGGGACCGGTCGTGCTGCAAAAACTCTCCACTTACCGACAGAAGCGTGATTTCGAGAAAACGCCCGAGCCATCGGGCAAGACCGCCGTGGCGCCGTCGAAGCAGCGGCGCTTCGTGATCCAGAAGCACGATGCGAGCCGGCTGCACTACGACCTCCGACTCGAGTTCGACGGTGTCTTCAAATCCTGGGCCGTGACGAAGGGGCCCTCGCTCGATCCGCATGACAAGCGGCTGGCGGTCGAGGTCGAGGACCATCCGCTCGACTATGGTGATTTCGAAGGCACGATCCCCGAAGGCCAGTATGGTGGCGGCACCGTGATGCTGTGGGATCGAGGCTATTGGGAATCGGAAGATCCGGAAGCCGGCTTCAAGAAGGGCGATCTCAAGTTCACCCTCCATGGCGAGAAGCTACAGGGAAGCTGGGTGCTGGTGCGCATGCGCAACGACCGCACCGGCGGTAAGCGGACAAACTGGCTGCTCATCAAGCATCGTGACGAATATGCGCGCGAGGGCAACGACAACGACATCCTCGAGCAAGACAAGTCCGTTGCTTCTGGTCGCGCGATGGAGCAAATCGCTGAAGGAAAGGGCCGCGCGCCCAAGCCCTTCATGCTGGCCAAGGGGCCGAAGGGCAAGGCCGACGCAGTCTGGCAATCCAACCGCGCCGAGGAGACGAAAGGGCGCACAGTGACTCCCGCGCCGCGCACGGCGTTGAAGGCTAGACCGACGGCGAAGAAGACAGCCACGACAGCAGCGAGCGCCAAGAAGGTCTCGGAGATGCCGGACTTCGTGGCGCCGCAGCTCTGCACGCTGGTCGAGCGGCCGCCGGCCGATGGTGGCTGGTGCCATGAGATCAAGTTCGACGGCTATCGCGTCCAGCTCCGGGTCGAGGACGGCGAGGCGACGCTCAAGACGCGGAAGGGTCTCGACTGGACCGGCAAATTCGTCTCCATTGCCAAGGAAGCGGGGGCGCTGCCGGATGTGCTGATCGACGGCGAGATCGTCGCGCTCGACCACAACGGCGCGCCGAACTTCTCCTCGCTTCAGGCTGCGTTGTCGGACGGCAAGACCGACGAGCTCATCTTCTTTGCCTTCGACCTCCTCTTCGCCGAGGGCGAGGATTACCGTCGGCTGCCGCTTGGCGAGCGCAAGGCGCGGCTGAAGGAGCTTCTGGAATCACGCAAGCGGAAAACGAGCCAGATCCGGTATGTCGAGCATTTCGAGAGCGGGGGCGATGCCGTGCTGCAATCGGCCTGCAAGCTCGAGCTCGAGGGTGTGGTGTCGAAGAAGCTGGATGCGCCGTATCGCTCCGGCCGCACCGAGAGCTGGGTCAAGTCGAAATGTCGCGCCGGCCATGAGGTGGTGATCGGCGGCTACAAGACCACGAACGGCAAGTTCCGCTCGCTGATGGCGGGCGTGCAGCGCGGCGATCATCTCGCCTTCGTCGGCATGGTCGGCACAGGCTTTGGCGCCGACAAGGTCAAGCGCCTCATGCCTTCACTGAAGGCCATGGAGGCCAAGCAAAGCCCCTTCGGCGGCAAGAACGCGCCGAAGAAGACCCGCGAGGTGCACTGGCTGAAGCCGGAGCTCGTCGCCGAGATCGAGTTCGCCGGCTTCACGGCCGACGGCAATATCCGTCAGGCCGCGTTCAAGGGACTGCGGCAGGACAAGCCGGCCAAGGAGGTTGAGGCGGAGACGCCGGTCGATACCGAGCTCGCCGAACCCTCGGCCAAAGGAGCGAAGCGCGCAAAAGCGCGGCCAGGTGCGCAGTCGGCCCTGGGCGGCAGCAACGCCGAGGTCATGGGCGTCGTCATCTCCAAGCCGGACAAGGAGCTGTGGCCCGATGACGGACATGGCGATGCCGTGACCAAGTTGGACCTCGCGCGCTATCTCGAAGCCGTCGGCGAATGGATGATCGTGCACCTCAAGGGCCGGCCGTGCTCGCTGATCCGCGCCCCTGACGGCATCAAGGGCGAGTGCTTCTTCCAGCGCCATGCCATGCAGGGGACGTCGAACCTCCTGGAGCTCGCAAGAGTCTCCGGCGACCGCAAGCCGTATTTGCAGATCGATCGGATCGAAGGGCTCGCGGCGGTGGCGCAGATCGGCGGCGTCGAGCTGCATCCCTGGAATTGCGCGCCCTATGCCTATGACACGCCGGGCCGGCTGGTATTCGATCTCGATCCGGCGCCCGACGTCGAATTCGCCGACGTCGTCGAGGCGGCCAAGGAGATGCGGCAGCGGCTGAGCGATATCGGCATGGACAGCTTCTGCAAGACCACAGGCGGCAAGGGCCTCCACGTGGTGGTGCCGCTGCTCCACGGCGCGCGCGACAAGGTGAGCTGGAAGGAGGCCAAGGCGTTTGCGCAAGGCGTCTGCCAGTGGATGGCCGATGACGATCCCGAACGCTATCTGCTCAACATGTCGAAGAAGCTGCGCAAGGGAAAGATCTTCCTGGACTATTTGCGCAACGACCGCATGTCGACCGCGGTTGCCCCACTGTCGCCGCGCGCGCGCACCGGTGCCACGGTGTCGATGCCCGTGACTTGGGCGCAGGTGAAGAGCGACCTCGATCCGAAGCGATATACGATGCGCACGGTGCCGGGCCTGCTGGCGCGATCGAAAGCGTGGGAGGGCTATGAGGATGCCGCCGCATCGATCAAGGCGGCGATCAAGAAGCTGGCGGGAAAGGTGAAGTAGGTTTGTGCTACCGCGCGTCGCGCGTAGGGTGGGCAAAGCGGCGCGTGCCCACCATTTTCTTTCTCGTCGCGGAACGGTGGTGGGCACGCTTTCGCCTTGCCCACCCTACGCGATCCGCCTCGGCTATATGCGTCCCATCAGGAGCAGGATCAGCAGGATGACGATGACGAGACCGAGGCCGCCGCCGCCGTAATAACCGGTGCCGTAGAACGGCCCGCCGCCGATGCCGCTGAAGCCGCCGAGCAGGGCGATGACCAAGATGATCAGAATGATCGTGCCGATAGACATGCGAGTCTCCTCCAGCCCTTTCTTGAAAGGGTCGTCTGACCTGTCCCGTTATCCGGGGGCAACTTGCCGCAGGTTTTAAAGTTCCGGCTTCGCAATGCGGGTTCCTGCTTCAGCAGTTTGGAACTTTTGCCTTTCCATGCGGCATGATGAGGTGAGGATCAGCAGCAGGGTCACGGCCATGGCAGAACCGCTCGTCGTCTCAATTCCGCATCGTCTCGGCCGCGACGAGGCGGTACGCCGGCTCAAGACGGGGCTTGGCCGCGCCGCAGCAAGCATTCCCGTGATGCAGGTCGAAGAGGAGCGTTGGAGCGGCGACTGCATGAATTTTCGCATCCGCGCGCTCGGGCAGATCGCGACCGGCAAGGTCGACGTTGCCGAAGATCACGTCCGGGTCGAGGTGGTGCTGCCCCGGCTGTTGCAACGCTTTGCCGAGATGGCCCAGGGCGCGATCAGGAAGCGCGGACAGTTGCTGCTGACCAAGGACGGAAAGTAGCCTCAGGCGCGCACGCGCTGCCGCATCGGCTTTGCTGCACTGGCGGTGCGCGCCTCGATGACGGTCCCGGGAAGATCGCGCAGGGCCCGCGCGAGCGGCAGTTCATCGCCTGCAAAGCCTGCCGCGGTGTAGCCGGTGATATCGACGGTTGCATCGAAGCCTTCCAGCGCCGGCCATTCCCGACCTCCTTGCGTGAACGGCGCAAAGTGACGCCCGACCGCGACGATCGCGGCCGCCCGGCCATGGCGGCGGGCGAACGCGATGACGTGCTCAGCATGCCCGCCGTGAACCTCGAGTGGCTGATAGTCACCCTGGACGAAGATGTCGGGGAGCCGATTGCGGAGCTTAAGGAGGTGACGCGTCCAGGCCAGCTTGAGCCGGCCGTCCGGCCAGGCCTTGATCAGGTCGCTCCAGTCCGGAGCTTCCAAGGACGTCAGCGCCCTGCGGCGCGCGGCAAAGTCCACCGGCCGCCGGTTGTCGGGGTCGACCAGCGAGAGGTCCCAGAATTCGGTGCCTTGGTAGAAGTCTGGCACGCCTGGCAGCGTCGCCTTGAGCGTGAGCTGGCTCAGCGAGTTCAACATGCCGAGCAGTGCGACGCGGCGGGCCAGGGTCTGCAGAGCCTCCAGGAATTCTGCGGACTGGGCGGGGTCGAGGATCTTGTCGATGAAGCTCTTGACCCCGTTTTCATACGCTTCATGCGGATTGAGCCAGCTCGTCTCCTCCTTGCCTTCACGCGCGGCCTTGAGGGCATAGGCCTGGATGCGCTCGACAAAATCAGGACCGACCGGCCCCTGGAGCGGCCAGGCTCCGAGCAGGGTCTGGTAGAGCATGTACTCGAATGTCGCCGACGGCGCGCGGAAACTATCTCGGTGGGTGAGATGTGGCGCGTTCAACACCTTCCAGCGCGCCACCGCGCTGGTCCATTCGCCGGGAATCTCGCTGAGCGCCGCGATCCGCGCGCGGGCGTCCTCGCCGCGCTTGGTGTCGTGGGTGGCCGTGGCGGTCATGCCGTGCGGCCATTCCCTGGCACGGGCCTGCATGGCCTGATGGAAAGCGGGAATAGTGAGGCCGATGCTCGCGGGATCACCGCCGACCTCGTTCAGCGCGAGCAGCCGGTGGAACTGGTAGAACGCGGTGTCCTCCAGCGACTTCGCCATCATCGGTCCGGTGAATTGCTGCACCTTCAGCGCGAAGCGGCGTACGCGCGGCGCGCTGTGTGGGGGACGCCCAGGTTTGAGCAGGTCCATGGTCAGAGCGTCGCGGAGGAAGTCGAAAATGCCATCATCCGCGGCGAACCATTCTCCGCGGGCGCGTTCGATGGTCTCATCGATCAGCTTGCGATCGTGTGCGGTCGGCGCGCTCGTCGTGAGGTAAGTGCGGTAGACCGGGAAATGCAGCACATAGAGCTCGAGGGCCTGGCGCAAGCTGTCGGCCGAGAAGTCGCGCGTCGAGTAATGCCCGTTGGCGATGCGCGCCAAAAGGCGCGTCAGCACGGTGAACTCGCTGGTGAGCAGCGTCTCCAGCACCCGCCGCTTGGCGTCCTTGACGTAAGGCGCAAGCCGGGGCGGCCGGTTGCTGATCTGCCGCCAGGTCTCGTCCAACGCCGTCAGCCCCTTGGCGTCGACCAGCACCTGGGTGATGACGTTCATCCATTCATAGCCGGTGGTGCCCTGGACCCCGGCGAAATGCGGCAGGCGCTCGTGCTCGCACAGGATCTTCTCGACCACTGTATAGAATGGCTTTGTGTTGCCTTGGGCGTCGCGGACCAGCCGGCGCAGCCGCTGGCAATATTGTGCGGGATCGCGCAGGCCGTCGATGTGATCGAGACGGATGCCTTGCAGTCTGCCGTCGGCGATGAGCTGCTTGACCAGCCGGTGCGTGGCGGCAAACGTGCCGGGATCCTCGACGCGCAAGCCGGCGAGGCCGTTGACGTCGAAGAAGCGGCGATAGTTGATGTCGCTGGAGGCGAGGCGCCAATGCCCGAGCTTGTAGTGCTGGCGCTCGAGCAGATGATGCAGCGCCAGCGTCTGGGCGGGACGGTCCTTGGCAGCGCGATAGGCGGCAAGTCCGCGCGCGATGATGTCGGCAGCGCCCGCAATGTCCTTGAGTTCTGCCTTGAACGCGGGAGCTTCCTTGCGGTTGGGACGGCGCAGTCCGGTGTAGCGCGCCGCGAGCGCAAGCAGGCGCTTGCCGGGCTCCGTTTCCCCCGCATCCGCCTCCTTGACGATCATCCGCAGCACTTCGCCATAGCGCTCCGGCGCGACGGGTAAGCGGTGCTCGAAATACCAGGCGGAAAGACTGCCCTGGTCCGGATCATAACGCAGCTCGATCTCGCCGCGCTCGAGCGCATCGCCATAGGGCGCGCCGAGAATCGGCAGCAGCACGCCGCCGCGGGCGCGGAAGGCCAGTTGATCCCAGTCGATGTCGAATGAGACCGCATGCGGTGAAGCCTGGCCCCACTCCAGCACGTCGAGCCACCAGGGATTGTCGGCAAAATGCACGCCGACGTGATTGGGCACGAAGTCGATGATGAGTCCGAGGTCGTGATGGATCAATGTTTCGCTCAGCCGCGCGAAACCGGTCTCGCCGCCGAGTTCGGGGCTGAGCTGGCTGTGATCGACCGTGTCATAGCCGTGGGTCGAGCCCTTGCGAGCCTTCATCACCGGGGAGGCGTAGAGATGCGTGATCCCGAGCGCCTTCAGATAGGGCACAACCGCGGCGGCCTTGTCGAAGCCGAAATCCGCGGTGAGCTGGAGCCGGTAAGTCGCGAGCGGAATGGCCGGAGGCATGCTAGCCTCCGAGACGCCAGACCACCGACCAGGGCGGAAGCCGCTCGCCGGCCTCGCCGCCCCAGATCGGCGTGCCCGAATTGAGGTTGGAATACGCGATATCCTTGTCCGAGAGATTGGCGGCCAAGCGCAGAGTCGTGCCGTCGCCCATTCGCCAATGCGCGGTGAGCAAGCCCGTATCCGCTGCCTCGGCATCGCCGAAACTCGCTCCTTTCAGGCGGGGCATGACCTCCTGGCGGCGGACGGCGAGCAGCTCGCGCACCAGCGCGAGTCGTGCCTTCTGTTCGGAGGTGCGGCCGGTCCAGTCGAGCACGGCCGATTGCAGCGTGGCCGGATCGAGCGGATCCGGTACCTCGTCGCCATATTTCTCGTAAGCCCAGGCATATTCCTGCTTGCGCCCCTTGCGGACGGCATCGGCAAGGCCGCCCTGAAAATCGCAGAAGAACGGGAAGGGCGCTGTCGAGCCCCATTCCTCGCCCATGAACAGCATCGGGATCATCGGTGCGAGAAGCGTCACCGCGAGCGCGGCTTCGATCTGCTTTGATCCTGCCAGGCTCTCGAGCCGGTCGCCGAGTGGGCGGTTGCCGATCTGGTCGTGGTTCTGGAGAAAATTGACGAAGGTCGCCGGCGGCAGCTCGCCGCTCGGCTCGCCGCGCGGCTTCTTGCCCCAGAATTCCGAGATCTCGCCCTGGTAGACGAAGCCCGATGCGAGCGCGCGCGCAAGATCCATGCGCGGGGTCTGGTAGTCGGCATAGTAACCGGCGAGCTCGCCGGTCAGCATCACGTGCCAGACGTGGTGATAGTCGTCGTTCCACTGACCGCGATATTTGCCGTTCGGCGGCTCCTGGGCGGCATCGAGCAGGCTCGCACGGTTGTCGCCGTTCTCCAACACGAGATGGATGTGCCGTCCCGTGGCCTTGGCGAGCTCGCCGGCGGCGACGCTGAGGTCTTGCAGCATCGACTGCTCGCCGGGCACTGCCATGATGTGGTTGGCGGCATCCAGCCGCAGGCCATCGAAGCGGTAGTCGCTGAGCCAGGACAGCGCGTTCTCGACCGCGAATGCGCGCACCTGGGGCACGCGATAATCGATCGCGCTGCCCCAGGGCGTGTGTGCCTCGGTAAAGAAGGTCGGCGCATAGCGGCCCAGGTAATTCCCCTCGGGACCGAAATGATTGTAGACGACGTCGAGGAACACCATGAGCCCGCGCAGATGTGCCTCGTCGATCAGCGTCTTCAGGTCTTCGGGCCGGCCATAGGTGCTGTCGGGCGCATACCACAGCACCCCGTCATAGCCCCAGCCGCGGCGGCCGGCGAAATCGGCCAGCGGCATTAATTCCAGTGCAGTGATGCCGGTCGTTGTGAGATGATCGAGCTTGTCGATCATGGCGCGGTACGTGCCCTCCGGCGTGAAGGTGCCGACATGGGTCTCGATCAGCACCGTCTCTTCCCAAGGGCAGCCGCGCCAATCGCGCGCGCGCCAGGCGAAGACGTCGTGATCGATCACCTCGCTCGGGCCAAACACATCCGCCGGCTGGAATGCCGAGGCCGGATCGGGCACCTCGATCTCGTCGTCGATCCGGAATTTGTAATCGCTACCGGCGCGCAGCCCGGCAATATCGGCCACGTACCAGCCATCCTGCCGGCGCTGCATCGCGTGCCTTCTGTCGAGCAGGAGGTCGACACGGCGCGCGCCGGGCGCCCACAGCCGGAACGACACGCCGTCCTTGGTCGGCCTCGCCCCGAAGGATGGCCTCATAGCGCCCCCGCGAAGGCGAGCACGGATCGCGGCGGCGCTTTGCTGTCGCTTCCGGGCAGGAAGTCGATCGAGTTCAGCCTGGCCTCGGTCGTGTTGAGGATCTGCTGCCAGCTCTTGTATTCGGTCATTTTGGGCAATTTGAATGCGATCTCTTCAGGAGCGGCGTTCAGAACGATAAAGATCGCGGCGCTGCCCGGTTCCATCGGTCCCATCACATAGGAGAGAAACCGCCCTTCCGGGAATTTCCAATCGTTCTCCGTCATCTCGTCGCCGGCCGGCGTCAGCCACAGCGCACCGTAGGAGATGCCGTCTTTCGGGCGGCCATCGAGCCAGCGATGGCTGCGCAGTTGCGAGAACCGGCGGCGGATGTCGGCGAGATGGGCGACGAAATCGACCATGTCGTCGTCCTCTTTGCCGAGATTGTCCCAATTGATCCAGCCGACCTCGTTGTCCTGGCAATAGGCATTGTTGTTGCCGGTTTGCGAATTGCCGACCTCGTCGCCGGCGAGGATCAGCGGAACGCCTTGCGCCAGCATCAGGCAGGCCAGCACGTTCTTGCGAAGCTGCCGGCGCAGACCGAGGATCTGGAGGTCGTCAGTCGGGCCCTCGACGCCGCAATTGTTGCTGTGGTTGTCATTGGAGCCGTCGCGATTGTCCTCGCCGTTAGCCTCGTTGTGCTTCTCGTTGTAGCTGAAGAGGTCGGCGAGCGTGAAGCCGTCATGCACGGTGATGTGGTTGATGCTGGCGCGCGGCCGTCTTCCGTCATGGTTGAAGAGGTCGGATGACGCCGTCATACGGCTGGAGATGTCGCCAATCAGGCTGCCTTCGCCGCTCCAGTAGCGGCGCATGGCGCTGCGGTAGCGATCGTTCCATTCCGACCATTGCGAGGGGAAGGCGCCGACCTGGTAGCCGCCGAGCCCGAGATCCCACGGTTCGGCGACGAGCTTGACGGTCGCCAGCACGGGATCCTGCCGGACCGCGGTCAGGAACGAGCTACCGCGATCAAAACCGTTCGGGCCGCGCGCCAACGTGGTGGCGAGGTCGAAACGGAAGCCGTCGACATGGCAGACCTCGACCCAGTAGCGAAGCGAATCCATCACCATCTGGAGCACGCGCGGATGGGTGAGGTTCACCGACGAGCCGCAGCCGGTGAAGTCGTCGTAATAGCGCGGGTTCTCGCGGTTCAGCCAGTAATAGGAGGCGTTGTCGATGCCGCGGTAGCACAGTGTCGGCCCGAGGTGATTGCCCTCGGCGGTGTGGTTGTAGACGACGTCCAGCATAACCTCGATGCCGGCGTCGTGCAGCCGCGCGACCGTTGTGCGGAAGGAATCGAGCGCGTTGTCCTGCGCGTAGCGCGGCTCGGGCGCGAAGAAGGACAGCGTATTGTAGCCCCAGTAATTGGCAAGCTTCTTCTCCACCAGGATGCGGTCGTCGACGAAGCTGTGCACCGGCAGGAGCTCGATCGTGGTGACGCCGAGCCTCTTCAGATGCTCGATCATCGCCGGCGATGACAGACCGCCATAGGTGCCGCGCAGGTTCGGCGGCACGTCATCGCGCTTCTGCGTCAGGCCCTTGACGTGGGCCTCGTAGATGATGGTGTCTTCCCAGGGGATGTTGGGCCTGATCTCACGCCGGCCCCAGTTGAAGGTCTCGTCGACGACGACGGCCTTTGGCATGCCGCGCGCATTGTCGCGCCGGTCGAACGACAGGTCCTCGCGTGGTGACCCGGTGCGGTAGGCGAAATGCGCATCGCTCCAGACCAACCGTCCTGCAAGCCGCTTGGCATAGGGGTCGAGCAGCAGCTTGTTGGCGTTGAAGCGGTGGCCGTGCTCGGGCTCGTAGGGGCCGTGCACGCGGTAACCGTAGAGCTGGCCGGGCGAGACGTCGTTGAGATAGCAGTGCCAGACGTCTTCGGTCCTCTCAGGCAATTCGATGCGTTCGAGCTCGCGGCGGCCCTGTGTGTCGAACAGGCAGAGCTCGACCTTCTGCGCGTTGGCGGAGAACAGCGCGAAATTGGTGCCGCGTCCGTCCCAGCTTGCGCCGAGGCGTGCGGGCGATCCAGCAGTCAGGCGCATGTGTCAGCTTTCCGGAACGAGGAAGATTGCGGCAAGCGGCGGAATCGTGAGGCGGAGCTCGCCGCCCTCGGCGTGAACTTCGCCGATGTTGCCGACATTGCTGCCGCCATAATGGGCGGAATCCGAGTTGAGCACTTCCTTCCACTTGCCGCCAAAGGGCACGCGTACGCGGTAATTCTGATAGACGTTCGGCGAGAAGTTGACGATCACCAGGCATCGCGCCTGCTCGTCGAAACCCTTGCGCAGCCAGGCGAAGACGTTGCGGTTGGCATCGTCGGTGATCAACCATTCGAAGCCGGCCTGGTCGCAATCCATCTGATGCAGCGCCGGCACCGCGCGATAGAGCCGGTTGAGATCGCGGATCAGCGCCTGGATGCCGGAATGGTACTTGTATTCGAGCAGGTGCCAGTCGAGCGACTGGTCGTGGTTCCATTCGCGGCTCTGCGCGATCTCCGCGCCCATGAACAACAGCTTCTTGCCGGGATGGCCGAACATGAAGCTGTAATAGGCGCGCAAGTTCGCAAAGCGCTGCCACTCGTCGCCTGGCATGCGGCCGAGAATCGAGCGTTTGCCGTGCACGACCTCGTCATGAGACAGCGGCAGGATGAAGTTTTCCGAGAACGCATAATGAAGGCCGAACAGGATCTCGCCGTGATGGTGCTTGCGGTAGATCGGATCCTTGCTGATGTAGCTCAGCGTGTCGTGCATCCAGCCCATGTTCCATTTGTAGCCGAAGCCGAGCCCGCCGAATTCGACCGGGCGCGAGACCTGAGGCCAGGCGGTGGACTCCTCAGCCGCCGTGGTCGCCTGCGCGAAGCGGGCGAAGACTTCCGTGTTGAAGCGGCGCAAGAAGTTGATCGCCTCGATGTTCTCCCGCCCGCCGTACTGGTTCGGAATCCACGCTCCGGGCGGCCGGCTGTAATCGAGATAGAGCATGGATGCCACCGCATCGACGCGCAGCCCGTCGATCGCGTAGCGCTCCAGCCAGAACAGAGCGTTCGACACCAGGAAGTTCGTCACTTCGGTGCGGCCGTAATTGTAGATCAGCGTGCCCCAATCCAGATGGCGACCCTGGAGCGGGTTGGCGTGCTCGTAGAGCGCGGTGCCGTCGAAGCTGCCGAGGCCATGCGGATCGTCCGGGAAATGGCCGGGCACCCAGTCGAGCAGCACGCCGACGCCCTCGCGATGGCAGGCATCGACCAGCGCGGCAAAATCCTCCGGCGTGCCGAAGCGGCTGGTCGGCGCATAAAGGCCGGTCGGTTGGTAGCCCCACGAGCCGTCGAAGGGATGCTCGCTGACAGGCAGGAATTCGAGATGGGTGAAACCCATGTCGCGCGCGTAGGCCGGTAGCTGCTCGGCCAACTCGCGATAGGTGAGCCATTCATTGCCGTTCTTGCGCCGCCACGAGCCGAGATGGACCTCGTAGATCGACATCGGCGCCGACAGCGCGTTGATGCCGTCGGGCGCCGGCCGTGGCCGCGGCAGATGCGCCTCGTCGAACACGATGGAGGCGGTCTTCGGCCGCACCTCGCTCGCGAACGCCAGCGGATCGGACTTCAGCGGAAGCAGATGGCCGTGCGGGCCGATGATTTCGAACTTGTAGTGATCACCAACCTTCGCATGCGGGATGAATAGTTCCCAATAGCCGCTACCGCGTACGCGCATGGGATGGCGCCGGCCATCCCAGAAATTGAAATCGCCGACCACGGAGACGCGCCGCGCATTCGGCGCCAGCACCACGAAGCCGATGCCATCGACACCTTCGTGCCGCATCGGATGGGCGCCGAGCTTGTCGTAAAGGCGCTGGTGAGTGCCTTCGCCGAGCAGATAAAGGTCGAAATCGGTCAGGATCGGCGGAAAGCGGTAGGCATCCTCGAACTCGACGACGTTGCCTCCGAATTTTGCGCGCAGCTGATAACGTTTCGAGGCGTTAGGCAGCGCCCCGATGAACAGGCCGGAATCGTGCACGCGGTCGAGCGGGGCGACTTCGCCATGCTCGCCGACCACCTCGACATTGGAGGCTTCGGGCAGAAAGGCGCGCACCACGCTTCTACCGCCCTCGGGGTGCAGCCCGAGATAGTGGAACGGATCGGAGTGGCGGCCCTCGATGATCGCGTAGGCCTCGGCAGGCAGTTTAGGCATGGGCTTCGCCCTCGGCACTGGACAGAATGCGAAGCAGTCCGGTCAGCGGCGCATGGAGCCCCTCAGGCCGGTGGGACAGCTCGTACTCTACTTCGTCGAACGCTTGATCAAGCAGGAAGAACCTTAACAGGCCTTGCGCGGATTGCGGATTGTCCGGCCACAGCCGCCGATCGGTCATGGCTTCGCGATAGGCGGACAGGAAGGTTGCGGTGGCGCGCTCGCGCCATTCGTCGAGCGCGGCCGTGAGCCGGCCCTGCTCGTCGGAGGCGCCTGTGAGCGCGCGACCGAGAGCCGTGTTAACCGAAACATCAATCGAGTGGATCAGGCCCGCGACGTCGCGCGCGGCCGGCGCCTTGCGCCGCTTGTCGGCCAATGGAACACGCGGATCGCCGTCGAAGTCGATGATGAAGATATCGTCCTTCACGATCAGAGTTTGCCCGAGGCGGAAGTCGCCATGATGACGGATGTTCAACCCGCCGATCCCGGAAGGCAATAGCGCATTCAGTCGGTCGGGCAGGGTCGCGCGCGCCTCCGTGAGCTGATCGATCAGCGGCCGGTCCGCCTCCCGCAGGCCGTCGCGGCTCTCGGCCAGCCGTTCGAAAACCTGCTCGGCGCGCGCCTTGAGGTCGGATACGAGGTGCTTGACGTACGCGGAGCCGATCGGCTCCGGAGCGAGATCGTCCGGCGTTGCCGCGGCCAGAGCGACGTGCAGTTCGCCGAGCCGCCGGCCGATCTGCGCCACGAAGTGCAGATAAGGTGCCTGCTCCTGGGTCTCGCGCAGCGTTTCGCCCGCTGGCAATACGCGCTGCTCGTCGATATAGCGATCGAGATAGCCCGTTGTCATCGTCCAGCCGTCGCCCTGGTTCTCGACATAGGCATGCAGCACGCCGAGCGTGCTGCGCTGCTCGCCCTCGACCAGCTCGACGCTGCCCAGCAGCGGCGGCGTATTGGCAAAGCGTGCGACCTCCGTGAGGTAATGGCCGATCTCGATCTCGGGACTGACGCCGCTTTCGAGCCGCCGATAGATCTTGGCGACGTATTGGTTGTCGACCAGCGCCGTGCTGTTCGACTGTTCGATCGCGCGGATGCGTTCGGGCTCCTTGATGATGTAATCGGCAAACCGGCTGGTTGCCTTGAACTCCAGCCGCAGATTGTTCTCCTCCACCACTAGGTTCTGCGACAAATTGCGCAGGAACAGGCCGATGAAGATCTGGTCGGTCGCGACATCGAGCAGCGTGCCTTCGCGCGCGCCCTGTCGCACGGCGGCGAGCGCCTTCGGATTGAAGCGCTCGCGGTCGAAACGCACCCACTCGATCTGCAACGGCAGCACGTAGCGTGTCGCCACGTCTCCTTGGTTGGTCTCGAAGAACGCGATCCAGGGCCGGTTGTCGCCGATGTCGCAGAACGGCACCGCCGATGTCAACGCGGTCTTGATGTGCTTGGCATTGTGCTCGGGATACCACCGCGTCCGCGAGAGGAACCCCGGCAGCACATCGCGCTCGAACACGCCACGCTCGCGGGCGAGCGACACCCAATTCGAGTTCACCGGCACCACCAAGGTCTCGAACTCCGGCACCGCGCGCGGCGTCACCGGCTCGGACTTGTCGCGCTCCTGAAGCTGGAACCAGTAGAAGCCGTAGGGCCCCAGCGTGATCATGTAGGGCAGTTCACCGATCGGAGGAAAGCGCGTGCGGCCGAGCATTTCCTGTGGGATGCGGTCCTTCCAGGGCGACAGATCGAGCTCGGTTGCCTGCGCGGCGCGCGACAAATTGGCGACGCAGAGGATCACCTCGTCGCGATATTGCCGGACATAGGCCAGCACGGCGCGGTTGGCGGGGCGGATGAAGGTCATGGTGCCGCGGCCGAAGGCGAGCGTCGACTTGCGCACCGAGATCAGCCGCTTGGTGGCGCTGAGCAGTGAAGACAGGCTGCGCGACTGCGCCTCCACATTCACCGCCTCATAGCCGTAGACCGGGTCCATGATCAGCGGCGCATAGAGGCGGGCCGGATCGCAGCGCGAGAAGCCGCCGTTCCGGTCCGGGCTCCACTGCATCGGCGTGCGGACGCCGTTGCGGTCGCCGAGATAGATGTTGTCGCCCATCCCGATTTCGTCGCCGTAATAGATGATCGGCGTGCCGGGGAAGGACAGCAGCAGCGAGTTCATCAGCTCGATCTTGCGGCGGTCATTGTCCATCAGCGGCGCAAGACGTCGGCGAATGCCGACATTGATCCGCGCGCGTGGGTCGTTGGCGTAGGTGGTCCAGAGATAGTCGCGCTCGACGTCGGTGACCATCTCCAGCGTAAGTTCGTCATGATTGCGCAGGAACAGCGCCCATTGGCAGCTCGCCGGGATGTCCGGAGTCTGGCGCAGGATGTCTGTGATCGGGAAACGGTCCTCCTGCGCGATCGCCATGTAGATGCGCGGCATCAGCGGGAAGTGGTAGGCCATGTGGCACTCGTCGCCACGGCCGAAATATTCCTGCACGTCCTCCGGCCATTGATTGGCCTCGGCCAGCAGCAGCTTGCCCTTGGAGTAGGCGTCGAGCTCCTGGCGCAGGCGCTTGATGATCGCATGCGTCTCGGGCAGGTTCTCGTTCGAGGTGCCCTCGCGCTCGCACAGATAGGGAATGGCGTCCAATCGGAAGCCGTCGACACCGGCATCCAACCAGCGCTTCATCACCTGGATGATGGCGCTCACCACGCGCGGATTGTCGAAATTGAGGTCCGGCTGGTGCGAGAAGAAGCGGTGCCAGTAGAAGGCGCCAGCCTCGGGATCCCACGTCCAGTTCGACTTCTCCGTGTCGGTGAAGATGATGCGCGTGCCCTGGTATTTCTGATCGGTGTCGCTCCAGACGTACCAGTTGCGTGCGCTCGAGCCCGGATGGCTGCGGCGCGCGCGCTTGAACCATTTGTGCTGGTCCGAGGTGTGGTTGACGACGAGCTCGGTGATGACGCGCAGGCCCCGCTTCTGCGCCTCCTGGATGAAGCGCTTGAAATCCTTCATCGTCCCGAAATCGGGGTTGACCGCGCCGTAATCGGCGATGTCATAGCCGTCGTCGCGGCCGGGCGAGGGGTAGAACGGCAGCAGCCACAGCGCGGTGACGCCGAGCTCCTGGAGATAGGGCAGCTTCTCGGTCAGCCCGGCGAAGTCGCCGATACCGTCATTGTTGCTGTCGGCAAAGGCCTTGACGTGGAGCTGGTAGATGATGGCGTCCTTGTACCAGAGCTCATCCACGATCTCGGCAGCCTCGGCTTTCCTGGTGTCGACGGAAGACAGAACATTCATGGCGTGAACCCTTACGCCAGGCCGCGGAACAGGAGCGCCGGATCGCGATCGGGATCGATACGCAACCTGACCCCGCCCCATTCGATGCAGGACCGTTCGCCGGTGAGGAGGTTTTCGAGTGCCGCAACATGATGTCGCTGCCCGCTGGCGTCAACAGTGACGTCACCGAGCGGCAGCCAGAATTCGCGCGCATGGCGCGACAGCGCGATTACGACGACGACGGTGTGGGCAGGCTCGGCGGCCTCCTTCACGAAGGCAATGGTTTCGCCGTCCTCGATACCGAGGAAGCGCAAATTGGCCGTTTGCTGGAGCGCCGCATTCTCGTTGCGGACGCGATTGAGCGCGGTGATGTAGGGCTTGATGTTGCCGGGCGTGTCCCAGTCGCGCTGCTTGATCTGGTATTTCTCGGAATCCAGATATTCTTCACGGCCGGGGATCGCCGTGTGCTCAAGCAGCTCGAAGCCACTGTAGATGCCGTAACTGCCCGACAGCGTCGCGGCCAGCGCAAGGCGCGACTTGAATGCCCAGGCTTCGCCGCTCTGGAGGTGAAAGGGCAGCAGGTCGGCTGTGTTGACGAACAGGTTCGGGCGATAGAAGTCGCGTTCGGGATAACGGGTCAGTTCGCCGAGATATTGCTCCAGCTCCCACCGCGAGGTGCGCCAGGGGAAATAGGTGAAGGACTGCGCGAAGCCGAGCTTGGCGAGCCCCTTCATCAGCTTCGGTCGGGCGAAGGTCTTGGAGAACAGGATCACTTCGGGATGTCGGCGGCGGATGTCGCGGATCAGCCACTCCCAGAACGGAAATGGCGCGGTGTCGTGATTGTCGATGGCGAAAATGGTCACACCATGATCGATCCAGAACAGCATGGCATCGCGAAACGCGTTCCACAGCCCAGCCCTGTCGACGGAGTTGAAATCGGGGATGACGATATCCGAATAGGCGCCATCCACCGTCCGCACGGAGCGATCCGGCCGCCACCTGAACCATTCCGGATGCTGCGTCAGCCAGGGATGGTCCGGGGAGCATTGCACGGCGAAGTCGAGCGCGAGCTCGAGACCGTACTCCAGGCAGGTCGCAACCAGTGCGCGGAAATCCTCGATCGTGCCGAGCTCGGGATGCAGCGCATCGTGTCCGCCTTCCGTGGTGCCGATCGCATAGGGCGAGCCGGGATCGCCTTCACCCGCCACCGGCGCATTGTTGCGGCCCTTGCGGCGGGTGTGGCCGATCGGGTGGATCGGCGTGAAGTAGAGCACGTCGAACCCCATCGCGGCGATGTCGGGCACGCGGGCGATGCAGTCTCTCAGCGTGCCATGCCGGCCGGGGATCCGGCTCTGGCTGCGCGGCATCATCTGGTACCAGGCGCCAAAGCGTGCCCTATCGCGGTCGATGATCAGCGGAAAAGAAGCTGAGCGGGTGAGGTCGGGCCGCGACTGGCTCTCGGCCATGGCTTCGCCGAGCTCGGTTGCGAGCAGCGGGCCGACGTCGCCGCTCTGAAGAAAATCCTCGCACTGCCTGAGGATAACCAGTGCTGCGTCTTGTTGCGCGCCATGCGCCTTGGTCAACAGGCCGGCGCCCTCGATGGCGTCGAGGGTGACGTCCGCACCGGAGCGTTGCTTGCGCGCGATGCCGTGGGACCAGGTGGCGAACTCGTCGGTCCAGGCTTCGATAGCGTAGATGTATTGCCCGGCCTCGGTCGGGACGAAGGCGCCCGACCAGCGGTCATTACCGTGATGGGTCATCGGCTCACGCTGCCATTCGCGGTCCTGCTCACGGCGCCATAGCAGCGCGGCGCCGATCACGGCATCACCGTCACGATAGATGTCGGCCCAGACATCGACCCGGTCGCCCGCGATCCGCTTCACTGCAAAGCGGCCGCCCTCAATCGAGGGATAGACGTCTTCGATGAGGAAAGCGCTGCCGGCTGCGGCACTTTCGACAGTTTGAATTGTCTTGTTCACGGTGATGCCATTGACAAGAAAGCAGGGGCCCGTTTCCCTTGTCGGGAACCTACGCTTGAGACCTATATAGAAAGCCGCTTGTGTGTCATTAGTTCCCCCTGGGAACGGCAGGCGCAGTTTGTGAGTTAAGCCCGACTAACGTCTTCCGCTGCCTCGTTAAAATCGATGCCCCCGGCGAGTGGGTGGCTTGCAAGCTGCGTGCCGAATGGATCTTTTAGCTCAAGCCCGGATCAAGGGCGTTCAATCTGAATTCGTTGATGCCTTGGGAAAGCTGCGGGTCACCGACCCCGTGGCCCTCAAATCGATCCTCGACGCCCTGCCGGAAAAGCGGGTTTACCGCTTTGTCGGCGGGCCGGTCGTGGTGCGCGCCTTAGGGCATCCGCGAACGGAATTGGCGGCCATCGGTGCGCCACCCCTGCAATGGAAGTTGACGGCAAACGGCAAAATGATCGCGCAAGGCGAGACGCGCGAGCCCGTGATCGCCTGGCCTGCCGGCCTGCCGCTCGGCTATCATCGTTTGACTCTGACCGACGCGGAAGGCGTGACGGAAGAGGTGCCGATGATCGTGGCGCCCGAGCGCGCGTTCGGCGGCGATTTCGACCGCGGCTGGCTGCTTGCCGTGCAGCTCTATAGCGTCCGCTCCAGCCGCAATTGGGGCATCGGCGATTTTACCGACCTGGCCGATCTCGTCCGGCTCGCCAAGCAATTGGGAGCCGACGGTGTCGGGCTCAATCCGCTGCATGTGCTGTTCGACGACCACCCGGCCGATTGCAGTCCCTATTCGCCGAACAGCCGCCTGTTTCTCAATCCGCTCTATATCGACGTCGAGGCGATCCCGGAATTCTCGGCCGACCTCGTGCCGGATGCCGCCGCGACTGCAGCGCGGCTGCGCGAAGGCGACCGTGTGCCCTATACGGACATGGCGGCGTTGAAATGGCTGGGCCTGCGCGCTGCCTACAACAGTTTCGTGACGAGCGCGAGCGAAGCGCGCCGCAAGGAGTTCGACGCTTTCCGCGCCGCCCGCGCGCCGCTGTTGTCCCGCTTTGCCTGCTTCGAGGTGCTGCGTCATCGCTTCACCGCGCCATGGTGGGAATGGCCGGTGGAATGGCAAAAGCCTGACGATGCGCAATGCGCCGAGCTGCGCAATGGGGCCGACAAGCGCGACGTCGAGTTCGTCGAATTCGTGCAATGGACGGCTGACAGCCAGTTGCACGCGGCCAAGGAGCTGGCGAGCCAGCTCGGCATGCGCGTCGGACTCTATCTCGACGTTGCCGTCGGCGTGCAATCCAACGGCTTCGATGCCTGGAACGAGCAGATGGCGATTTCCCGCCATCTCGCCGTCGGTGCGCCGCCCGACGTGCTCAATACCGTCGGCCAGGACTGGGGTCTTGCCGGCTTCAACGCAGGCGGCCTGGAAGCTCAATCCTTCGTGCCGTTCGCCGACATGCTCGCCGCTTCGATGCGCCATGCTGGGGCCATCAGGCTCGATCACGTGCTCGGCTTGAAGCGGCTTTATCTGGTGCCGCGCGGCTTCAAGCCCGACAACGGCGCCTATGTGCAGATGCCGTTCGAGGCGCTGCTGGCGGCGGTGGCGTGCGAGAGCGCGGCCCATAAATGCATCGTGATCGGCGAGGACCTCGGCACCGTGCCGGAAGGCTTCCGCGAGATGATGCAGGATTTCGGCATCTGGTCCTACCTCGTCATGATGTTCGAGCGCGACGATACCGGCCATTTCCGCAACGTCGACCACTACCGGCCCAACGCACTGGTCACGCTGAACACCCATGACCTGTCGACCTATGCCGGTTGGCGCTCGTTCGGCGATCTCAGGATGAAGCGCTCGCTCGGTATCGATCCCGGCGAGAACGATCAGGCGCGCTGGGATGCGCTCGGCAGGCTCGACGAGATTTTGCGCCAGAACGGCATCAATGCGAACGACCTCTATTCGGTGCTCGCCTTCCTGTCGCGCACGCCGTCGCGGCTGCTCGCGGTGTCGCTGGAGGATCTGCTCGGCGTGATCGACCAGCCCAACATTCCCGGCACGATCGACGAGCATCCGAACTGGCGCCAGCGGCTCCCTGTTACGCTCGACAAGATCGCGTCCAAGATCGATCTCGCGGCTTTGAAGGCCGCGACGCGGGAACGTTCATTGAATGGCGGAAGCTGAAATCTAGGCTCGACGACTTTGTCTCAGAAGATCGAGGACTATGCGCTGATTGGCGATTGCGAGACGGCCGCGCTTGTCGGGCGCAACGGCTCGATCGACTGGCTGTGCTGGCCGGCCTTCGATTCCGACGCCTGCTTTGTCGCGATCCTCGGCACCCACAGGAACGGCCGCTGGCTGATTGCACCCAGCGAGGATGTCACGGCTACGTCGCGCCGTTATCTTGGCGATTCACTCATCCTCGAAACCCGCTTCGAAACGGACAGTGGCACGGTCGCGCTGATCGACTTCATGCCGCCGCGCGGCAAGGCGTCTGATATCGTGCGGCTGGTCCGCGGCATCAAGGGTGCGGTGAAGATGCGGATGGAGCTCGTGATCCGCTTCGGCTTCGGGGCCGACATTCCGTGGGTGCGACGGATCGACCATTCCCTGATGGCAATTGCCGGCCAGGACATGACTGTGCTGCGCACGCCTGTTGAGACCCGCGGGGAGAATCTGACCACGGTTTCCGACTTCAAGGTGACGGCCGGCGAGACCGTACCGTTCGTGCTGACCTACGGCCCCTCGCATCTGCCGCCGGCCGAGTCGATCGATCCAGAGATCGCGCTCGAGGAGACCGAAAGGTTCTGGCAGGACTGGTGCAGCCACTGCACCCGCGATGGCAACTATCACGATCTCATCATGCGCTCGCTGATCACGCTGAAGGCGCTGACCTTCGCCCCGACCGGCGGCATCGTCGCGGCACCGACCACGTCATTGCCGGAGAAGCTCGGGGGCAGCAGGAACTGGGACTACCGCTTCTGCTGGCTGCGCGATGCCACCTTCACGCTGCTGGCGCTGATGAACTCGGGCTACACCGAGGAGGCCTTGGCGTGGCACAATTGGCTCCTGCGCGCCGCCGCCGGCTCGCCGTCGAACATGCAGATCATGTACGGCATCTGGGGCCAGCGCCGGCTGTTGGAATGGGAGGCGGGCTGGCTCGACGGCTATGAGGGCGCCAAGCCGGTGCGCATCGGCAATGCCGCGCATGCGCAGCTTCAGCTCGACGTCTATGGCGAGTTGATTGACGCTTTCCACCAGTCGCGCATGGCCAAGCTCAAGCTCGACGAGGAGACCTGGGCGCTGGAATGCGCGGTGCTCAATCATCTCGCCGAGGTCTGGGACCGGCCCGATCACGGCATCTGGGAGCGCCGCGGGCAGCCCAAGCACTACGTCTTCTCCAAGGTCATGACCTGGGTCGCCTTCGATCGCGGCATCAAGAGTGCCGAGACCTTCGGCTTCAAGGCGCCGCTGTTGCACTGGCAGGCCTTGCGCGAGGCCATTCATCGTGACGTCTGCAACCACGGCTTCGATGCGGGCGAAAACACGTTCGTCGAGTCCTACGGCTCGAAGCTGCTCGATGCCAGCGTGCTGCTGTTGCCTGCCGTCGGGTTCCTGTCGCCATTGGATCCACGGATCCGCGGCACCATCGCCGCTGTCGAGAAATGGCTGATGCGCGACGGCTTCGTGCTGCGGCATGACCCGCGCGAGCTGCCGGCGGGGCAGCCGCCGCTCGAAGGCGCGTTCCTGGCTTGCACGCTGTGGCTGGCCGATGCTCATGTGCTGTCGGGCGATCTCGACAAAGCACAAGTGTTGTTCGATCGCGTGGTGGGCATTGCGAACGATGTCGGGCTGCTGGCGGAGGAATATGATTCCGTGGCACGGCGCCAGACCGGCAACTTCCCGCAGGCGCTGACCCACATCGCGCTGATCAACACTGCGCATAATCTGTCGGCGGCCAGGCAGGAGAGCGAGAAGCCGGCCGTGCAGCGCTCGCAGTAGTAGTGACGCAGCGGGCGCCTGCCGAGAGTAGGTTAATTGCTTCCGCTACGGAGGTGCGCTCCCTCTCCCGCTTGCGGGGGGTGTCTCCGCTGGGCGAAAACAGTTAAGAGGAGAGAACCCTCACCCGCCGCTACGCGGCGACCTCTCCCGCAAGCGGAGAGGTTGAAACCAGCTGGCGGCAAACTCAGCCCACCCCATTCCGCTTCAAGATCATCTCTATCGCCTCCGCAAAACCGTCCTGCTCGTTGGTCGCGGTGACGTGAGTGGCGTGGTCCTTGACGTTGTCAGCGGCATTACCCATGGCAATCGAGACGCCGCTGACGCGGAACATCGCGAGGTCGTTTTGCATATCGCCGATGGTGGCGACCGCGTCGGTGGAAATGCCGAGGCGATTGGCCATCGCCTGCACGAAGGTGCCCTTGTTGAAGCCGGGCGGGGTGATGTCGAGATAGTAGGTTTGCGAACGTACTGCTGTGGCCTCGTTGCCGAGCGCCTCCTGCATCGCCTTCTCGCACCGCTCGAGGCCGGCGGCATCGGCACTGGCGCCGACGATCTTGCAGGCGCTCGCAAGGTACGGCGAAAAATCCGTCACGATGGTCGGATCGGCGCGGATCGTGCGCTGCTCATGCGCGACGTAGCTGCCCTCGGGATTGTCGATCAGCCATTTGTCGGTGGTGAAGAGCCAGACGTCGGCGCCGTATTCGCGGAGGATCCGCAGCGATCTCTCGGCCGCGCCCGCCCGGATAAGGTGCTGCTCGACCGGTCTCATCTCGGGATCGACGATCGAGGAGCCGTTGAACGGCCCGACCGGAAGCCAGAGCGCCAGCGGCTCGATCAGGAAGCGCATGCCGATCGCGGGGCGGCTGGAGGTGATGGTGAAGCCGATGCCTGCCTGGTGCAGCCGCTGCACGACAGACCTCGCGCGCTCCGTCAGCGTCTTGTCCTTGGTCAGCAGCGTGCCGTCGACGTCGGAGACGACCAGTGAGATCTTCGTCATGGCAGGACCTTAATTCAGGTTTTCTTATTCAGATATCTTGGCCTTAGCGCTTCGCCCCGCCCAACCTCAATTGCCGCACCACGCCGTCCACGATCGCCTCGACGGATTCGTCGATCGAGACGGTGATGACGTGCTCGCCCGCCTCCGGCGGCTCCAGCGTGTTGAACTGGCTGGTCAACAGCTCGGGCGGCATAAAATGACCCTTGCGGTGGGCGAGCCGCTCGGCAATCAGCTCCTTCGTGCCTTTCAGGAAGACGAAGCGGACGTCGTCGCGTCCGCGCAGCAGCACGTCACGATAGGCGTGTTTGAGCGCCGAGCAGGCGATGATGACGTGCTCGCCGCGTCCGCAGACCCGCGCGATCTCGTCGGCGATGGCATTGAGCCAAGGCCAGCGGTCTTCGTCGGTGAGCGGATGGCCCGCCTTCATTTTCTCGACATTGCTGGCGGGATGAAAGCTGTCGCCGTCCTTGAAGCGCCAGCCGAGGCGCTCGCCGAGCGCCGCCGCAATCGTGCTCTTGCCCGAGCCAGACACGCCCATCACGATCAATGCACAAGGTGCTTCAACGCCCGCCACGAATTCCCTCCGGAAGCGCGGCCTGGTCCACCAGCCAAACGGTCTCACCATTCGAACGCGCGCGCAACGCCGGCAGAGTCTCGCCATTGAGGAGGCGCGTCAAGATCGGCCGCTTGTCGTGCCCGGCGATCCCGAACAGCATTTCGCGGCAGGATGCCAGAACGGGCAGGGTGAGCGAGACCCGCGGGACGAACGGCGCGACACTGGCCTTGGGCACCCCGACGACCCAGCGTTCGGTCTCCTCAACTTCGGAATAGCCGGGAAACAGCGAAGCGGTGTGGCCGTCCGGGCCTACGCCCATCAGGACCATGTCGAACAGCGGCCGTGCCGCATCGAGCCGGTCAGCGCCATAGAAGGCTTGCAGCTCGCGAGCATAGGCCTCGGCGGCGCGATCAGGATTTTCGGCCGTGGTTGGGATCGGATGGATATGGCCTGAGGGCGCACTGCGATCGAGGAAGGTCGCGCGGGCGGCCGCCATGTTGTTGAGGGGATCGCTTTCCGACACGAAACGCTCGTCGCCGATGAACCAGTGCACGCGCTCCCACGGAATTCTTTCGCGCCAGGCATCGCTGCCGAGCAATTGATAGAGCTTCCTCGGGCTGGAGCCGCCGGTGAGGCAGATTGCGATGCGCGAGGGATTGGCGGCGATCCGCGCCATAACCCGTTCGGCCGCGGTAAGCGCCAACGCCTCGGCGTCGGCCGCGACGATCAGCTTCGGCTGCTCGGCTGCTTCCATCACGAGTACTTCCGCCAGCTTCGTCCGTCGCGCCGGAGCAGCTCGTCCGCGCAGGCCGGGCCGTCGCTGCCGGCTTTGTAGGTCTCGATGCCGTTGGTGCCCGCGCTTTGCCAGGCGTCCAGGAACGGCTGCACCGCATCCCACCCGGCCTCGATGCCGTCGGCGCGCTGGAACAGGATGTTATCGCCGATCATGCAATCGTAGATCAGTGTCTCGTAGCCGGTCGAGGGATCGGCGTGGAAATAATCGCCATAGCGGAACTTCATCTCGACGCCGTCGACGGTGACGCTCGGTCCCGGGATCTTGGCGTTGAACTGGAGCTCGATGGTCTCGGTCGGTGCAATGCCAATGGTGAGAAAGTTTTGCGACAGGCGGTCGACCGTCGTGCCTGAGAACATCGACAGCGGCGCCTGCTTGAACTTGATCGCGACCTCCGTGCGCTTGTGGCTCAGCGCCTTGCCGGTGCGCAAATAGAAGGGGACGCCGGCCCAGCGCCAATTGTCGATCATCAGTTTGAGCGCGACATAGGTCTCGGTGGTGCTGCCGGGCTTGACGTCCGCCGTCTTGCGATAGTCCGGAATCTCCTCGTCGCCGATGCGGCCGGCGAGATATTGCGCGCGCACCGAGCTCCTCAACGCTTCCTGCTGGCTCGGCCGCTGGATCGCGGTGAGAACCTCGGCCTTCTCCGAGCGGACGGAATGGGCGTCGAAACGACTCGGCGGCTCCATCGCCACCAGCGACATCAACTGGAACAGATGGTTCGGTACCATGTCGCGGAGCGCACCGGTGGCATCGTAGAAGCCGCCGCGATGGCCGACGCCGAGCTTCTCCTCTACCGTGATCTGAACGTGGTCGATATGGTTGCGATTCCAGATCGGCTCGAACATGCCGTTGGCAAAGCGCAGCACCAGAATGTTCTGCACCGTCTCCTTGCCGAGGTAATGATCGATCCGGTAGATCTGGTGCTCATCCATGATCTTCAAAAGTTCGGCGTTCAGCGCGCGCGCCGAGGCGAGGTCGGTGCCGAACGGCTTCTCGATCACGAGGCGCCTCCAGGTGCCGTTCTGCTTCATCAGGCCGGTGCGGCCGAGCTCGCGCGCGGTCGGCGCGAAAGCCGCTGGCGGGGTGGCGAGATAGAACAGCCGGTTGCCGCCGGTGCCTTCTGAGCATTCCAGCGTGTCGAGATGCTCGCCCAAGCGGTCGAACGACGGCGGATCCTTCGCATCCGCCTCGACGAAGGTCACGCATTGCAGCAGCTGTTTTGCGACGACGTCGTCAACCGGGCGCGTTGCAAACTCGCGCAGGCCCTTCATCAGGCTGTCGCGCAGCTCGTCATCCGATTGTGCCTTGCGGCCCACGCCGACGACGCAGAATTTCTCCGGCAAAAGGTCTTCGGCGGCGAGATTGTAGAGCGATGGCATCACCAGCCGATGGGTCAAATCTCCGGTCACGCCAAAGATGACGAAGGCGCAATTTTCCGGCTTGCGCTTTGGCTGCGGGTCTTTTGTCACGAATTGTTGGCCTTCGCTTGAGTACGTTTCACTGCAGCTTCGAACTATTTGGACTTCGGCACGCCGGGCTGCTTCGGCTCCTTGTGGCCGCCGAACCCGGCGCGCATTGCGGAGAGAATTTTCTCGGCGAAGGTGTGTTCCTTGCGGGAGCGGAAACGTGTGTAGAGGGCCGCGGTCAACACTTCGGCAGGCACCGCCTCGTCGATCGCCGCATTCACGGTCCAGCGTCCTTCGCCGGAATCCTCGACGAAGCCGGAATATTCCGCCAATGCCGGGCTGTCGGCGAGCGCCGTCGAGGTGAGGTCGAGCAGCCAGGATGGGATCACGCTGCCGCGCCGCCACACCTCGGCAATGTCGGCGAGATCGAAATCGTAACGGTGGTCCGCCGGCAGCGCCTCGATATTGGCATTCTTGAGGATATCAAAACCTTCGGCATAGGCCTGCATCAGACCGTATTCGATGCCGTTATGGATCATCTTGACGAAATGGCCGGCACCGACAGGGCCGGCATGGATGTAGCCCTGCTCGATGCGGGGATCGCGGCCCTCGCGCCCCGGCGTGCGCGCAATGTCGCCGGCGCCGGGCGCGAGCGCGGCGAAGATCGGATCGAGCCGGTCCACCACCTGCTTCTCGCCGCCGATCATCATGCAATAGCCGCGGTCGAGCCCCCACACTCCCCCGGACGTGCCGACGTCGACATAGTGGATGCCGCGCTCCTTCAGCACCTTGCCGCGGCGGACGTCGTCCTGCCAGAAGGTGTTGCCGCCGTCGATGATGACGTCGCCCGCCTGCATCACGCCCGCGATCGTCTCGATCGTGGTCTCGGTGATACGCCCCGCAGGCAGCATCACCCAGGCGGTGCGCGGCCGCTCGAGTTTCGAGATGAATTCCTCGAGCGTCGCGGAGCCGATCGCGCCATCTGCGGCAAGGCCGGCGACGGCCTTGGCGTCCTTGTCGTAGACCACGGTCGAATGACCGTGACGCATCAGGCGGCGAACGATGTTGCCGCCCATCCGGCCGAGGCCGATCATGCCGAGTTGCATGTGAGAGCTTCCTTTAGTCCAATGCGTCGTTAAGCGCCGTGTTGAGCGCCGCGAGACCTTTCTTGAGCCCGCCCTTCAGGTGGACGCGCAGCGCGCGCCGGCCCCGCTCGGTGAGCACGTCGAAATCGCCGCGCGCCTGCGCCGCTTTGATCACCCCAAAGCTCGCCTTCTGGCCCGGCACCGGCAGATCCTTGGCGTCGTCGGCGGTGATCTGGAGGAACACGCCGCTATCTGGCCCGCCCTTGTAGGCCTGCCCGGTGGAGTGCAGAAAGCGCGGTCCGAATTCGGCGCAGGTCGCGACATGCCGCTTCTCGCGCACTTCGAGCCGCATGGCCTGAAGTGCGTCGATGGTGGTCTTGTCGCGCGCGATGTAGCCGAGCAGGGCGACATAGTCGCCGTGGCCCGAGCGCGACAGATGCGCCTTCAGCCATGAGGTAAGGTCGCCATTGGCGCCGGCGGCGCGCAGCGCCGTGGCGTTGGCTTCATCGGTGTAGAGGTCAGCTTCATCGGTGCTGACCACCGGCTGCTCGGCCGGCAGCGCGCCGGTCTTCTCGAACTCTGAAGTGAGCTCGCGGGTCTTGATCTTGGCCGCTTCCACGTCCGGCTGGTCGAACGGGTTGATACCGAGAATGCTGCCGGCCACGGCCGTCGCCATCTCGAAGCGGAAGAACTCCTGGCCGAGATGGTCGATCGACTTCATGACGATCCGCACCACGGGATGCCCGGCGGCTTCGATCGCGGCAAGCTTGGAATCATGGGCCGCGTCCGCCTCGCCTTCGATGCGGATGTCGATGAAGAAGCGGTCGTCGCCGTAAATCGCGGGTTCGCCCAGCGGCTCGCCCTCGATCGGGATCAGGCCCTTGCCCTCCTTGCCGGTCGATTCCGCGATCAGCTGCTCGGCCCAGGCGCCGAAATCGGCGATCTTCTTCGATGCCAGGATCGTCACCTTGTCGCGGCCTTCAAGGCCGGCGAGGCCCATGGCGAGGCCGAGCTGCACGCCCGGGTTCTCGGATGGCGGCACGTCCGGTCCGCAGGAGCGGGCCATCGCCAGCGCATGCTTGATGAAGGTCTTGACGTCTATGCCTGCGGTTGCCGCCGGCACCAGGCCGAACGGCGAGAGCACCGAATAGCGGCCGCCGATCGTGGGTTCGCCGTGGAAGATGCGGGCGTATTTCAGCTTCTTCGCGGCTTTCTCCAGCGACGAGCCCGGATCGGTCACCGCGATGAAGCGGTGGCCGGTCTTCACCTTCGGCCCAACCGCCTTGGCAACCCGCTCATGGAAATAGTCCTTCATCGCGTTCGGCTCGGTGGTGCCGCCGGACTTGCTGGAGACGATGAAGACGGTGTTGGCGATGTCAATCCTGGCCTCCACTGCCCGCACTTCGGCCGGGTCGGTGGAATCCAGCACATGCAGTTTTGGGAAGCCGGGCTTTTTCCCGAAGGTTTCGGCCAGCACCTCCGGCCCGAGGCTCGAACCGCCCATGCCGAGCACGACGGCGTCGGAGAATTTCTGCCCCTTCACGCGGCCCGCATAGTCCTCGTAGTCGGCGATGTCGGCCCTTGCCGCGCTGTCGAGCCAGCCCAGCCATTTGTCCTCGTCGGTGCCGGTCCAGACCGACTTGTCGCGCGCCCACAGCCTGCGGATCTTGGCAGATGCGCGCCATTCCTCGGTGCTCTTGGCCAGGCTCTTGCCGAGCCCGTCGCCGAGCGAGAGCAGCTGGCCGTCGAGCGCCGGGCCGAGCACCACGGCCCGCTTGTGCGCGACGGTGCCATAGAGCTTGTCGGCGGCATCGGCAAACTGCTTGACCCCGTCCTTGACCAGCTCCTCGGTGATCGCATCGAGCGAAATGCCGGAGCGCTCCAGCTCCTCGAGCACGCGGCGGGCGTCGTCGACATTCTCTTCCAGGCTGTCGCGCGGCTTGCCGTGATCGCGGAACGCGTCCAGCGTCGCCGGCGGCACCGTGTTGATGGTGTCGGGGCCGATCAGTTCCTCGACATAGAGGACATCGCTGTAATCCTTGTTCTTGGTGCCGGTGGACGCCCACAGCATGCGCTGCGGCTTGGCGCCCTTGGTGGCGAGCTTGTCCCAGCGTGGCCCCGAGAACAGGCGCTTGAAATCCTGATAGGCGATCTTGGCATTGGCGATCGCGACCTTGCCCTTGAGCGCGGCGAGCCGTTCCTTTTCGGAGGGATCGTTGGCGCGGGCGATCTTCTCGTCGAGCTGCTTGTCGACCACCGAGTCGATCCGGCTGACGAAGAAGCTCGCGACGCTCGCAACATGCGACGGGTCGCCGCCGCCGGCGACGTATGTCTCCAGACCGGCGAGATAGGCCTCGGCGACCTTCAGGTAGACGTCCCTGGAGAACAGCAGCGTGATGTTGATGCTGATGCCGTCGCCGATGAGCTGTTCGATCGCCGGCAGGCCCTCCGGCGTCGCCGGTACCTTCACCATCAAATTCTTGCGGTTGACGTCCTTCCAGAGCCGCCGCGCCTCGGTGACCGTGCCGGCGGTGTCCATCGCCAGATAGGGCGAGACCTCCAGGCTGACATAGCCGTCGCCTCCCTTGAGGCGGTCGTAGACCGGGCGCAGCACGTCGGCGGCGTTCTGGATGTCCTCGACCGCAACGGCTTCGAACAGGTCGGCCACGGCGCGGTCGCCACGCTTCAGCGCCTTGCCGATCGGCGCATCGTATTCGTCCGAGCTGCCGATTGCCTTCTCGAAGATCGAGGGATTGGAGGTGACCCCTTTGACGCCGTCGGTATCGATCAGTCGCTTCAGGTCGCCCTTGGCGATGAAGCCGCGGGCCAGGAAGTCGAGCCAGACGGCTTGTCCGTGCTTTTCCAGTTCTTTGACGGGATTCATGATGTTTATCTATCTCCAAGCCTGCGGGCGAGGGGTTTCCGCGCCGGTCCTGACGCGCTATGCTCTAGCTTACATGCCCCCGCGAGGGAACCAATCAAGGGGACGGGAGTCATACCCTCAGGTGTAACTGGGCCGCGATCATGGCGATCCAGGCGGCAGCAGCCGGCAGCGACATGGAGTGCCACCGGCGGCCTCCGATCCGTCTGTCGCGCGGCGGCGAAATGGCTGTGCTGAGAAGCATGCAGCACATCCTGACGTTCTCATGCTCGTCGTTGCCAAGCTCCGCAATCCGTTGCGCCGGCCACGAGCATCGAGGCTGCTGCGATCCTGAAGTGACGTAACCCGTGACGCACTGCGGCTGTTGATCGCGGCGCGCAGAAATCTGCGCGTGGCAATCGCATCGTCTTCGATCGGAGAGCCGTTCGACCGATTTGGATACGTCGCTGCACGCTTGTCCCGATTGCTGCCGCCGGTCCACGCACCGCATTGCAGCAGGAAGATGAACGCGGCGCTCAAGGCTTCGCCGTACAAGCGTCATAAGATCGCCGCTGGCAGACCGCTATGCTGCAGCGCCGGATGAGCTTTCTCCCCGGTAATGCCCGGATGTTGCGAGCAAGTGACATTTTCTGGAAATGAGCCAATATGGATGTAGATTCGCTCAAATTACAGGCATGTGCCTGTTCGTAACTCAACGAGTGCCTACGTTGTGCGTTGCGTCGAGCCGGCACCCGGGTGTCCAATGATCGTGATGTGCTCACGCTGATTCGAAACGGCCTGAGGAACGGTCCGGTAACTGCATTCGTTTCAGCTTGTAGCGGAACTCACGCGGAGAGGGATCATGTACAACGATTCTCTATTCAACGCTTTCGCTCGGTCGTTCGAGGCGAGAAGCCAGCACGACTTATCGATGGCGGAATATCTGGAATCGTGTCGAAGCGATCCCATGAAATACGCGAACGCGGCCGAACGCCTGCTAGCTGCCATCGGCGAACCCCAGACGATTGACACGGCCAAGGACCCACGCCTTGGCCGTATTTTTTTGAACCGCACGATCCGCACCTATCCGGCCTTCGCCGGCTTCTACGGAATGGAAGAAACCATCGAGCGCATCGTCGGTTTCTTCCGCCACGCCGCGCAAGGTTTGGAGGAGCGCAAGCAGATCCTTTATTTGCTCGGCCCGGTCGGCGGCGGCAAATCCTCGCTCGCCGAGCGGTTGAAGTCGCTGATGGAAGTGCACCCCATCTACGTGCTGAAGGCCGGCGATGAACTTTCGCCCGTGTTCGAGAGCCCACTCAGCCTGTTCGATCCCGATCAGCTCGGGCCGATGCTGGAAGAGAAGTACGGAATTCCGCGCCGGCGCCTCACCGGACTGATGAGCCCGTGGTGCTACAAGCGGCTGGAAGCCTTCGGCGGCGATATCTCGCAATTCCGCGTCGCCAAGATCCAGCCGTCGCGGCTTCGGCAGATCGCGATCGCCAAGACCGAGCCCGGTGACGAGAACAACCAGGATATCTCCTCGCTGGTCGGCAAGGTCGACATCCGCAAGCTCGAGACCTATGCGCAGAACGATCCGGACGCCTACAGCTATTCCGGCGGCCTCAATCGCGCCAACCAGGGCGTGCTCGAGTTCGTCGAGATGTTCAAGGCGCCGATCAAGATGCTGCATCCGCTGCTGACCGCGACGCAGGAAGGCAACTATATCGGCACCGAGAACATCGGCGCGATCCCCTTCACCGGCATCATCCTCGCACATTCCAACGAAGCCGAGTGGGCGAGCTTCAAGGCCAACAAGAACAACGAGGCCTTCATCGACCGGATCTGCGTCATCAAGGTGCCGTACTGCCTCAGGGTCACCGAAGAGCAGAAGATCTACGAGAAGCTGATCCAGGGTTCCGAGCTCGCATCGGCTCCTTGCGCGCCGTCGACACTGGAGACGCTGGCGCGGTTCTCGGTGATGTCGCGCTTGCGCAAGCACGAGAACTCCACGCTGTTCGGCAAGATGCGGGTGTATGACGGTGAGAGCCTGAAAGAGTCCGATCCGAAGGCGCGCAGCGTCCAGGAATATCGCGACGCCGCCGGTGTCGACGAGGGCATGGACGGTGTCTCCACCCGCTTCGCCTTCAAGGTCCTGGCTGCGACCTTCAATCACGACCCGCAGGAGGTCGCCGCCGACGCCGTGCACCTGATGTACGCGCTGGAGCAGGCGATCCGCCGCGAGCAGCTTCCGGAGGAAACCGAGAAACGTTATCTCGAGTTCATCAAGGCGGAGCTCGCGCCGCGCTATGCCGAGTTCATCGGCAACGAGATCCAGAAGGCCTATCTCGAATCCTACTCCGATTACGGCCAGAACCTGTTCGACCGCTACGTCGATTACGCCGACGCCTGGATCGAGGATCAGGACTTCAAGGATCCCGACACCGGCCAGCTGCTCGATCGCGAGCTTTTGAACCAGGAACTGACCAAAATCGAGAAGCCGGCGGGCATTGCCAACCCGAAGGACTTCCGCAACGAGGTCGTCAAATTCTCGTTACGCTCGCGGGCCCAGAACGGCGGCAAGAACCCGACCTGGACCTCCTACGAGAAGATTCGCGATGTGATCGAAAAGCGGATATTCTCCCAGGTCGAGGATCTGCTTCCGGTCATCTCCTTCGGGTCCAAGAAGGACGGCGAGACGGAGAAGAAGCACGGCGAGTTCGTCGCACGCATGGTGGAGCGCGGCTACACCGAGCGTCAGGTTCGCCGGCTCGTCGAATGGTACATGCGCGTGAAGCAGGCCGGTTGAGGCGGATGGGAAAGTGGCCATTCACATTATTGACAGGCGCCTGAATCCAGGCGGCAAGAGTCTTGAGAACCGGCAGCGGTTCTTGCGTCGGGCCAAATCCCTGGTGCAGGGCGCCGTCAAGAAGACCTCGCAGGAACGCGACATCAAGGACGTCCTGGAGGGTGGTGAGGTCACGATCCCGCTCGACGGAATGCACGAGCCGCGCTTCCGCCGGGAGGGCGGCACGCGCGACATGGTGCTGCCCGGAAACAAGAAGTTCGTCGAGGGCGACTATCTCCAGCGCTCGGGCCAGGGCAGCGCCAAGGATTCCGGTCCGGGCGAGGGCGACAGCGAGGATGCCTTCCGGTTCGTGCTGAGCCGCGACGAGTTCGTCGACCTTTTCCTCGACGACCTCGAACTGCCCGATCTTGCCAAGCGCAAGATCGCGCAGACCGAGAGCGAGGGCATCCAGCGCGCCGGCTACACCACCTCGGGCTCGCCGGCCAACATCTCAGTGAGCCGGACGGTTCAGCTCGCACTCGCCCGCCGCATCGCGCTCCGGCGTCCCCGCAAGAGCGAGATCGAGGAGCTGGAGGCCGAGATCGCCGCCTGCACCGACGAGGAGGTTCGCGTCGAGTTGCTCGACAAGCTCGCAAAACTCAAGGCGAAATCCAAGCGCATCCCTTTCATCGACCCGCTCGACATCCGTTACCGCCGCTTCGAGACGGTGCCGCGGCCGGTGGCGCAGGCGGTGATGTTCTGCCTGATGGACGTCTCGGGCTCGATGTCCGAGCACATGAAGGATCTCGCCAAGCGCTTCTACATGCTGCTCTACGTATTTCTGAAGCGCCGCTACAAGCATGTCGAGATCGTCTTCATCCGGCACACTGACCGCGCCGAGGAGGTCGACGAGCAGACCTTTTTCTACGGCCCGGCCTCGGGCGGCACGCTGGTCTCCAGCGCGCTCCAGGCGATGCACGAGATCGTGCGCGAGCGCTTCAATCCGGCGGACTGGAACATCTATGCCGCGCAAGCCTCCGACGGCGACAATTCCTATTCCGACGGCGAGCTCACGGGCCTGCTGCTGACCGATAAGATCCTGCCGGTCTGTCAGTTTTTTGCCTATCTCGAGGTCGGCGAGTCCGGCGGTAGTGCCTTCGATCTCTCCGACTCCTCGCTCTGGACCCTTTACGAGCGCCTGCGCAGCAGCGGCGCACCGCTCTCGATGCGCAAGGTCTCGGAGCGCAGCGAGATCTTTCCGGTGTTCCACGACCTGTTCCAACGCCGCGAAACCAGCCAGGAGAAGGCCGCTCCATGACGGAACGCTTGTTCGAAGGCGCGGATTGGGATTTCCACACCTTGCAGCGTATCACCGATGCCTGCGAGGAGGTGGCGTTGCAGGATCTCGGGCTCGACGTCTATCCGAACCAGATCGAGGTCATCACCGCCGAGCAGATGCTGGACGCGTACTCGTCGGTCGGCATGCCCCTGTTCTACAAGCACTGGTCGTTCGGCAAGCATTTTGCGTTCCATGAGGCCTCCTATCGCAAGGGCCTGATGGGACTCGCCTACGAGATCGTGATCAACTCCTCGCCCTGCATCTCCTACCTGATGGAGGAGAACACGGCGACGATGCAGACGCTGGTGATCGCGCACGCGGCCTTCGGCCACAACCACTTCTTCAAGAACAATTATCTGTTCAAGCAGTGGACCGACGCCGACGGCATCCTGGATTATCTCGACTTCGCCAAGAATTATGTCGCGAGCTGCGAGGAGCGCTACGGCCGCATCGAGGTCGAGCGCACGCTCGACGCTGCGCACGCGCTGATGTCGCACGGTATCGACCGCTATCCCGGCAAGAAGAAGCTCGATTTGCGCGCTGAAGAGAAGCGGGCAGGGCGCCGCCGTCAGCATGAGGAGGAGGTCTTCAACGATCTCTGGCGCACGGTCCCGAAGGGGGTTGCCAAGAGCCGGTCCGCACTCAGCGTCGAACGCCGCCGCAAGCTGCTCGGCTTGCCGCAGGAGAATTTGCTGTACTTCCTGGAGAAGAGCGCACCGCGGCTGGCCCCGTGGCAGCGCGAATTGCTGCGCATCGTCCGCCACATCGCGCAGTATTTCTATCCACAGAGCCAGACCAAGGTCATGAACGAGGGGACGGCGACCTACGTCCACTACCGCATCATGACCAAGCTGCACGAGCAGGGCCGCATCACCGACGGCAACTTCCTCGAGTTCCTGGGGTCGCACACCAACGTGGTGTTCCAGCCAGAATTCGACGATCCGCGCTTCTCCGGCTTCAATCCCTATGCGCTCGGCTTCGCCATGATGCAGGACATCGAGCGCATCGTCACCAGGCCGGAAGATGAGGACCGCGAATGGTTCCCCGATATCGCCGGCAAGAACGACGTGATGGGCGTGCTGCGCGACGTCTGGGCCAATTACCGCGACGAGAGCTTCGTCGGCCAGTTCCTGAGCCCGAAGCTGATGCGGCACTTCCGCATGTTCCACCTGCATGACGATCCCGAGGAGCGCGCGGGGATCCGGGTCGACGCCATCCACGATGAGCGCGGCTTCCGCCGCGTCCGCCGCGAGCTGGCACGGCAGCACGATGTCGGCTACATCGACGCCAATATCGAGGTCGTCGACGTCGATCTCTCCGGCGACCGCCGGCTGATCCTGCATCACCACGTCATCAAAGGCTCGCAGCTCAACGAGACCGACGCCAAGCGCGTGCTCCAGCACCTGGCCGATCTCTGGACGTATGACGTCGCACTGATCGAGGTCGACGCGAACGACAAGGTCCTGCGCGAATATGTCGTGAGCCCGCGCCCGATCACCGCGGCGGCCTGAGGCGGTTTGGTACGCGCGACGCCTGATTGGCTGAGACTCAGCTAGACGCCGGCGAAGGTGCGCTTGCTCCCCGCTTGCGGGGGAGGATTGGGGAGAGGGTGTCTCCGCAGTGGGACTCCCCCAGACGAGAGAGCCCTCACCCGGCGCTACGCGCCAACCTCTCCCGCAAGCGGAAGAGGTTGAAGCGAGCCCGCGGCTGCTCAAGTGACCAACATGGCCGTTGTATTCTAAGCCGGCCGCTTCACCGGTCTCTTCTTCACCTTGCTCGCATTCAGCTCTACCGCCGCGCGGATCAGTGCCTTCAACGCTTTCTCGTTGAGCTTCTCGCCCTCGCGAATATCGATCGCGCGCCGCACGTTTCCGTCGAGGCTGGAATTGAACAGGCCCGCCGGATCCTCCAGCGCCGCGCCCCTGGCGAACGTCATCTTGACCACAGCCTTGTAGGTCTCGCCGGTGCAGATGATGCCGTCGTGCTCCCACACGGGAACGCCGCGCCACTTCCACTCCTCGACGACATCAGGATCGGCCTCCTTGATCAGCTCGCGAATTCGCCCCAGCATCTCGCCGCGCCAGTCGCCAAGCTCCTTGATCCTGCCATCGATCAGCTTGGAGGGTGAAGCTTCAGTCGAGTCTGTCGTGCTGTGCTTCTTCGCGCTGCCAACGTTTTTCATCATCTCGCCTCGTTCACGCGTTGCTGCGGCTGACATAGGGCAGCGCGAACAAATATAGCCCGGTCGCAAGCAACGGAATGAGCGGGACGAGCGCCAGGAAGCCGATCCAGAGCGCCTGGACCTGCATGGCCATGGCGACGATGTTCGCGATGACGGCGAGCGTGAAAGCCATCGACAGCCAGCGATGAATCTGTCGAATCCAGATATGCGTGCTCATTGGGACCTCCTTTTGAAATGGATCGGATGGACGCCGACGGAGCTAGCCTGCCCGCGCCAGCAGCTCGTCCAGCTTGGCAAAGAACTGCTTCCAGCCGGCATGCGCGCCGCCATAAGCCTGCTTCTGCGTCGGGCTGAAGCCCGCCTGCTCGACACGCAAATGAGTGCCTGCGCCCGTCGGTGTCAGCGTGAAGGTCACGACGCTTTTCAGGTCGAACGCCGCATCCTGATGCGAGAAATTCCAGGTATAGGCGAGCGTCTTTTCCGGCTCGATAGTGAGCACCTCGCAATCCAGCACGCCGCCCCATTCGCCGCGAAGATTGAAGCGGTGGCCGACGACGGGCTTGAAGTCGTTCTTCATCAGCCATTCCTCGATCAGATGCGGCTGCGTCAGCGCGCGCCAGATTCGCTCCGCCGGGGCGGCAAATTCGCGCTCGATCACCACGGAGCGCGTTTCGCTTGAGGCTTCGTTCATTGGTCCATCCTCTTCAGGAGATCGTCGAGGGCGTCGAGCCGCCTCTGCCAGAAGCCGGCCATCTGGCTGGTCCAGTCGATCAGCGGATTGAGCGCGCCGGGCTGCGCGCTGTAATGGGTCTGGCGTCCCTCGTGGCGGTCGCGCACCAGCCCGGCCTGTTTCAAGACGCCGAGATGTTTCGAGACCGCCGGCTGTGACACGCCGGATCGCGCGGTCAGTGCTCCGACCGTCTGCTCGCCCTCGCGGCACAGCCGCTCGAAGATCGCCCGCCGCGTCGGATCGGCGAGCGTCCTGAATAGGAGGTCGGGAGCGGCGGACATGGAGGATCCATAACTCATAAGTTATGATGAACTCATAACCATAGAGTTATGGATGCGTCAAGTGCGATGCGAATGAGTGAGAAGTCGGCACCGGGGGCTCCCTCTAACCTCTCCCGCTTGCTTGCAGGAGAGGTCGACGCGAAGCGTCGGGTGAGGTCCTCAACCTGCTGCCCGCGCTGGCTTCGGTGGCGGCTTGTGCAGGCGAGGGCTCAAGCGCCGCGCCCAGCGCCGAGACGGCGCTCCACAAGAGGTTGCGGCGGTTCACGGCGATCTCGCTCGACTGACCGAATTCGCCGGAGACATATCAGTCGTGACGCAATGCGGCGAGTTCCTTGCGGTCGGTCACGAGAGAGGCGCACTCGCTCGTGTCGGTACGGTCGAGGCGGAAAATCCTGTCGTCCGCGCCGGCCACCAGCGATTGTTCGGCCTCGTGGTCCGGCTTGTTGTTCTGCTAGACCCGCACCCGTTCGAGCCGCACGATTGCCGACTTGTCGTCCTTCGATAGCGCAACACCGATGCCGCCGCCCTCGCAGTCGACGCACCTCGTTGCCGCTCTTGGTGAACACGGCGTGGCTACACGAACCGCTGGAATCGAAATCGCCGGGGCGGTGACGGTACCTGAAGCCGAGGCGGAAGGAGTTGTGGAGCTCCTGGTCCTCCTCGATCTCTGCGGAGATCAGCAGCTTCATCGCGGCGACCTTCTGCTTCGGGTGCCGCGCCAGGTGCTCGGTATCGTAGCGCCGCACGAAGCAGGCATAGGCCTTGTTGCCGGGCGCGCCGGCATACATGCGCGCATTGAAGGTTTCGGCTTCGGCCTTGCTGGCCTCACGGATATTCGTCGGCCTTGTCGGCACGGGCGACGCTGCTCAGCGCAGCCAAAGTCAGGGCAGCAACGATCGAGAGCTTCATGATGCCCTCGAGCGCGTGACAACTCGACCGCACCCGGACAGAACTGCTGTCTGTTAGACGCAGGCGAGGCGCACCGCGTTCAAGCTGAGCAAGTCGCTCGTGCGACCATCGGCGGCGCGGCCTCGGCCCTGTGCTTTCGCGCCGGGCCTTAGTCATCGGCGGGATCAAGAAGGTTCAAGCGGTGTTGCGCTTCGATCCTTCGGAACTCGATGCTGGCGATTGCTGCGACATTGTCTCGGTTCGTCAATGTGGTAGCCTTCACAGAACGACGGCCTTGGCTGTCGTAAGCTGGGGCTGCCTTGTAAGTTTGTGGAGTCCCCCCGCAATGGGCGAAATTCGCAACTTCAGATCCGGAAATCAGGATGGGCCGCCCCCGCACGGCCCCATGCCTCGTCGTCTCGCGGCGATCATCGTCGGCGACATCGCCTCCTACAGCCGCATGATGCAGGCTGACGAGGAGGGAACGCATGCCCGGGTCAAGCGGATCGAGCGGGATATCATCCAGCCCAGCATCGTCGAGCACCACGGAAGTCTGGTGAAGACGACGGGCGATGGTTTCATCGCCATTTTCGACAGTCCTGTTGAGGCCGTTCGATGCAGCATTGTCATTCAACAAAATCTCCTCGGCCGCAACGCCTCGCTTCCGAAGCATTCGCGGCTCGAATACCGAATTGGCGTCAATCTCGGCGACGTGATCGTAGAGCCGGACGATGTCTACGGCGATGGCGTCAACATTGCCACACGCATTGAGGGCATTGCCGAGCCCGGTCAGGTCTATATTTCGGGCGCGATCTACGAGCAGATCAAGCACAAGGTGGTGTGCGGCTATGAGTCGCTTGGGGACCGCAAGGTCAAGAACATCACCGATCCGGTGCGCGTCTATCGCGTGCTGCCGGACGCAGATGCTGTCGGCAGGACGCGAGGCCGGCGCGAGAATGTCCTGATCTTCCTCCTGAGCATTACCGTCATGGTGATCGCCACAGGCGTGCTCTGGTATTTCTTGGCGCAGCCCGGCAGGATCGACGAGCACGCCGCCACGCCAACCGCTTCTCCGGCCGCATCACCGATCCCCCAGCCGCTGCCGCGCGAGGCGGCGACCCAGACGCCGCAACCATCTCCGTCATTGGCTGCGTCGCCGTCACCGGCACCCAGCCCATCGGCGGCGCCGCCCCGCGAACCCGGGATGATCGCCATTCGCGGCGGCAGCTTCGCGATGGGAAGCAATGACGATCCGACCGAACGGCCTGTCCACCAGGTCACGGTCAAGCCGTTCTCGATCGGCAAATATCCGGTGACGGTGCAGGAGTGGAACGAATGCGCCGCCGCCAAGGCGTGCGGATTCACGGCCACCGGCAAGGACGATGCCCCGGTCAGCAATGTGAGCTGGACCGATGCGCAGCAATATGTCACGTGGCTTGCGCAGGCGACGAAGAAGCCCTACCGGCTTCCGAGCGAAGCCGAATGGGAATATGCGGCGCGCGGCGGAACGCAGACGAAATATTGGTGGGGCGACAAGCTTCAGCCGGGCATGGCCGGGTGCAAGGATTGCGGTGATCTTGCGACCGAGCAGCCGGCCAAGGTCGGCAGCTTCAAGCCGAATCCATTCGGGCTCTATGACATGGGCGGCGGCATCGATCAGTGGGTCGAGGACTGCTGGCACAGGACCTATCAGGGCGCGCCGAGCGACGGCTCGGCGTGGAGCAGCGGAGATTGCAGCTCTCATGTCCTGAGGTCGGGCTCTTGGAAGAACGACTCAAGATATGTGCGGCCGTCAAACCGCGATGGTTACGACACCAATGTCCGTTACCCCACGCATGGATTCCGTGTCGCACTCAGTCCGTAAGTGCAGGAGTCAATTTGATGAAGATCATTTCTTGTGTCGCACTGGCGGCGGCCATCGCATTGCTCCCGGGCGCAGCCTGTGCGCAGGGCAAGACCGCGCCGAAGGATGCAAAGCTGTACTTCATCACGCCGCGCGACGGACAAAAGATTCGCGGTGCATTCTGGGTCCGGTTCGGCTTGCGCAACATGGGCGTGACGCATGCCGGCGACGACTACCAGAACGCCGGTCATCACCATCTGCTGGTCGACGTCAACGATCCCATCGATCCCAAGGAGCCGATCCCGCAGGATAAGTCGCACTTGCATTTCGGTGCAGGGCAGACCGAAACCATGCTCGACCTTCCACCGGGGACTCACACGCTCCAATTGGTGCTCGGCGACGCCAAGCACTATCCGTTCGAGCCCCCCGTCGCGTCGGAGAAGATCACGATACGCATCCGGCCGACGGTCTCGGCGCGGAGCAAATGATCACCGCAGGCTGGCATTGATCTTGTCCAGCACTGCCGAGCCTGGGCAGAGCGTATCCGCCTCCAGCGAGTTGAGCGGCGTCTCGACGGTGTTGAGGTGCTCGTGCAGATCGTCCGCGTCGGGGTCGACATAGAGCAGGCCGGTGACGATCTGGCCCTTGGCGGCGTGCTTCTGCAGGAATGTCATCGCGCCGAGACGGTCGTGCGGGTCGTAATCGGCATCGATCTTGCGCAGGGCGATCTTGTTGCCGTCATGCTGCTCGACCAGCTGCACCGTGCCCGGCGCATAGTCCACCGCGATCGGATCGCGGCCGACCAGCACGTCGAGCCGGTTCACCGCGTCGTTGTGCTCCCGGACATAGTCGAAGCTCTTGGTCGAGCCGGCGTGATTGTTGAAGGCGATGCAGGGGCTGATGACGTCGATGAAGGACGCGCCCTTGTGCCGGATTGCGGCCGCGATCAGCGGCACGAGCTGGCTCTTGTCGCCGGAGAACGAGCGCGCGACGAAGGTGGCTCCGAGTTGCAGCGCGATCGCGACGAGGTCGATGGCGTTGTCGGTGTTGGTGACGCCCTTCTTGGATTTCGAGCCACGGTCTGCCGTCGCCGAGAACTGGCCCTTGGTCAGGCCATAGACGCCGTTGTTCTCGACGATATAGGTCATGTTGACGCCGCGCCGGATCGAATGCGCGAACTGGCCGAAGCCGATCGAGGCGGAATCGCCGTCGCCGGAGACGCCGAGATAGATCAAATCGCGGTTGGCGAGGTTGGCGCCGGTCAGCACGCTGGGCATGCGGCCGTGCACGGAGTTGAAGCCGTGTGAGTTGCCGAGGAAATAGTCCGGCGTCTTCGATGAGCAGCCGATGCCGGAGATTTTTGCGACCCGGTGCGGCTCGATCGAGAGCTCATAGCAGGCCTCGATGATCGAGGCGGTGATCGAATCGTGGCCGCAGCCGGCGCACAGTGTCGAAATCTTGCCTTCGTAATCGCGGCGGGTGTAGCCGAGCTCGTTCTGCTTCAGTCCGGGATGATGGAATTTCGGCTTAGCAATGTAGGTCATGACACGGCCTTGCGGAGCGGGGTCACCTTGAGGTGATCCTGATGGTCGCCAATGGCTTTTGCGATGAAGCGGGCGGTGATCGGGGTGCCGTCGTAATGCACGATCGGCACGAGCCGGACCGGGTCGATGCCGTTCTCGTTGACGATGAGCTGGCGCAGCTGGCTGTCGCGGTTCTGCTCGACCACGTAGACGAAGTCGTGCTCGGCGAGGAAGCTGGCGACGCTGGAGTGGAACGGGAAGGCGCGGATGCGCAGGCGGTCGAGCTGATGCCCGCGCGCTTCCAACAGCCCGATGGCTTCGTCCATCGCCGGCGAGGTCGAGCCGAAATAGATCACGCCGTATTTGGTCGGCCGTTCCGCATTGGCCTGCAGCGGCCGCGGGACCAGGTCTTGGGCGGTCTCGAACTTGCGGACCAGGCGCTGCATGTTGTCGGCATAAACCGTGCCTTCCTCGGAATAGCGCGCGTAACGGTCACGCGAGGTGCCGCGGGTGAAGTAGGAGCCCTTGGTAGGATGTGTGCCGGGATAGGTGCGGTAGGGGATGCCGTCGCCGTCGACGTCGAGATAGCGGCCGAAATCGCGGCCTTCCTCCAGCATTTCCGCGGTCATCACCTTGCCGCGGTCGTATTGCCTTGAATCGTCCCACTTCAGCGGACGGCAGAGGCGGTGGTTCATGCCGATGTCGAGATCGAGCATCAGGAAGATCGTGGTCTGGAGCCGCTCGGCGAGGTCGAACGCGGCAGCCGCGAACTCGAACGCTTCCGCCGGATCTTCCGGGAATAGCAGCACATGCTTGGTGTCGCCATGCGAAGCATAGGCACAGGCGATGATGTCGCATTGCTGGGTCCGGGTCGGCATGCCCGTGGAAGGGCCGGCGCGCTGGATGTTCATGATCACGGCCGGAATCTCGGCGAAATATGAGAGGCCGATGAACTCGGTCATCAAGGAGATGCCGGGGCCGGAGGTCGCGGTGAAGGCGCGCGCGCCGTTCCAGGAGGCGCCAATGACGATACCGATCGAAGCCAGTTCGTCTTCGCCCTGCACGATCGCGTATTTCGCCTTGCCGGTCTCAGGATCATGCCGGTACTTCTTGCAATGGGCGGTGAAGGCCTCCGCCACCGACGACGACGGCGTGATCGGATACCAGGCGCACACCGTGGCGCCACCATAGACGGCGCCGAGCGCGGCGGCGCTGTTGCCTTCTATGAAGATGCGGTCGCCGACCTTGTCCGATTTCTTCACGCGCAGCCCGATCGGGCATTTCAGGTTCTGGAGTGCCCAGTCGCGGCCGAGATGCAGCGCGTGGACGTTGGAGGACAAGAGCTTCTCCTTGCCCTTGTACTGCTCGCCGATCAGCTGCTCGATCAGCTTCGGATCCATGTCGAGCAGCGCGCTGAGTGCGCCGAGATAGATGATGTTCTTGAACAGCTGGCGCTGGCGCGGATCGGTGTAGGTCGAGTTGGTGATCGCGGTGAGCGGCACGCCGATCACGGTGATGTCGTCGCGGAATTTGCTCGACGGCATCGGCTTGGTGGAATCGTAGAACAGATAGCCGCCGGGCTCGATGCCCGCGACGTCCTTGTCCCAGGTCTGCGGGTTCATCGCCACCATCATGTCGACGCCGCCGCGGGCGCCGAGATGGCCGTCTTCCGTCACCCGCACCTCGTACCAGGTCGGCAAGCCCTGGATGTTGGAGGGGAAGATGTTGCGTGGGGAGACCGGAACGCCGTGGCGCAGGATCGCGCGCGCGAACATCTCGTTGGCGCTGGCCGAGCCCGAGCCGTTGACGTTGGCAAAGCGGACGACGAAGTCGTTTACGCTGCTGATCGGCTTTTTGTCGGGCATGCTGAACCTGCGTGGGTCATCTCGATGAAATATTTCTGCATGTCCCAGGCGCCGGTGGGACAACGCTCCGCGCACAGCCCGCAATGCAGGCAGACATCCTCGTCCTTCACCATCACGCGCCCGGTCTTGAGATCCGAGGAGACGTAGAGGTCCTGGTCGGGATGCGGCGCGGGGGCCTTCAGGCGCTGGCGCAGGTCGCTTTCCTCGCCGTTGTCAGTGAAGGTGATGCAATCCATCGGGCAGATGTCGGCGCAGGCATCGCACTCGATGCAGAGCGATGTCGAGAACACGGTCTGCACGTCACAGTTCAGGCAGCGATGCGCCTCGCCGAGCGCGAGTTTGACGTCGTAGCCGAGCTCGACCTCGGCGCGGATGTCCTTCAACGCGACGACCTTGTCGCGATGCGGCACCTTGAAGCGCTTGTCGATGGAGATGTCGTTGTCATAGCTCCATTCGTGGATGCCCATCTTCTGCGAGGAGACGTGCACCTCCGGCAGCGGGCGATCTTCGATAGCCTCGCCCGAGAGCATCTTGTGGATCGACAGCGCGGCATCATGGCCGTGCGCGACCGCCCAGATGATGTTCTTCGGGCCGAACGCCGCATCGCCGCCGAAGAAGACTTTTGGATTGGTCGAGACGAAGGTCTTCGGATCGACCTTGGGCATGTGCCATTTGTCGAACTCGATGCCGCAATCCTGCTCGATCCACGGAAAGGCGTTCTCCTGGCCGACCGCGACCAGGACGTCGTCGCATTCGAAGGTCTGGTCGGGCTCACCTGATGGAACGAGGTTGCGGCGGCCTTTGGCGTCGTATTCGGCCTTCACTTTCTGAAAGGTGATGCCAGTGAGCTTGCCATTGTCGTGGATGAAGGCGACGGGAACGAGGAAGTTGAGGATTGGGATGTCCTCGTGGAGCGCGTCCTCCTTTTCCCAGGGCGAGGCCTTCATTTCCTCGAAGCCGGAGCGCACGACGACCTTGACGTCTTCGCCGCCGAGGCGGCGCGCTGTGCGACAGCAATCCATCGCGGTGTTGCCGCCGCCGAGCACGATCACGCGCTTGCCGACCTTGTCGGTATGACCGAACGACACCGAGGCCAGCCACTCGATGCCGATATGGATGTTGGCGGCTGCCTCTTTCCGGCCGGGAATGTCGAGCTCGCGGCCGCGCGGCGCGCCGGAGCCGACGAAGATCGCGTCATAATTCTCCCCAAGCAGCGCCTGCATGCTATCGATGCGATGGCCGCCTCTAAACTCGATGCCGAGAGCCAGGATGTAGCCGGTCTCCTCGTCGATCACGGAATTGGGCAGGCGGAATTTCGGGATCTGCGTGCGCATCATGCCGCCCGCTTCCGGATCGGCATCGAACACGGTGCAGTGATAGCCGAGCGGGGCAAGATCGCGCGCCACGGTCAGCGAGGCGGGACCGCCGCCGACCAGCGCAACGCGCTTGCCGTTCTTCGGCGCGGGTCGCGGCAGGCGCTGCTTGATATCGTCCTTGAAGTCGGCGGCGACGCGCTTGAGGCGGCAGATCGCGACCGGAGTTTCCTCGACGCGTCCGCGGCGGCACGCCGGCTCGCATGGACGGTCGCAGGTGCGTCCCAGAATTCCGGGAAACACGTTCGATTTCCAATTGATCATGTAGGCGTCGCTGTAGCGGCCTTGTGCGATCAGTCGGATGTATTCGGGAACCGGGGTGTGCGCAGGACAGGCCCATTGGCAATCGACCACTTTGTGAAAGTAGTCGGGGGCCGCGATATCGGTCGGTTTCATTCCTACCCTGTCCGCGCAGGCTCAAAGACCCCGCGGCCTTTTCTTGAGCTTGGCGGACGCTTATTGCGTCTCGATCTGGTTTCTGAATGGCATCATTGGGTTAGCTTATTAGAACGGCTCCGAAGTACAACGGCAAATTTACGCGATCACCGCCTTTCATAGGAGCCACGCGCGCACAGCATCAACGCGGCGCGCGAGGTGCGTGCGGTGCAACATGTTGCGATGCGTGTGCGCGCTAGCTGCGCGTAAGGTCACTCTTCGCGAGGTCCCACATCAGGCAATAGGTGCCGACGGAGATCGGAAGCGGAAAGGGCGCCGCGGCGGGACCGGTGAAGCGCTCGGCGATCACGGCCGAGACCGCGCCGACATGGGTGCCGTCGATCAGCACGAACCAGTCGCGCGCGCCTTCATGGCGTACCGCTGGAATTTCCGCCGTTGCACCCGACAATTCGGGCTCGCTCTCCAGGAGGTGCATGGAGACGATGCCGTCGCACGTGTCCGGCGCCAGCTTGTCTTGCAGTGCATCACGCCATGGCGCTGCGTTGTCGGGCCTTGGCCGCAGCCGCACCACGCCGAGCGCGGCGCCGCGTCCGGTGCCGTTGCTGATGGTGATGCGCGCGACGACGCGGAGCATGTCCTTGAAACGCGCCATGCTCTGCCGCGACCAGTCGGTCGGGCTCGCAAGCCGCGCGCGGTAAGCCGGGCTGTCGAGCACGTCGAGCGTGGCGGTCGAATACAGGCAGAGATATTTGGGATTGGCGGCATGCGCGACATAGCGCCGCGCCTCCAGGAAGCCGTCGATCGCGACGCGCTCTTCCAGATGCTCGCGATCGTACCAGCGGTTGAAATCGGCCTCGTCGGCCGCCTCGATGTTCATCGAGGTCAGCAGCATGCCTTTCCCGGCGAGCGGCATTTTTCTTATCCTGTTATCGCGCGGTCTTCGAGGCGAGGTCTGCGATCGACTTCATGACCGCGTCTCTCACGCCGGCATCATAGAGCGAATGGCCGGCTTCTTCCACGATGCGAAGCTCGGAACCCGGCCAAACTTTCGCGAGCGCCTGCGACGTCTCGGGCGGGCACAACAGATCGTAGCGGCCCTGGACGATGATGCCAAGGATGCCTTTGAGCCGCCCCGCATTGCGCAACAGCTGGCTCTCGGTCATGAAGCTGTCGCTGACGAAATAATGCGCCTCCATGAATGGGGTCGCGGGCAGCGTGCGCCACACGTTCAGCGATGCGAGATCGAGCCGCGTCTTTGCGGGCTTGTGCTCGGACAAGGTGCGCTCGGTGTCGTGCCAAGCCCGCGCGGCCGGACCGTGCACGGCGGGATCAGCATCAAGGATGCGGCGCCAATAGGCCTCCACCGGCCGCGCGCGCTCTTCGAGCGGCAGCACGCCAAGAAAATCCTCGTAGAGCGCAGGATGGAACTGCGACAGGCGCGACGTGAACGCCGCTTCGACCTCTGCCCGCGTGCCGAGGAACGTCGCGCGCAGCGCGATGCCAGAGACGCGCTCGGGATGCGCCTCTGCATACGCCAGCGCCAGCGTCGCGCCCCAGGAGCCGCCGACCACGATCCAGCGGTCGAAGCCGAACTTCTCTCGGATTTTCTCGATGTCGGCGATGAGGTGCGCCGTCGTGTTGTGCTCGCGCGATCCCTTCGGCCGGCTGCGGCCGCAGCCGCGCTGGTCGTGCAATACCGCGCAGAAGCGGTCGGGATCGAACAGGCGGCGATGATCGGGCTGGCAGCCGCTGCCGGGTCCGCCATGCAGATAGACCGCGGGAATGCCGTCCGCGCGACCGACGCTCTCGACATAGAGCTCGTGACCCTCGCCGACATCGAGCATGTCGGACGTCAGCGGCGCAAAGGGATCGGCGCGTCTGGCGGATGCGGCCGCGTCGGCGTCAGGTCCCATTCTCGGATTCCAGAGTGCCGCCGGCGAAGTTGCGATAGAGGAAGCGGTTGGTCTCGCCCTCGGCCTCGCGCTCGGCCTGCTTGAAGATGGTTTCGTGCAGCGGCGACAGCGCGCAGGCCGGGTCGGTGTTGGCGGCGTCGCCAGTCAGCGCGAAGGCCTGGCAGCGGCAGCCGCCGAAATCGATCTCGCGGAATTCGCAACTCTTGCACGGCTCCTTCATCCAGCCGGTGCCGCGATAGCGGTTGAAGGCGTCGGAGTTCTGCCAGATCCAGGCGATCGAGTGATTGGAACGCACGGATTCGAACTCGAGCCCGGTGATGCTCTCGGCGGCGTGGCACGGCAGCACCTTGCCGGCGGGCGAGATGTTGAAGAACTGCCGGCCCCAGCCGCCCATGCACTTCTTCGGCCGCAGCGCGTAATAGTCGGGAACGACGTAGTCGATCGTAAGCCGGCCCTTGAGCCGCTCGCGCGCCTCCTCGACGATTTCAGTGCACTCGTCGAGCTGCGCCACCGTCGGCATCAAGGCGGCGCGATTCTTCAGCGCCCAGCCGTAATATTGCACGTTGGCGACCTCGAGCCGGTCGGCATCGAGATCGACCGCCATCTGAATGATGTCGGGGAGCTGATGCAGGTTCTGCCGGTGCATGACCGCGTTCACGGTGAGCGGCAAATCGAGCTCACGCGTCCACTTCGCCACTTCCAGCTTCTTGCGGTGGCCATTCCTGTAGCCGGCGACTCGATCCGCGAGGCCTTCCTCCACGCCCTGAAAACTGATCTGTACATGGCAGAGCCCGGCATCCGCGAGATCGCTCAGCCGCTCGCGCGTCAACAGCACGGCCGAGGTGATCAGGTTGGTGTAGAGCCCGACATCGCTCGCGTGCTTGACCAGTTCGACCAGGTCCTTCCGCGCCGTCGGCTCGCCGCCAGAGAAGTGGACCTGGAGCACGCCGATCTCGGCGAGCTCGCTCAACACCTTCTTCCACTCATCCGTGGTCAGCTCCTTGCCCGCGCGGTCGAGCTCGACCGGATTGGAACAATAGGGGCATTGCAGCGGACAGCGATGGGTGATCTCGAGCAGCACCGCGAGCGGAATGCCAAACGTCTCCGCCGTCGAGCGCTGCTTCTCCAGCACCGCGAGGCTGTCGCTGGCGTCTGGCGGGATGGTAGGAATGCCGAGCACATCGCTCATGGCGTCTTCTCCCGGGCCTCAGTGAGAAAGCCCTTCTCGGCGAGATCCTGGAGCATGACGATGACGTCGGCGAGGATCGCCTCGCGCGGCGCGGCGTATTTCGCCGCCAGCCGATCGGCGATCTCGCCGACATTGCGCTGGCCGTCGCAAAGCTGCAAGACCTCGACTGCGATCTCGTCCGGCGCCAGCACCCGTTCCGGTGCTAGGATCACCCAGACCTTTCGGGTCTCGTCATATTTGAGCTTGGCGTGCCGCGGCAGCACGGGGCGGCTTGCCTCGCTGACGCTGATGTTCCGCGGCCCGGCCATTACAGTTCCTCTTCAGCTCGCTTTGGGCACGAAGGCGCCCGGTGGAATGTGGCCCTCGACATAGGCATGATAGAGTGCATCGAGCTGCACCCACAGCACATTGGTTTTGAAGATCAGCGCATTGCAGACCTGCGCGCGCTGCTCCGGCGTCTTGGCGTGCGCCTTGACGTAGTCGAGCGCAAAGCCGGCGTCGCGCGGCGCCTGCGCCAGGCGCCGCTCGAAGTAGCTCATGATATCGGGATTGACGAAGTCGTAGTGCTCCAGCATTCCGGAGATGCGCTCTTCGTGCAGGTTGGGCGCGAACAGCTCGGTGAGCGAGGAGGCGATCGCCTCCAGCGGGCTCTTCTCGCGGCAATAATGGACATAGGCCTCGACCGCAAAGCGCGTCGCCGGCAAGATGCCTTCCGTCGATTCCACGTAAGTCGTGTCGAGCCCGAGGCCTTCGGTCAGCTTCAGCCAGCGCTCGATGCCGCCCTCGCTACCGAGATCGCCGTCATGGTCCTCGATGCGGTGGCGCCATTCCAGCCGTGTGGCGCGGTCGCGGAAGCGCGAGATCACCACCGCGTCCTTGATCGGGATCGTGCTCTGGTAATAGTAGCGGTTGAGCGCCCAGGCCTGCACCTGGCCCTTGTTCAGCTTGCCGCCGTGCAAGAGCTTATGGAACGGATGCAGGCTGTGATAGCGCGTCGCCCCGATATGGCGCAACGTCGCCTCGAGCTCCTCGGCCGAGTTGAGCTTGATGTCCTTGCCGATCGAGAGCGCGGTCATTCCTGTCAGTGACGCGGCATTCACAGCACGATCTCCGTTCCGTCAGCGGGTATTTGCCAGCCCGCTTGTTCAGTGGCTTTCCGCTCGGGTGAAGCGGGCAGCAGTGCCGGGTTCGAGTTATTGATATGCAGAAATATCTTCCTGTCGATAGCGAGATCGGCAAGCCGCGCGATCGCGCCGTCGTCGCCGGACATCGCGACATGGCCCATGCTCTTGCCGGTCTTGTGGCCGAGCCCGGCCCTGATCATCTCGTCGTCGCGCCATACCGTGCCGTCGAAGAACACCAGCGCTGCGCCGTCGATCTCGCCCTTGAGCGCGTCGGTCACCTCGGCGCAGGCGGCGATGAAATAGAAGCACTTGCCGGTTGTCTTGTCCGTGACCTTGAGGCCCAGCGTGTCGCCGTCGCCGGTCGCCCCGCCGGGATGCGCCTTGCCTTCCAGATACCAGGCCGATTTGCCTGATACCGCAAACGGCAGCACCTCGATCCCCGAGCGCGCGCCGTCAGGCAGCCGCGGCTCGAACGGCTCGCCGATTCCGATCGATTGGCGCCGCACGTTCTTCTCGTTCAGCACGTTGAAGATGCTGTTGGCTTTCAGGATCGCCAACACCTTCTCATGCGCATAGACCGTGAAAGGCGAGCCCTCGCGCATCGACAGCAGGCCTGCGACCGCGTCCACTTCGCCGTTGGTGAGGATCACGCCCGCAATCGGCGTATGGCGCAGCGCGCCCGCCCTCGGGTGCAGCTGCGGCGTGGCGTTCAATTGCTGGCGGAGGTCGGGGGAGGCGTTGATCAGGAACCAGTGCTCGCCGTCGCCGCTGAAGGCGACCGACGCCTGGGTTCGCTGAAGCTCATGGCCGCTGGCACGGGCTGCTCGGCAGCCCTCGCAGCCGCAATTCCATTGCGGCACTCCGCCGCCGGCTGCGGCGCCCAGGACGACGACGCGAAGCATGATCCGTCTCCTGGAGGGAACGCTGCGAGGTGGATCTCGGGTCGACACCGAACGCCGACACACATCGTGTCTTCCGGCAACCTATTGTGACCGAAAGATCCACCTGCGCTGAACGCAATCGCCTACCGCTTACTTGCGGGTGGCGCTCACATACATGTTGATTTCCATGCCACAGGGCACTTCGACGATTTTCGGGGCTTTCCAGGCCATTTTGGCTCTCCATTTTCGCGAAATCGGACGTATCCGCCCGCTGGTAAAGTAATGCGGGCGCAAAAGTTCGCCAGTGAAATTTTCCCGAGAAGCCCATGTTGCATCGCGAAAAATGTCGGGGAACGTCACTTCTGATGACCCTGCCTTGCGCATGGCGCATTCGGTCGCGAACCCTGTCCTGATAAAGCGGTTGTGAGTGCAGTGCAGCTTTCAATCCGGTACCGGCGACCCAAACTGGAACTCGGTAATGCCCAGATATTTCTTCAACACCCGTATCGGCGACGAGTTGATCGTGGATCCCGACGGCGAGGATCTGCGCAATCCCGATCGCGCCTGGGAGGTCGCGCGCCAGATGATCCTGGAGGTGGTGAAGTCGGAGGGCGCCCAGCCGGCCCTGCTCGAGGCCGTCATCGAGGTGACCGACGACGACGGGGAAATCGTGCTGGAGTTTCCCTTCACCGAGGCGCTGCTGGACATACCCGACCAGTCCGCGACGCGGCATTAGACGCTCGCGAGCAGCCCGGTCGGCCAATCCAATCCGCACTAGCACCCGGCCTTCATCCCTGCGAAATCCGCATGGCTTTGCCGCCTTCCCGGCGCTAAAAGACCCCGGTCATACGGAGCATGTCATGCAAGATCTCTGGCGCCTGTCGGCCGCCGACCTCGCCACTCTCGTCAAGTCCAAAAAGGTGTCCGCCAGGGAGGCAGCTCAAGCTGGTCTCGCCCGCCTGGACGCCGTCAATCCCGCGCTCAATGCGGTGATCGACCACCGCCCGGACGACGTGATCAAGCAGGCTGACGCCGTCGATGCCGCCATTGCGCGGGGCGAGGACCCCGGTGTTCTCGCCGGTGTGCCCGTCACCATCAAGGCCAATGTCGACCAGGAGGGCTTTGCCACCACCAACGGCTTAAAGCTCCAGCGCGACGTGATCGCGCGCGAGGACAATCCGGTGGTCGCCAATTTCCGGAAATCGGGCGCCATCCTGCTCGGCCGCACCAATTGCCCCGCCTTCTCCTATCGCTGGTTCACCACCAATCTGATCCATGGCGACACCAAGAACCCCCGCGATGCCTCGCTGACTCCAGGCGGATCCTCCGGCGGCGCCGGCTCGGCGGTTGCAGCCGGCATCGGCCACATCGCCCACGGCACCGACATTGCCGGCTCGATCCGCTATCCCGCCTATGCCTGCGGCGTGCACGGCCTGCGGCCGACGCTCGGCCGCATTCCCGCTTTCAATCCGGCGCTGCCGGAGCGCCCGATCGGGCCGCAGATCATGGCCGTGTCCGGCCCCCTGGCGCGCACCGTCAACGACTTGCGAATTTCACTCGCCGCGATGTCGGCCCGCGACGTCCGTGATCCCTGGTTCGTGCCGGTGCCGCTGGAAGGCCCGGCCAGGCCGAAGCGCGCCGCGCTCTGCCTCAATCCGGGCGGCCTTGCTACCGCGCCGGAGGTGAAGGCCGCGGTGAGCGATGCCGGCAAGCGACTGGAGCGCGCGGGCTGGACCGTCGACATCATCGAGGACACGCCGCCGATGCGCGAAGCGGTCGAGTGGCAGATCAAGCTCTGGCTCGGCGATGGCTATGAGGCGCAGCTTGAGATGGCCGAGCGCGAGGGCGATCCCGGCGCGCTGGCGTGCCTGCGCGGCAACCGCAGCAGGGTAACACCAATGGACCAGGCGAATTACGCGAAGGCGCTGACCCGAAGAGCCACGTTGACCCGCGAATGGATGCTGTTCTTCGAACAATATGCGGTGCTGCTGACGCCGGTCTCTGGCGAGCTGCCGTTCCCCGATCATCTCGACCGCAAGGGCGATGAATCCTTCAAGCGCGTCTGGGAAGCGCAGCTGCCACAGATCGCGATTCCCTTCATGGGCCTGCCAGGCCTCGTGGTCTCCACCGGTCTCGTCGGCAAGGCGCCGGTCGGCGTACACATCGTCTCCGGCCGCTATCGCGAGGATCTGTGCCTGCTCGCGGGCGAGGCGATCGAGGCCGGCGGCGTGCCGCCGTCGCCGATCGATCCCGTGGGCTAGCGATGACTGCCATCTATGACTTCAAGGCCAACTCGCTTGCCGGCGAGGAGGTGCCGATGCGCCGCTTCGAGGGGCAGGTGCTCTTGATCGTCAACACCGCGAGCAAATGCGGCTTCACGCCGCAATATCGCGGTCTGGAGGATCTCTATCGCGATCTGTCGCCGCGCGGCTTTTCGGTGCTCGGCTTTCCCTGTAACCAGTTCGGCGCGCAGGAGCCAGGACAGGCGAGCGAGATCCAGGAATTCTGTTCGACCCACTACGATGTCACCTTCCCGCTATTCGAGAAGATCGACGTCAACGGCGCCAATGCGCACCCTCTGTATGAGTACCTGAAACGGCAGCAATCCGGACTTCTCGGCGCCTCCATCAAATGGAATTTCACCAAATTCCTGGTGGATCGTGCCGGCAAGGTGGTCGCGCGCTACGCGCCGACCGCGCGGCCCGAAGGATTGCGGAATCAAATCGAAACACTGTTGTGAGCGAGACAATCATGAGCGACGAATTTCCAGACCGCCTGTCGGTCGATCCGAACAGCCCCTATTACAACGCGGACATCCTGGCGCGCGATGTCGGCATCCGCTTCAAGGGCATCGAGAAAACCAATGTCGAGGAATACTGCATCAGTGAAGGCTGGGTCCGCGTCGCCGCCGGCAACGCCAAGGATCGCTATGGCAACCCGCTGACCATCAAGGTGCACGGGCCGGTCGAGCCGTACTTCCGGGATAAGAAGTAAGCACGCCGTTCGCCCCACACTCTGTCGTCATGCCCGGGCTTGACCCGGGCATCCACATTTTCGAACTTGCTCCGTGGCAAAGACGTGGATGGCCGGGTCAAGCCCGACCATGACGAGCGGAGAGATCCAGCCAGGAAGACCCCCATGTCCGTCCGCATCGTCGACGTCCGCGAGATCACAAAACCGATCTCCTCGCCGATCCGCAACGCCTATATCGACTTTACCAAGATGACGACGAGCTTGGTTGCCGTCGTCACCGACGTCGTGCGCGAGGGAAAACGCGTCGTCGGCTACGGCTTCAACTCCAACGGCCGCTACGGGCAGGGCGGCCTGATCCGCGAGCGCTTTGCCTCGCGCATTCTCGAAGCCGATCCGAAGTCGCTGCTCGATGCCGCGGGCGACAATCTCGACCCCGATAAGGTCTGGGCCGCGATGATGACCAACGAGAAGCCGGGCGGCCATGGCGAGCGCTCGGTCGCGGTCGGCACCATCGACATGGCGGTGTGGGACGCGGTGGCGAAGATCGCCGACAAGCCGCTGTTTCGCCTGCTTGCCGAGCGTCACGGCGTGACCGCCAATCCGCGCGTCTTCGTCTATGCCGCCGGCGGCTATTATTATCCCGGCAAGGATCTGTCGATGCTCCGTGGCGAGATGCGCGGCTATCTCGATCGCGGCTACAACGTCGTGAAGATGAAGATCGGCGGCGCGGCGATCGAGGAGGACCGCAGCCGCATCGAGGCGGTGCTGAAGGAGATCGGCAGGGACGCGCAGCTCGCCGTCGACGCCAACGGCCGCTTCAACCTCGAGACCGGCATCGCCTACGCAAAAATGCTGCGCGATTATCCCTTGTTCTGGTACGAGGAGGTCGGCGATCCCCTCGACTACGCGCTGCAAGCCGCGCTCGCCGAGTTCTACCCGGGCCCGATGGCGACCGGCGAAAACCTGTTCAGCCATCAGGACGCCCGCAACCTGATCCGTTACGGCGGCATGCGCCCCGACCGCGATTGGCTGCAATTCGACTGCGCGCTGTCCTATGGCCTGTGCGAATACCAGCGCACGTTGGAGGTGCTGAAGACCTACGGCTGGTCCCCCAGCCGCTGCATCCCGCATGGCGGCCACCAGATGTCGCTCAACATCGCGGCCGGCTTGGGCCTCGGCGGCAACGAAAGCTACCCCGACCTGTTCCAGCCTTACGGCGGTTTCCCGGCCGGCGTCCGCGTCGAGAACGGCCACATCACCATGCCCGACCTCCCCGGCATCGGCTTCGAAGGCAAGTCGGACCTCTACAAGGAGATGAAGGCGCTGGCGGAGTAGTGTTGGGTTGAGGCGCGACGGCCGCGCTACAATCTCCGTCGTTGCGAGCGCAGCGAAGCAATCCAGAATCCTTCGGCGGAAGCAGTCTGAATTGCTTCGTCGGTTCGCTCCTTGCAATGACGAGGTGGTGACAGCGTGCGCTTTGTCGCGCCACTCGCAGCCTGTGCTCGCAATCGCCTCTTGGTTGTGATAGCCTTCTCTCGCAAAAGAGGGTGGTCATGAAGCAGCCCTGCGTCTACATGTTCGCCAGTCGGCGCAACGGGACGATCTACACGGGCGTCACCTCGAATCCGCCGCGTCGTGCGTTCGAGCATCGCGAGGGTCTGGTGAAGGGGTTCTCGTCTAAGTACGGTTGCAAGCTCCTCGTCTGGTACGAGCTGCACGCGACCATGACCGACGCGATAGCACGCGAGAAGCAGATCAAGGGCGGTAGCCGGGCCAAGAAGCTCGCGCTGATCGAGAGCGCTAATCCAGACTGGATGGATTTGTACGAGACGCTGATCTGACTGCAGGGGGGCGGCTGGGCGAGACAGTCGCCACGCACCCTGTCATTGCGAGCGCCAGCGAAGCAATCCAGAATCGTTCCGCGGCAGCGGTCTGGATTGCTTCGTCGCAAGGGCTCCTCGCAATGACAGTGGAGAGAGCGAAAGCCACGCGGACGCCTTGGTCCTCCGCGAACGGCAGGTCGGGATAGGCGAGTTGCTGCAACGCACTCCGTCATTGCGAGCGAAGCGAAGCAATCCAGAGTCTCTCTGCGGAGGAAGTCTGGATTGCTTCGTCGCAAGGGCTCCTCGCAATGACGGTGGAGAGAGCGAGAGCCACGCGGACGCCTTGGTCCTCCGCGAATGGCAGGTCGGGATAGGCGAGTTGCTGCAACGCACTCCGTCATTGCGAGCGAAACGAAGCAATCCAGAGTCTCTCTGCGGAGGCAGTCTGGATTGCTTCGTCGCAAGAGCTCCTCGCAATGACGGTGTGGCGCGAGCAAGCGCCCCCCTACGACAACCGCATATCCAGCAGCCTTCGTCCTTCGCCCTTCAGCAGCTTCTTCACCGCGCTCGACGCCACGACCTCGCCGTCGTTGGCGTAGGCTTCGTGGTTCTTCTCGATGTCGTCGAGGCGGTAGAGATAGTTGACCATGACGCCGGCGGACTCGCGCACGCCCTTGGGCGAGAGGTCCCCTAACCAGTTGATGCGCTCGAGCCTGGCGCCATTGCCGAGATGGAAGCGGGCGACGGAATCGATCAGCTTGCCCTTCGGCGTGCGCGCCTTCAGGAAATAGTGCGCCGCGAGCGGTTCCAGAACGCTGCGGAGCAGCGTGGTCGTCTCAGGGTTCTCGAACCATTTGGGATCGTCGAGACGCTTCAACATCTCACGGTCCTCGTCCGATAGCGGCAGCTCCTTGTCCTGCTTCACCCATGGCATGAAGCCCGGCACCGGCGACAGCGTCACGAAAGTGTCGAGCTTCGGCAGCTCGCGGCGCAGCTCCTCCACCACCTGCTTGATCAGGAAGCTGCCGAAGGAAATGCCGCCCAGGCCGCGCTGGGTGTTGGAGATCGAATAGAACACCGCGGTGCGCGCGCGCTCGATCGGCAGGTGCTGGCGATCGACCGCAAGCAATGGCGCGATTGCCCCCGGAATGGTCTCGGTCAGCGCCACCTCGACGAAGATCAGGGGTTCGTCGACCATCGCGGGGTGAAAGAAGGCGTAGCAGCGGCGGTCGACCGGATCGATGCGGCGGCGCAGATCGTCCCAATCGGAGATCTCATGCACGGCTTCGTAACGGATGATCTTTTCGAGGATGTTGGCCGGGGTCGACCAGTCGATCCTGCGCAGCACGAGAAACCCCCTGTTGAACCACGAAGAGAGAAGATGCGAGACGTCGCGGTCGAGCGCGGCGAGATCGGTGTGCCCGTTCATCATGCCGAGCAGGTCGGCCCGCATGCTGACGAGATCGCCGGTGCCGCCCGGCGCGCGGTTGAGGCGGCGGATCAGCTCCTGCCGCCGCGGCTCGGAAGCGAAATGCAGCGAGCTCGCGTCCTCATCGGTGGGCTGGGCACGCCATTTCTCGATCGCCCTGGACAGCCGTTCCCGATCCGGGCCGAAATCGCGCACCAGCGCCTCGAAGAAGGCACGGCGTCCGGCCGCATCCAATTCCCGGTAGAGGTCGAGCACCTCGCGCGCCATCGCGGTGCCCGAGGCTTCGCCGCGGCCCGAGAGCAGCGCGTCGCAAAGCGCGATCAGCCCGGCGGCATCGCGTCTGGTGTTCAAGCCGTCGCTGCGGCGAAGCAGCGTGCGGCCGCGCTCGGAGATGGTGGCGAGCAGGTCGGAGAAGAAGGCGTTGGCCATCTGGGCTTTCGTGTCAGGTTTGTGCGATGCGGGAGCTTACATCGGATTTAGGCCGAAGCCGATCACAATCAAGCAGGGGAATGCGGCATCTTTCGTCGGGCACTGCGTTGGGAGAATGGCGGCATGCCCGGTGGGAGCGGGCATCCGGTGACATTTGGAGAAGAACGAAGCTCCCTCAAACACCGTCATTGCGAGCGCAGCGAAGCAATCCAGAGTCCCTCCGCCGAGAAAGTCTGGATTGCTTCGTCGCAAGGGCTCCTCGCAATGACGGGTTCGGAGGGTACGGCCGCCTTACCCCTTCCCCGCAAATTCCGTCGGTGTGCGCCCCGTCACCTGCCGGAACGCGGCCGAGAACGCCGGCACGCTGGCATAACCGAGCGATGTGGCGAGCTGCTTCACCGATACGGTGGCATCGGTCGACAGAAGCTGGATCGCCGCGGCGATGCGGGCACGCTGGCACCAGCTCTTGAAGCTGAGCTGCGTTTCCGTCGAGAACAGCCGCGACAGCGTGCGCGCGGAGGTTCCGACCTCGCGCGCCAGCGTGTCGATGTCGTGCAGGCCGGTGGGATCGTCGAGCACGATCATCGCGGCGCGGCGGCATCGCACTTCGCGCGGCAACGGCACGAAGGTCGCGGAATCCTCGGCCTGGTGCAATTCCAGCATCACGAGGCGAACCAGCAGTTCGGTTCGCGCCTCGGTGTTGCGGGCGTCGAACAGCGCCAGGATCGCCTGGTGCAGCAGCGGCGACACCCGCACCACGAACTCCTTGGTCAGTCCCTCGTAACGCTGCTCGCGCTTGAGCCAGGGCAGGTCGAAATACAGCGTGCGCATCTCGATGTCGGCGAGCAGGTCGATGGCATGCTCGAGCCCGGCCGGGACCCAGACCGCGCGGTCCGGCGGCACCAGCCAGCGCCCGCCGGGCGTCGTCACCTGCATGGTGCCCTTGGCGGCATAGACCAGCTGCGCCTCGCGGTGCAGATGCGGATCGAGCCGCAAGCCTTTGGGATAGTCGCGCGCGACCAGGTGCACGCCCGCGGTCGAGCGGCGGTTGCCCCGGACCTCCCGGAGGATTGGCGTTTCGACGACACTCATTGGCGGCATCCCATCATTCGCCCGACATATAACTGATTTCGGTGCAGGAGAGGATTCGTATGAACAACCCCAGCCGGGTCATCAGTTTCGTCAATGCCGGCCATTTCATCGACCATTATGCGATGCTGATCTTTGCCGCCGCCGTGATCATCATGGGGCCGGCGCTCGGCATGGCCTATTCGGAACTTCTGCCCTATGCGACGCCGGGCTTCGTCGCCTTCGGTGCAGGCTCGCTGCTCACCGGCTGGCTTGGCGACCGCTGGAGCCGCCGCCACATGATGCTGATCTTCTTCGTCGGCATCGGCGCGTCCATGATCGCGGTCGGCTTCGCGACGAGCCCGGCGCAGCTCGGCGCGGCACTGCTCGCGATCGGCATTTTTGCCTCGATCTATCATCCTGTCGGCACCGCGATGATCGTGTCCTATGCCGATAAGCTCGGCCGCGAGATGGGGCTCAACGGCGTCTGGGGCAATCTCGGCGTTGCCTCCTCAGCGCTGGTCACCGGCGTGATCGGCCAATATCTCGGCTGGCGCTTCGCCTTCATCGTTCCCGGCGTCGTCACCATCCTGATCGGCATCGCCTTTGCGCTGACGGTCGTGCATGAGGACCGCAAGGGTGCCAAGCAGGCGGCGGCGCAGGCGCGCGTCGCCAAGCAGGACATGTGGCGCGTGATCCTGGCGCTGCTGATCGTGGTGATCGCGATCTCGACGACCTTCAACGCCGTTACGGTGGCGCTGCCAAAGCTGTTTGCCGAGCGGCTCTCGGACCTGACCAAGAGCCCGGCGCTGCTCGGTGTCATCGCGGCCGGCGTCTACGTGTTCGGCGCGATGACGCAGTATACGATCGGGCGGCTGCTCGACCGCTATTCGCTGAAGACGGTGGCGCTGCCGCTGTCCTTCATGCTGGCGCCATTCCTGTATCTGGCCGCCAGCATGTCCAATCTGCCGCTGATCGTGGTCTCGATCGGCATCGTCATGGGCGCGTTCGGGCAGGTCACGGTGAACGATGCCATGGTCGGCAAATACACGACGGAGGAGTGGCGCTCGCGCGCCTATGCGGTGCGCTATTTCGTCGGCTTCACCGCGGCCGGCGCCTCGGTCGGCTTGGTCGCCTGGCTCTACGAGCAGGGCGGCTTCGTCACCATGCTGCACGCCTTCGCCGCCCTCTGCCTGCTGGCGATCGCCGCCGCGCTAATCCTGCCGCGCGAGATCCGGACATCGCAGGCGGCGTGAGGTAGCCGACTCGCGCCGCGTGGCTCCGTCCCGTAGCCCGGATCGAGCGAAGCGCAATCCGAGGCGTTTCACCGCGCGGCTAGAACCCGGATTTCGCTGCGCTTCATCCCGGCTACGCGCTGCGTCCGCGGCACGAACGGGCCTAAGGCGGGGACTCTCTCCACATCGTCATTTTGCGAGCGAAGCGAAGCAATCCAGAATCTTGCCGCAGAGGGACTCTGGATTGCTTCGTCGCAAGAGCTCCTCGCAATGACGGAAGATGAGGAGGCACCCGGCCCATGCCAGCTACGATGCCATTCTGCCAGTGTTTTGCCCGACGTAGCAAGCCGTTTCGGTAAAATCGAGATTTCGTGAGGTTTCTCAACTCCATCTCTACTGTGCATGGGGTTGTTTTCGCACTTTTCGTTTTTTGACTCCGCCGCGCGCGCGGAACCCGCTCCGCCTCCTGCGGGTTCTACCCCTCTCGCCCCGGCGCTGCGCCGGACAGATGAAGGGGGAATGACACCTGCATGCAGTGGAGCCTGCTCCGACCGGTCGGCCTTGTCCCCGCGGCGCTTGTCCTCACCACCATTGCGGCGAGTGCCGAGGGCGGCAAATCGGCCGGCCCGTCCGAATTCCTCCTGGTGGCGCAGATCGTGTTGCTGATCGCGGTCGGCCGCGGTCTCGGCGAGCTCATGCAGCGCATCGGCCAGCCCTCGGTGATCGGCGAACTGCTCGCCGGCATCATCCTGGGGCCGTCGCTGTTCGGCTGGATCTGGCCCGAGGCCCAGCACGCGATCTTTCCCAAGACGCCCGAACAGAAGGCGATGATCGACGGCATCGCCCAGTTCGGCATTCTGCTGCTGCTGCTGCTGACCGGCATGGAGACCGACCTCAAGCTGGTCCGGAAGGTCGGCAGGGCGGCGATCGCGATCTCGATTGCCGGCATCCTCGTGCCCTTCGCCTGCGGCTTTGCGCTCGGCGAATTCCTCCCCGATGCGCTGCTGCCCGATCCGCAAGCGCGCCTCGTGGCCTCGCTGTTCATGGGCACGGCGCTGTCGATCTCGTCTGTGAAGATCGTCGCCGTGGTCGTGCGCGAGATGAATTTCATGCGCCGCAATGTCGGGCAGATCATCGTCGCGACCGCCGTCATCGACGACACCATCGGCTGGATCATTATCGCCGTCATCTTCAGCCTGGCCTCGCACGGCACGCTTGACTTCGGCTCCGTGGCGAAAGCCGTGCTGGGGACGCTCGCCTTCCTGGCCGTCAGCTTCACCATCGGCCGCCGCCTGGTGTTCCAACTGATCCGTTGGGCCAACGACAATCTCGTCAGCGCAGCCGCGGTCATCACGGTGATCCTGCTGTTGATGAGCGTCATGGCAATGATCACGCATCTGATCGGGGTGCACACCGTGTTGGGTGCCTTCGTCGCCGGCATCCTGGTCGGGGAGTCCCCGATCCTGACCCGGCAGATCGACGAGCGCCTGCGCGGCCTGATCTCGAGCTTCTTCATGCCGGTGTTCTTCGGCCTCGCCGGGCTCAGCGCCGATCTCTCGGTGCTTCGCGACCCCAATCTGCTGATGCTCACCGGCCTGCTGGTCGTGATCGCCAGCGTCGGCAAGTTCGGCGGCGCGTTCGTCGGCGGCACCGTGGGCGGGTTGAATGCGAGGGAATCGCTGGCGCTCGCCAGCGGCATGAACGCGCGCGGCTCGACCGAGGTCATCATCGCGACCATCGGCCTCTCCATCGGCGTGCTCAGCCAGAACCTGTTCACGATGATCGTGACCATGGCGATCTTGACCACGATGGCGATGCCGCCGATGCTGCGCGCGGCGCTGGCAAAGCTGCCGATGAACCAAGAGGAGAGGGAGCGGCTGGAGCGGGAAGAATTCGAGAGACGCGGCTTCATCGCCAATCTCGAACGTCCTTTGCTCGCTGTCGACGACAGCGTCAACGCCACCTTCGCCGCCCACGTCGCGGGCCTGATCGCCGGCATGCGCGGCCTGCCGATCACCGTTCTGCACATCGGCGAGCGCGCCAAGGAAAAGGACAAGGGCGAGGACGAGAGCCACGAAGCCGTGGTGAAGAAGGCCGCCGAAACCGTCTCCGCCAGTGGTGACGGGAATGCCGGCAGCGTCGATGTCGTTACCCGGGCCAGGCGCGCAGAGCTGGCCGAAACCATTGCCGACGAAGCACGCAAGGGCTTTGATCTCCTCGTCGTCGGCATCGACAAGGTCGCTGCCGCCAAGGATCGCTTCAATCGGAAGATCGAGGACATCGCCGCCGAGTTCGAGGGGCCGCTCGCGATCGTGGCGGCCAAGGGCAAGCACCTGAAGCAGCCGATACCCGACGCCCTCAACATCCTCGTTCCGGTTTCCGGCAGCGGCATCTCCAAGCGCGGCGCCGAGGTCGCGGTGGCGCTGGCGCAGGCCGGCTCAGGCTCGCTCCGCGTGATCTATGTGGCGACGACGCGCGACAAGGGCGCGCAGCGGGGCACCTCCCGCGGATTGAGCCAGGAGACCGGCATCCTCAAGGACACCAGCGATCTCGCCGCCCGCTACGAGGTCGACATCACCACGACGCTGCGCGTGAACCGGGCGCCGGAGGCGGCGATCCTGCGCGAGATCGACACCACCGACGTCGACCTCGTGGTCATGGGCGTCGACCGGATCGAGGCCAATCATCTCTCCTTCGGCGGCGTCGCCGCCGCCGTGCTGAGGCAGTCGAAGGCCTCGGTGCTGCTGGTGTCGAGCGGCGAGGCGCAGCGGCCGCCGGCGGAGAAGGCTTAGTGGGGTGGACTGGAGCCGCGCCGACGGTGCGCTCCCTCTCCCGCTTGCGGGAGAGGGTCGGGGAGAGGGTGTCTCCTCATCGGGACACTCCCCAAGAGGAGAGAGCGCTCACCCGCCGCGCTCCGCGCGTCGACCTCTCCCGCAAGCGGGAGAGGTCGCAGCGAGCCCGGAGCCTCGCCGGTGCACCCAACGGCGCTTAAGGCTTCACCTCCGCCGCCGCTTTCACCTTCACCACCTTCTTCGACGCCCGCCAGTTCTCGAAGCGCTGCACCACCACGAAGAAGGCCGGCACGAACAACACCGCGAGGCAGGTCGAGGCCAGCATGCCCGAGAACACGGTGATGCCGATGGACTTGCGCGCGCTGGCGCCGGCACCGGTGGCCAGCACTAGCGGCACCACCCCAAGGATGAAGGCGAACGACGTCATCAGGATCGGACGGAAGCGGGCGCGCGCGGCCTCGATCGCGGAGTCCAGGATCGGCTTGCCGTCGCGGCCGTGCAGCTCGAGCCCGACCTCGACGATCAGGATCGCGTTCTTGGCCGAGAGCGCGATCAGCAGGATCAGCCCGATTTGGCAATAGAGGTTGTTGTCGATCTTGAGCCCGCTGAGGATCAGCATCGGCCCGAGCAGCGACAGCGGCACGGCGAGGATCACGGAGATCGGCGCGTACCAGCTCTCATACTGCCCGGCGAGCACGAGATAGACCAGCAGCATGGCGAGGCCGAACACCCAGTAGATCTGGTTAGAGACCGCCTTCTCCTGGTAGGACATCGCGGTCCATTCATAGCCGGTGCCCGGCGGCAGCGTCTTATCCGCGATCTCCTCCATCAGCTTCAGCGACTGCCCGGAGGAATAGCCCTGCGCCGGCAGGCCGATCACGGTCGAGGACGGATAGAGATTGTAGAGGCTGATCAGCGACGGACCGGTGGCCGCCGTGATCTTGGCGACGGTGCCGATCGGGATCATGTCGCCGTTCGAGTTGCGGACCTGCATGTTGGCGATGTCGCGCTCGGTGACACGGAAGGCCGGATCGGCCTGGGTGTAGACCTGGAACACGCGGCCGAACTTGTTGAACTGGTTGACGTAGGACGACCCCAGATAGGTCGATAGCGCCGAGAACACCTGATCGGTGGTCACATGCAGCGTCTGGGTCTTGACGCGGTCGATCTCGACGTTGAATTGCGGCACCGAGGAGCGGAAAGAGGACTGCACGCGCTGCAGCGCGCTCTGACTCTGGCCGTTACTGACCATCGCTCCGGTGATCGCTTGCAGCTTGGCGAAATCGCTATTGCCGTCGCGCAGCTCGACCTGCATCGAGAAGCCGGCGGCATTGCCGATGCCCTGGATCGGCGGCGGCGGCAAGACGATGGTGCGCGCCTCCATGATAGTCGCGAGCTTGTCGTTGAGCCCGTACACCAGCGAGCGCAAATCCTCTCCGGGTCCTTTGCGCGCCTCCCAATCCTTCAGGATGATGTAGGCGACGCCGGTATTGGCGAGGCTGGCGCTGTTGTCGAGCGCGGAGATGCCGGCGATGGTGATGACCTGCTGGACGCCGGGCGTGTCCTTGATCAGCTCGCTGGCTCTGTCGAGCACGGCTTGGGTCCGCTCCAGGGCGGCGCCGTCGGGCAGCTGCACGGCCGCGATCAGATAGCCCTGGTCCTCGATCGGCAGGAAGCCGGTCGGCACCCGCGACAGGCCATAGCCGCCGATCCCGATCAGGACCAGCGCTACCGCGACCGAGACAGTGGCGTGTCTGACCAGGAAGCCGATCAAGCGGGTGTAGCCGCGTTCGAGCCTGTTATAGACGGCATTGAAGCCGCGGTAGAAGAAATTGCGCTGTTCCGGCGGCACCGCCGGCCGCAGCCAGAGCGCACACTGCGTCGGCTTCAGCGTCGCCGCGTTGATGGCGGATAGAAGAGCGGTCGCGGCGATCACCAGCGCGAATTGCGAATAGATGCGCCCGGTCAGCCCCGCGAGGAACGAGGCCGGCAGAAACACCGAGATCAGCACCAGGGTGATGCCGACGATCGGCGCGAACAGTTGATCCATCGCCTTGATCGCGGCGTCGTGGCCGTTCATGCCCTGCTCGATGTTGTGGGCGGCGCCTTCGACCACGACGATGGCGTCGTCGACGACGATGCCGATCGCGAGCACGATCGCAAACAGCGTCGACATGTTGATGGTGAAGCCGAGCGCCGCCATCGCAGCGAATGCGCCGATGATGGTCACCGGCACGGTGGTCGCCGGAACCAGCATCGCGCGCCAATCCTGCAAGAAAACCAGGATCACGACCAGCACGAGCAAGCCGGCCTCGATCAGCGTCATATAGACCTCGTGCACCGAGGCCTCCACGAACTTGGTGGTGTCGAACGGCGTGTCGTACTTGATGCCTTCCGGGAAGCGCTTGGCGAGTTCCGCCATCTTCTTCTCGACCGCCTGCTCGACCTGGAGCGCGTTGGCGCCGGGCGACTGGAATACGCCGATGCCGACTGCCGGCTGCTTGTTGAGCGAGAAGATCTGGCTATAGGTCTGCGCGCCCAATTCGACCCAGCCGACGTCGCGCACGCGCGTGACGTCGCCGCTGCTGCCCGTCTTGACGATGATATTCTCGAACTGGCTGGTGTCGTCGAGCCGGCCATTGACGTTGAGTGTGTATTGGAACGCTTGGCCCGGCGGCGTCGGCGGCGCGCCGACCTGGCCGGCGGAGACCTGCTGGCTCTGCTGCTGGATCGCCTGGATGACGTCCTGCGGCACGAGGCCACGGACCTGCAGCTTGTTCGGATCGAGCCAGACTCGCATCGAATATTGGCCTGCGCCAAACACCGTGACGTTGCCGACGCCGGGCAGGCGCGAGAGCTCGTCGCGAATGTTGATGGTGGCGTAGTTGCTCAAATACAGGCTGTCGTACTTCGCGTCGGGCGAGGTCAGGGTCACGAACAGCAGGATCGAGGTCGACCGCTTCTGCACGGTGACGCCCTGGTTCTGCACCGCCTGCGGCAGTTGCGACAGCGCGCTGGAGACGCGGTTCTGCACCAGCACCTGCGCGAAATTGAGGTCAGTGCCGATCTTGAATGTGACAGTCAGCGTATAAGTGCCGTCGGAGCCGCTGTAGGACTGCATGTAGAGCATGTCCTCGACGCCGTTGACCTGCTGCTCGATCGGCAGCGCCACGGTGTCGATCACGGTCTTGGCGCTGGCGCCGGGATAGCGAGTGGTGACCTGCACCGTCGGCGGCACCACGTCGGGATATTGCGCAATCGCGAGGTTGAACAGCGCGACGCCGCCGATCAGGATCATCAGAAGCGCGATTACGTTCGAGAGGACCGGCCGCTCGATGAAGAACTTTGAGATCATGGCTGGCGACCCCTCACTTGCAGAACTTACTTGGCAGATATTACTTGGCAGACGCCTGCGGCTGCTCGATCTTCGTTGTTTGCGGGTCGATCTTCTGACCCGGAATCACCCGCAGCAACCCTGCGATGACCACGCGGTCCTCCGGCTTCAGGCCGCTCTCGATCACGCGTAGGCCATTGTCGACGGGACCGATCTGCACCTTGCGATGCTCGACGACGTTGTCGCTGTTGACCACCAGCAGATAGCGGCCACCCTGGTCGCTCCCGAGCGCGGTGTCGGGAACGAGCAGCGCGGTCTTCTCCTGATCGAAGGGCACGCGAACGCGGACGAAATAGCCGGGCAATAGCACCCGCTTGTCATTGGGGACGAGGCCGCGCACCGCCAGCGTGCCCGTCGATTGGTTGAGGGTCGGCGAGACGTAGTCGAGATGGCCTTCATGCGGATAGCCGGTCTCGGTCTGGAGGCCGAGCTGGATCGGAAATTGCTTGAGGTCGGCCGGCGTCAGTCCCCGGCGAGCCGCCTCGGCGCGGATGCGCAGTACGTCCTGCTCGTTGACGGTGAAGTTCACGTAGATCGGGTCCATCGCGACGATGGTGGCGAGCTGGGTCGGGGAGGACACGCCGACGAGCTCGCCGATCGAGACCATGTGGGCGCTGACGACGCCGTCGAACGGCGCGGTCACCTTGGTGTAGCCGTAATTGACCTCGGCAATTCGGGTGTTGGCCTGCGCCTGCTGGAGACTGGCCTGCGCGTTGTCGCGGTTGGACGTTGAGGTGTCGAGTGTCGCCTGTGACACCGCCTGGCGCTGCACCAGCTCGGCTTGCCGCTTGTAGTCGGCTTCCGCCTGCCGGAGCGAGGCCTGCGCGCCGGCTTCGGCCGCCTGCGCCTGCTCGAGCTTGAGCTTGTAGGTCTCCGGCTCGATGGTGAAGAGCTGGGTGCCCTGCTTGACGAAGGTGCCGTCTTGATAGTCGATCGATTGCAGAAAACCTTGCACGCGCGCGACGAGATCGACGCTCTTGATCGGGGCGGTGTTGCCGGTCGCCTCGATATAGCGCGTTACGGCGCGCTGCACGGGCGTTGCCACGTCCACCTTGGGCGGCGGTGGGGCCACGAACGTGTTCTTGTCCTCGCAGCCGGCGAGCAGCACAACGGCGCTTGCCGTTGCCAAGGCCCGCGCGACATGTCTCCACCCTTCGTTACGTCGTGCGGGAGATGCGGGATTCGCGCGCGTCATTCGGTGGCCCCCCGATTGCTGTCTGTCGGTGCGGCAGGCTACCAACAAATGCCCCGCCGTGGAACACCATAGCCATGGCAGTCAAAGGCCTTGCGCTGCAAACGGTGGCATGCCCTTTGACAGGTTTGTCATGAGGCCGCGACGAACGGCACGCTGCGCAAGCCCTATGACAACAACGGCCTGAAGGATGCGCCGATCCGGACGGAATATGATGGTTCTCCACGTTGTAGTGCGCCGAACCCTCAGCGCACCCTGATCTCGGCATATTTCCCCATGGCCCGCTCGAACTTGCGGTTGAACAGCCACATCGCAGCGAGAATCTCCCGGAAGCTGGCCGAGCTTCGCGATCGATCGGCCTGTCCGAACGCGAAGATGCTGTTGTTGCGCAGGTGCTTCATGACCGTTGGACTGGACACCCGGTAATTCAGGAGATCCCCCGACTTGAGCGCGGATCTGGTCGGGGTGGGCACGATCTGGATCAGCTCGAACAGCTTCATCTGGTCGATCGGGTCGGGCAGCGTCTTCACGATCCCGGGGATATCCCGGAACAGATCGGCATGCGCGTTCATCACGCCGTTGCGCACATTGGTCCAGTGATTGAAGCGCTGATCGGTGCCGCGGGTGCGCGCCTCCTCCTTGTCGTGGCGCGCGCTCAGTTCGGGATCGATCGCCCCCTTGAGGGCTTCCCATTTCCTGCGGCCGTTGCGGTCCTCGGAGGGGCCGGTCTGGAAGCTGCCCATATAGGTGTTCGAGCGCGCATTGCGGACATTCTGCTTGCCGTTGGTCTCGGCGAAGAACAGGCCGAGGCTGATGCGCCCCGCGACTTCCGCGTGTTCAGGTGCAAGCCCCTTGGCGCGCGCGATCGCGAAGGCGAGATCGGCGACGTCCTTGAACGGCGTCGGCGAGTTTTGCGCTCCGGCGGGCGGTGCCTCCATGATGTCGAATAGCCTCGAATATTCGTCGATCAGCGGCTCGATATCTGCATCGAAATAGGCCGGGGGAATTTCGAACTTGTTGGGCTTTCCGATTCTGGACGGAATGGCGTCGGTGAGATCCTTGTAGGTGCTGATGACGGCGATGCGCGCCAGGTACAGCGGCTGGCCCGGCAGGCTCGGCAGCGGCTGCTTCGCCTCGATCTGGCGCCGCCGCTCGGCCAGGATCGATTTGAAGTCGGCCAGCGCCCGCTGGTAGGCGGCGAGCGCCTCGGATTGCCGGGACGTGAGCGTGCCCTGCTGTCCGCTGGCGGGTGCCGTGACAAGGAAGGCGAGCGCCGCAAGCGCTCCGGCGGCAAGACGTCTGAACTCCATGGCCGGTTCCTGTCGATTCGTTGGCCAGGAAGATCGTAAGCATCGGACGCGCGGGCTGGCGAGCAAATCTCGCTCAGCCCCGATCCGTCCTCTTACGCCACGCGATAATCCGGCGCCGTGGCCAGGAACTTGGCATAGGCATCGGCGTCCGGCGGCAGGAAACGCCCTTTGAGCCCGCCGCACTTCTGGTTCTTCGCGCCGATGTCGGCCATCAGCTCGTCGAAATGACGGTAGTGATAGGGTGCGACGCAGAGGCCGCCATAGACGCCCGCGGCCGGCCGTTCGACACGCTTGAAGTGCAGCATCATCTCGATGTTGGCATGCATGGCTTGCGCCGTCGGCTGGTTGGCGAGCTGGCCGTCGGCATAGCGCACCAGCCAGTTGGCGGCGAGATCGGCGCAGAGTACCGTGCAGAACGACGAGTTGAAGCCAACGAAGCCGAGCTCGGGCAGGTCGGGGTTGGCGATCAGGCGATAGAGCCGGTACTGCCCGTCGGCATCGACCAGTTTCTGCTGATAGGCCGCGGGCAGGAACGGCACGCCGAGCTTGTAGCCGATCGCGAGCACGGTGATATCGGCTGGAACGCGCTCGCCACCGCTCATTACGATGCTGTCGCCGTCAAAATGATCGAACGTGCCGAACACCTCCTTGATGCGGCCGTCGGCGACCATCGGATAGAAGCCTGGCGTTGCGATCGGCACCGAGCAGTTGACGCCGTCCTCGATCCGCTCCTTCGGCACCATGTTGCACCGACTGAGCTTGAGCTGCGCCTTCAACAGGCTCTCCAGCCCGCGCCAGTTCGCCCACACCAGCGGCGCGGCGAGTCGGTGGGCGAGCCGGGCCATCGTGCTGATGCCCCAGCCGGGAAACATCTCCTCCTGCACGCGGATGTAGAGGATGCGCTTGAAGTTGACGAGACCGCCGATGAAATAGGGAATGCGCCAGACCGGCTCGCGCATCACGATCGTCACCTCGCGCGCGCCTGCGTTTACCGCGTTCACGGCGATGTCGGTCGCCGACTTCGAGCCGCCGAGCACGACGACGCGGCGCCCCTTTGCCAGGGCGGCATCGTTGTATTTCGACGAATGCAGGATCTGGCCGCCCTGGGCCAGAAAGCCGTCCTCGCCGGGGCAATGCAGCTCGCGCGGCTCGTTGAACTGGCCGGTGCAGACAGCGACGAAATCGAAGTCCTCGTTCGTTGTCATGCCATTCTTGCCGCTGAGCGCGAGTGTCCAGCCGGGCTTGCCGTCGGCACGGCGCGCCATGCCGGCGACCGCCGTGTTGAGGCGCAGCATGCGGTCGAGGCCAAAGCTCCTCGCGTAATCGACGAGATAGGCGTGGACCTGTGGCCCGGTCGGCCATTCCGGATAGGCGTCCGGCATGGCGCGGTCGGTGTAGCGGTAGAGCTCCTTCGGGCTCTGCGTCTGCACTTCGGGATAGGAGCGCGCCGGCTCCCAGACGCCGCCGAGATCGCCGCTGCGTTCGATGATGGTGACGCGGTGACCGCGGATGGAGAACGCCTTTGCGGCGGCCAGGCCGGAGACACCGGCGCCGATCACGCAGACATGCTTGGGGCTGACCATGGGATTGCTCGCAACCAATGTGTTTCGCGCGCAAGCGGCAACGATCGGCCGCAAGGCGCGGCCGTCGGAGCTGCAAGCTGATGAACGTGGATGGGACGCGGACGCCTAGTCGTTGGCCTCGGGCGGCAGGAAGTCCACCTCGTGCAGCGCCGAGATACGCACCACTTCGGCAGGGTCGGTCAGATTGTGCAACCGGTTGAAGAGCGCCTCCAGCTTCTGCATCGGCGAGACCCAGAACAACGCGCGGCAGGGCTTGTCGGACTTGTTGAAATAGCCGTGCGGGATGCCGCGCGGCATGCGCACGAGATCGCCGGCGTGGGCCTTGACCCATTGGCCGTCGAGCTTGAGGTCGAGCGTGCCTTCCTGCACCAGGATGAACTCGTCCTGAGTCGGATGGATGTGCACCGGCACGAACTGGCCGGGATCGCTGTTGGTCTCGAATGCGAAGGTGGAGTCGGTGACGGCTTTGGGGAAATAGACTTGACCAAGGATGTTCCAGCTCTTGCCGCCATAGCCCGTGCCGTTTGCGGTAATGCCCTTTTCGAGTGCAGTCATGCGCGCCTCCTCATGGATTCCGGCGGGGATGGAGCTTCGGCCGCTCGTGGCCGCCTGTCTATCCGCCAAACGAATCTGCACGCGGCTATTGCCGTGCAGCACGACGATTTTGCGGATGCGGCCCTTTTCGCCTCTGGGGAACTATTATAGGCTTAAAGCAATTCCGTGACGCGAAGCGTGGTCGACGATGTCCGCAGCCGTGCTGGAAATGAGCGCGAGACCATCCGCAGCCGAACGGCTTTCGGATTTCGCCCGCGTTACCACAGATGACGTCGATGAAGCGGCCGAGCAGATTGGGCGCATCTTCTGTCCGCACGATCTCAAGCCGATGTGTGCACGCGCCGCCGGCTTCTCCGCCCGGCACAATTGCGCGGCGTTCGACGGCTTTTCCATCAACTATGTCGCCTATGGCGGATCGGTCAGCATCGATCCGGGCTGTCTCGAGCGCTTCTTCCTGGTGCAGGTCCCGCTCACGGGCAGCGCCAGCATTCGGGCCGGCATCTGTGAGCTCGACGCGGCGCCTGACCGGACCGCGTCACTGCTGTCGCCGACGATCCCGACGCGGATGATTTGGGCCGACTGCGCCCAAGCGATCCTGTTGCTCGACCGCCGTTTGGTCGAGCAGCGCGCCGCGGCACTGTCGGGCAGGGCAGCCAGCACGATGGAGTTCGATCCTGTGATCGACCTCGACGCGCCGTCCGGGCGGGCGTTGCGAGCCAGCCTTGCCGAGCTGATCACGCTCGCCGAACGTTTCGGTCCCGCCGGCAGGCTGTCAGCGGTCGCGATGGCCGATTGGCGCGAGGTTCTGCTCGATCACCTCCTCAATGGCCAGCGGCATGGCCTGTCGGATGCGATCAGGACGTTTTCGGGCCAGGCCGAGCGTCTGCCGCGTGCGCTGCGCGTTGCGCGGGACCATCTCGCGGATAATGCCGGCGAACCGCTCGACCTCGCGCAGCTCGCCTGCGCGTCCGGCATCGGCATCCGCGCGCTCCAGCTCGGCTTCCGCCGTCACTTCGGCCTGTCGATCTCGCAGATGCTGCTCGACATGCGCCTCGCCAGCCTTCACGTCCGGCTCGCGCATGCCGCGCCCGATGCCTCCATCACCGAGATCGCCTTCGACCTCGGCTTCACCCATCTCGGCCGCATGGCCGGCGCCTACCGCGAAAAATTCGGCGAGTCGCCGTCGGCCACGCTGCGGCGCCGGATCAGCTAGAGCGCGACGAAGCCAGGCGCGGCGGTCCGTGTCACCAGCAATGGAAGCCGCGTGTCATCCCGCCGGCGGATCGGTCTGGCGCAGCGTCGTGACCCAGATCGCGCGCGCCACCTGCTGGGTCGGGTTGTCGAACATGTGCGGCACGATGCTCGGAAAGCGAAAGCTGTCGCCGGCCTCCAGCAGATGGGCCTGGTTGTCCAGCCACAGCCGCAGGCTCCCCGAGAGGATATAGCCGGCCTTCTCGCCGTTGTGTTGCAGGAAGTCGGTGCCGGAGGAGGCGCCGGGATTGAGCGTGAGCTCGTAGAGTTCGAGCTGGCCCTTGCCGTCAGGCGTGAGCGCTTCCTTGACGACGCCGCTGGCGGTGAGCCGCAGCAGCCGCCGGTTATTCTTGCGCACGATGTAGCGCTGTACGTCGGCCGGATCGCTGCTCTCGAAGAAATACGAAATGGGAACGTCGAGTGCGATGCTGAGCAGACGCAGCGTGCGGATCGACGGCATGGCCCGCGCACGTTCGAGCTGGCTGATCATGCCGGTGGAGAGGCCGGTCTTGTTGGCGACGTCCTGGATCGAAAGCCCGGCGCGCTGACGTAGCAGCCGCACGGACTTGCCGAGGCGCTGGTCGACCGCATCGTCGACCTGGATCGTCGGGACGTCCTTCGGACCGTTCGTATCGCCGCGACCATCCATGTCGCTCTCCCATGCATCATCTCAGCCCCGGACCGCATCGGATCGAGCTTTAGTCGGAGTGAAAAGGTCGCGCATACTAGCAATGCGATTGACAGCTGTATTTAGTCATGATGAAATTTTGGCTGAAAAATTTAGAAGCACTAAAGCCCACTCCTGTCCCTCCGCCGGGGTCTAGGGGCGCGGGAGACGGTGCCGCGTGCGCGGCAATGGAGAGTGGCCATGGCAGACGGCACCGCCAAGTTCGGCGTTGGAGCAGTGCATCTCGGCATTCCGAATCGCCGCCAGCTCTTCCAGCTTGGGGCCGGCGCCGCGGCAGGATGGACTCTTGCGGGCAACGCTTTTGCGCAAGTTGAGCGCCCGACCAATCCGCCGGACAAACCGCGCGGGCAGGTGATCGCAGCGCTGTCGCAGGAGCCGACCGTCTTTCATCCGCTGATGCCTGGCATCGAGGTCGATCAGGGCATCTGGTGGCAGGTGTTCTCGCTGCTCTGGTTCATCGATCCCGCCGGCAATTTCGTTCCTGACCTCGCACGCGAAGTTCCGACCATCGAGAATGGCGGCCTGTCGCCCGACGGCCTGACTTGGAAAATCAAGCTGCGCAGCGACGTGAAGTGGCATGACGGCACGCCGTTCACGGCCGACGACGTCAAGTTCTCGCTCGAACTGATCAACAGTCCCGATTTTCGCGCCCGCAGCCGCGTCGGCCATAGCCTGGTCAAGGACATCAAGGTCGTCGCGCCCGACGAGATCCACTGGCGAATGGAAGCGCCTTACTCGCCCTACATGTCAATCCTGGGATCGCTGACCTTCATCGTGCCCAAGCACATCCTGGAGAAGGTGTCCGATCCGAACGCCTCGGCGTTCCACAATGCGCCTGTCGGCACCGGGCCGTTCCGCTGGGGCGAGCGCGTGCCCGGCGACCACATCCTGCTCAATGCCCACACCGGCTATCACGGCAAGGGGCCGTACGTCGAACGCGTGGTCTTCAAATACATCCCCGATCTCACCGTTCTCTATACCCAGTTCCGCACCGGCCAAGTCGACTACACCGGCCTGCAAGGCATCTTGCCGAACTTCGTGCAGGAGGCGAAGACGCTGAAGGGCCGCAGGATCGTGGTCTCCTCGACGTCCTCCGTGGAGCATATCGCACCGAATCTGGAGTTCGGTCCCTTTGCCGATCGCGCCGTGCGCGAGGCGCTCTATCTCGCCATCAACAAGCAGGCGATCATCGATGCGCTCTATTATGGCCTGCCGACGCAGACCGAGAGCTTCGTGCCGCAGCAAGCCTGGTCATTCCAACAGGGGCTGCCGCAACACAAATACGATCCCGCCAAGTCCAACGCGCTGCTCGATGCGGCGGGATGGGTTCGCGGCACCAGTGGCGTGCGCGAGAAGGGCGGCGTCAAGCTCGAGTTCACCAATTCGACGACATCCGGCAACGCGGTGCGCGAGCAGACCCAGCAGCTCCTGATCCAGGACTGGCGTGCGATCGGCGCCGCGATGCGCGTCAACAACATGCCGGCCGCGGTGATCTGGGGCGATTTCTGGCAGCAGTCGAAATTCAATTCGGTGCTGGTGTCCGTAAACTTCATGCTCGGCAGCGACCCCGACGTGACGCCGCGCTTCGGCTCCGGCGCCATTCCCGCCAAGGGCGGGCGAGGCTACAACACCTATCAATACAAGAGCCCGGAGGCCGATCGACTCCTCGCCGACGGCGCCAAGCAGTTTGAGATCGCACAGCGCAAGACGACCTATGGCGACCTGCAAAAGCTGATCCGCGACGATCTCGCCATCCTGCCGCTGTTCCAAGGCTTTATCGCAGAAGGCGTGAAGGAGGGGCTGCAAGGCTTCCGTCCCAACGTCAACACCTCGATCAATTGCTGGAACATCCGCGAATGGTACTGGGCCTGATGGATCAGGTGCGCAGGGCAGCCTGACGTGGCCCGTTACGTCGTCAACCGCCTGGCACAGTCGATCATGCTGCTGGTGATCGTCTCGGCGATCGGCTTTGCCATTCTGCACCTGGCGCCCGGCGGCCCGCTCTCGCAATTCGCGGCCTCTGCGCAGATGACGCAGGAGGATCTCGACCGCGTCAGCAAGCAGCTCGGTCTCGATCGCCCGCTGCCGATCCAATATCTCGACTGGTTCAGCCGCATGCTGTGGGGCGATTGGGGCCGCTCCTACCGCGACGGCGAGGCGGTGCTGTCCGTGATCTCCTCGCATCTCGGCGCCACCCTCGAGCTGATGGCGACGGCGACGATCATCGCGGTGCTGCTCGGCTGCTGGATCGGCGTGCTGGGTGCGCTGCGCCGCTACTCGCTGTTCGATACCCTCGCCACCGTCGGCGCCATGATCGCGCTGTCGATCCCGACCTTCTGGTTCGGCCTCGTTACCATCTACGTGTTCTCGGTGAGGCTCGGCTGGCTGCCGGCCGGCAATCGGCACACCGTCGGCGACGGCTCCTTTCTCGACCTGCTGCATCATCTCATCGCGCCGGCACTGGTGCTGGCGCTGGTCGAGACCGCGATGTGGGGCCGCTTCATGCGTTCCTCCATGCTCGAGGTCATCAACCAGGATTACATCCGCACTGCCCGCGCCAAGGGCATGCCGGAATGGCGCATCCTCACCGTGCACGCGCTCCGGAACGCGCTGTTGCCGATGATCACGGTCGCCGGCCTCCAGTTTCCGACGCTGCTCGGTGGCGCGCTGGTGGCCGAGACCGTGTTCACCTGGCCCGGCATGGGGCGCCTCTTCCTCGATTCCATCGGCTATCGCGACTATCCCGTGGTGATGGGCGTCTTGATGTTCTCGGCGACGATGGTGCTGATCGGCTCGTTGCTTGCCGACATCCTCTATGCCGTTGTCGATCCGCGCATTCGGGTGGGCTAGGCGATGACGACGGCCACCCTCTCCACCGTTCAGCTCGCCCCCGGTCAAGCCGCGTGGCGGCGGTTCCGCCGCCATCGGCTGGCGCTCGCCGGCGCCGTCATCATTCTGGTGCTCGTCCTCGGCTCCGCGTTCGGTCCTTATCTGCTGCCTTTCGACGACACCTATATTGACATCATGAAGCGGTTCGCGCCGCCGCTGTCGGGCGCGCACATCCTCGGCACCGACGAGCTCGGCCGCGACGTGCTTGCGCGCTTGATGATGGGCGGCCGCGTCTCGCTCTCGATCGGGATCGTGGCGATGGTGATCGCGATGGCGGTCGGCATCGTCGTCGGCGCCTTCGCCGGGTTCTATGGCGGCGTGGTCGGCGCGGTCTTGATGCGGCTGGTCGACGCCGTGCTGTGCTTCCCGACCATCTTCCTGCTGCTGGCGCTGGCGGCGCTCACCGAACCCGGCCTCGTCACCACCACCGTGCTGATCGCGGCGACGGCGTGGATGAGCGTCGCCCGCGTCGTCGAGGCCCAGGTGCGCTCGCTGCGGGAACGGGAGTTCGCCGTTGCAGCGCTCGCCTTCGGCTCGTCAAACCTGCGCATCATGTTCCGCGAGCTCGTGCCCAACGCAATTGCCCCGATCGTGGTCGCGGCCACGCTGAACGTCGCCAAGGCGATCCTGCTCGAATCCTATGTCAGCTATCTCGGCTACGGCATCCAGCCGCCGGCTGCGAGCTGGGGCAACATGCTCAACAACGCGCAGATCTATCTCACCAGCGCACCGTGGCTCGCGATCGTACCGGGCGTCGCCATCACGCTGGCGGTGACGAGCTTCAATTTCCTTGGCGACGGCCTGCGCGATGCGCTCGATCCGCGAATGAACATCCCATAACGAGCCTAGGTCCGTTTGAACTGAATACCAGGAGTGCCCCATGTCCCCGCCGCTCAATCGTATCAACAGCGATGAACGCCTGCCGGCGCAGGCAGACGTTGTCGTCATCGGCGGCGGCGTGATCGGCGTATCTGCGGCGTATCACCTGGCGAAGAAGGGCCTTTCCGTCGCACTGGTCGAGAAGGGCCATGTCGGCGGCGAGCAGTCGAGCCGCAATTGGGGCTGGTGCCGCCAGCAGGGCCGCGCGCGCGAGGAGATTCCGCTCGCACGTGAGGCGCTGCGGCTTTGGGAGGACATGCAGAACGATGCCGGCGTCGATGCCGGTTTCCGCCGCACCGGCGTGCTGTTCCTGACCAAGAGCAAGGATGAGCTCGCCGGCTGGGAGCGCTGGGCGGCGATCGCGCGCGAGCAGCAGGTCCACTCCACCATCCTGACGCCGGCGGAGGTCGCTGAACGCATGCCCGGCAATGCCGACAAATGGGTAGGCGGCCTGCACACGCCGAGCGACGGCCGCGCCGAGCCGTCGATGGCCGTGCCCGCGCTGGCCACTGCCGCGCGAAAGCACGGCGTCACCATCCATCAAGGCTGCGCCGCGCGCGGACTGGAGACTCAGGGAGGACGGGTCAGCGCCGTCGTCACCGAGAAGGGCACCATTCGCACGCAATCGGTGCTGCTGTCGGGCGGGGCATGGTCGTCGCTGTTCTGCCGCCGTCACGGCATCGAGCTGCCGATCGGTCTCGTCAACGCCACGGCTTGCCGGACCACCCCAGGACCTGAGATCACCTCCGGCGCGCTCGGCACCGACCTCTACTGCATCCGTCGCCGTCTCGACGGCGGCTTTACGCTGGCGCTGCGCAACCGCGGCACGGTCGAGCTGTCGCCCGACTTATTCCGGTACGCCCGCGCCTTTTGGCCGACGTATCAGCATCGTAAGAACGGACTGAAATTGTCGTTCGGCAAGTCGTTCTTCGATCAGCTCGTGCGCGGCAGCAGCTGGAGCTTTGACAAGCCGTCGCCGTTCGAGACTGAGCGCGTGCGCGATCCGGCCCCCGACATGTCGCTGGTCAGTGCGGCGCTGGCGTCGCTGATCCGATCGAACCCGGAATTGAAGGACATCGAGATCGCGGAGGCCTGGGGCGGCACCATCGACTGCACGCCCGACACAATCCCGGTGATCTCGCCGGTCGATGCCTTGCCCGGCTTCTTCCTCGCCACCGGCTTCTCCGGTCACGGCTTCGGCATTGGTCCCGCGGCCGGCAAGCTCGCCGCCGACATCGTGACCGGCTCGACGCCGCTGGTCGACCCGGTGGCTTACAGCCACAAGCGCATGATCGACGGCCGGCGGCTCGCGCCGGTCAGCCCGTTCTGAGGCGGCATGACGGTTCTCTACAAGGCCAACATGGTTCGCGGCGCCGAGTGGGCGCGCTTCTTTGCCGAGCGCGCGCCCGATCTGCCGTTCCGGCTCTGGCCCGACATCGGCAATCCCGCCGATATTCGTTATCTGGTGGCGTGGGTGCCGCCGGAGGATATCGCCACGACGTTCCCCCATCTCGAGCTGGTCTTCTCGGTTGGCGCGGGTGTCGATCAGTTCGACGCCACGAAGCTTCCGCCGCACCTTCCGCTCATCCGGATGCTGGAGCCCGGCATTGCCGAGACCATGGTGGAATATGTCACAATGGCGGTGCTCGGCCTGCATCGCGATCTCCTGCACTTCATCGCCCAGCAGAGGGAGCAGGTCTGGCGCGAGATCCGGATCACGCCGGCGAAGCGGCGGGGTGTCGGCGTGATGGGGCTCGGCCAGCTCGGCCACGCCGTGCTCGAACGGCTCAGGGCATTCGGCTTTCCGCTGTTCGGCTGGAACCGCTCGCCGCGCGAGATCCCGGGCGTGACCTGCTACGTCGGTGTTGACACCTTGCCAAGATTCCTGTCGCAGACCGACATCCTCATTTGCCTGCTGCCATTGACCGAAGAGACCCGGGGCATCCTCAATGCCGATCTGTTCGCGCGCCTGCCGCGCGGCGCAGGGCTCGTCAGTGTCGGGCGTGGTCCGCAGCTCGTCGAAGCCGATTTCCTCGCGGCGCTCGATACCGGCTTGCTATCGGGCGCCGTTCTCGATGTCACAGAGCCCGAGCCGCTGCCCGCTGGCCATCCGTTCTGGAGCCACCCGCGCATCCTGCTGACGCCGCACAATGCCAGCATGACCATGCCGGATACGGCGGTCGATTTCGTGCTCGACGTCATCGCATGTCACCGCCGCGGCGAGGAATTGCCGGGCCTCGTCGATCGCACGCGTGGCTATTAGGGCAACTGCATGAGCAAGGGCGCAAGCGGAATCGATCGTAGCGTTGCCGAGGCGCAGGCGCCGGTGCTGTCGGTCGCCGGCCTCACCACCTCCTTCATGCGCGAACGACGATGGATCCCGGTCGTCCGCAATGTCTCATTCGACGTCGCGCCGCGCGAAACCGTCGCGATCGTCGGGGAGTCCGGTTCGGGCAAGAGCGTCACCGCGCTCTCCATCATGCGGCTCATTCCGAAGGAGAGTGGCCGCATCGAGGGATGCGTGACGCTCGCTGGCCGCGATCTCCTCGCGCTGCCCGAAACGGGCATGAAGGGCATCCGCGGCAATGACATTGCCATGATCTTCCAGGAGCCGATGACGAGCCTCAATCCGGTGCTCACCATCGGCTTCCAGATCGCCGAGGCGCTGATTCAGCATCGCGGCCTGTCGCGCGCGGCGGCGGAGGCCGAGACCATCCGCCTGCTCGATCGCGTCCGCATTCCCGCGGCGACATCGCGCTTCCACGAGCATCCGCATCGCTTCTCCGGCGGCATGCGCCAGCGCGTGATGATCGCGATGGCGCTGGCCTGCAAGCCGAAGCTCCTGATCGCGGACGAGCCGACCACTGCGCTCGACGTTACCATCCAGGCCCAGATCCTGGAGCTCTTGAAGGAGCTCCAGCAGGAGGAGGGAATGTCGATCCTCTTCATCACCCACGACATGGGCGTGGTCGCCGAGATCGCTGATCGGACCGTAGTGATGTATGGCGGGCAGGCGGTCGAAACCGACGCGACGTCGCGCATCTTCGCCGCACCGTCGCATCCCTATACAAGCGCACTGCTCGCCGCCGTGCCGCGCCTCGGCTCGATGGATGGGCGCGCGCGGCCGATGCGTTTTCCCATCGTCGACAAGCTCACGGGCACCTCGGACGAGCCGGTGGAAACGCCCGACACGGTCTCGACCGCCGAGCGTCCGCTGCTCGAAGTTGCAAACCTCACCACGCGCTTTCCGATCCGCTCGGGCCTGTTCGGCAAGATCTCCGGGCGCGTCCACGCGGTCGAGAACGTCTCCTTCACCTTGCGCGCCGGCGAGACGCTTGCGCTGGTCGGCGAATCCGGTTGCGGCAAGTCGACCACGGGCCGCTCGATTCTCAGGTTGCTCGAACCGGACAGCGGCACCGTCCTGATCGACGGCCAGGACGTGCTCGCCATGAACGGCCGAGCTTTGCGCGATTTCCGCAAGCAGATGCAGATCGTCTTTCAGGATCCATTCGCGAGCCTCAATCCGCGCATGTCGGTGGGGACGGCGATCGCGGCTCCGTTGCTCGCCAACGGGCTCGCGTCGACGTCGCAGGCGCGCGACAAGGTCGCAGACCTTCTCGTCCGCGTCGGCCTGACTGCCGATATGGCCGCGCGCTTTCCGCACGAATTCTCCGGTGGCCAGCGCCAGCGCATCTGCATTGCGCGTGCGCTTGCGCTCGGGCCGAAGCTGATCGTCGCGGACGAGGCGGTCTCCGCGCTTGACGTCTCGGTCAAGGCCCAAGTCGTGAACCTGATGCTCGATCTCCAGGCCAACATGGGCCTTGCCTATCTTTTCATCTCCCACGACATCGCCGTGGTCGAGCGCATGAGCCACCGCCTCGCGGTGATGTATCTCGGCGAGATCGTCGAGATCGGCCCGCGCGCGGCATTGTTCGGCAATCCGCAACATCCCTACACCAAGAAGCTGATGGCTGCCGTGCCGGTGCCCGATCCATCGCGCCGCGGTACGCGCCGCGACGTCTCCAACGACGAGATCAGAAGCCCGATGCGCGCGCCGGATTACCAGCCGCCTCGCCGGCGATATCGCGAAGTGTCGCCCGGCCATTTCGTTCAGGTCTGGGGCGAGGAATGGTCCGTCTGAGCCTTCACGAATTCACGTGCACGAAATCCCGCAGCAGCGGATAGATCTCGTTGTTCCAGCGCTTGCCCGAGAACACGCCGTAATGGCCGACGCCGGCCTGCATGTGATGGACGCGGCGATAGGCGCGTACGCCGGTGCAGAGGTCCTGCGCGGCGAGCGTCTGGCCGATCGAGCAGATGTCGTCCTTCTCGCCCTCGACCGTCATCAGCCCCATGCGGCTGATGGCCTTGGTGTTCACCGGGCGTCCCCGATGCATCAGTCGGCCCTGCGGCAAGAGGTGCTCTTGGAACACGTCGCGCACGGTCTCGATGTAGAATTCCGCAGGAAGGTCCATCACGGCGAAGTATTCATCATAGAAGGTCTTGATGCTGGCGGCCTTCTGCTTCTCGCCCTTGGCGATGTGGTTGGCGAGGTCCAGATGTTGCTTGATATGGCGCTCCAGATTCATCGCGACGAAGGCGGTGAGCTGTACGAATCCCGGATAGACTTTGCGCAAGGCGCCGCGGCACTGCACCGGCACGTAATTGATCAGGTTGCGCTCGAACCACTCGATCGGCTTGCTCTTGGCGAATTCGTTGACCCTAGTCGGCTGGATGCGGGTGTCGATCGGTCCGGCCATCAGCGTCAGCGTCGCCGGCCGCGAGGGGTGGTTGTCCTCGCACATGATCGCGGCGGCTGCGAGCGCCGAGACCGATGGCTGGCAGATCGCCACCATGTGGGGGCGCGGGCCGAGCTGGCCGAGGAATTCGATGAGATGCTCGGTATAGTCGTCGAGCCCGAAGCGGCCCTTGCTGCGCGGAATGTTGCGCGGATTGTGCCAGTCTGTGATGTAGACGTCGTGGTCCTGGAGCAGCGTCTGCACGGTGCCGCGCAGCAATGTCGCGAAGTGGCCCGACATCGGCGCCACCAGCAGCATGCGCGGCTGCTCGCTCACGCCGTCCTTGCGAAAGTGCAGCAGCGAGCCGAACGGCGTCGCGCAGGCGATCTCCTCGGTGACGGGAATTTCCCGATTGCCAACCATCACGCTGTCGATGCCGTAGGCCGGCCGATCATAGGTGAGGGTGGAGCGCGAGATCAGCTCGAGCGCCGCCGAGAGCCGGCCGACCAGCTGATCCGACACGCCCTGCGGCACCAGGTTGAGGAATTTGAGCGCGGACGAGGCCCCCGCCCGCCATGGCGCGGTCAGGTCCATATGGTTCTGGAAGGCCTGATAATACATCGACATCATACTGAAACGCCCACCTGACCCCTGCCATTATGCAATATCGAAGCCAAGCGGGAGCTGAACCGCCCGCAAAACTGGCACATCGCTTGCTCTCATTTTGAAGGAAGCACAGCTCATGGGCACGCCCGCCGGCCGGGCGGGTGTCGAGATCAGGCGTAGGGAAGGCCAATGGCGAAGGCGACACTGACCATCAGCAGCAAGAACTACTCGTCCTGGTCGCTGCGTGGCTGGCTGCTGGCGAAATTTTCCGGGCTCGATTTCGAGGAAATCGTCACCGCGCCGGACGATCCGTCCGCGCGCGCTGAAATCCTGCTGCTGTCGTCGTCGATCCTGGTGCCGTGCCTGCGGCACGAGGGCGCCGTGGTCTGGGATACGCTGGCGATCGCCGAATACCTCAACGAGGTGATGCCGGACGCCGGGCTGTTGCCGGCCGACCGCATCCAGCGCGCGCATTGCCGCTCGATCTCAGGCGAAATCCATTCCGGGTTCGCCACGCTGCGTGCCTCGCTGCCGGTCAATTTGAAAGGACACTTTCCCGGCTTCAAGATCTGGTCGCGCGCACAGGCCGACGTCGACCGCGTCTGCTTCATCTGGCGCGACTGCCTGGAGACATCGGGCGGCCCCTTCCTGTTCGGCGAGCGGCGCACCATGGCCGATGCGATGTACGCCCCTGTGGTGACGCGCTTCATGACGTATGACGTCAAGCTCGCGGCGCCGCTGAAGGCCTATGCCGACACCATCATGGCCATGCCGGAGATGCAGGAATGGATCGCGGCGGCGCGGGAAGAGCCGGCCGAGATCGAGGAGCTCGAGGTCGAATATTAGGCAGGTCTCGCGCTGTCTTGCCTGTTTCGGCGGCTGGGGACCGTCGCCCGGCAGGCACGCGGCTTGCCCCCACCATGTCCCTGACGCGGTTAACTTCTGCCGCCAATACCCGGCCCAAACCCAATCCTGCCCTGCGCAGATCTTGTGCGCGCGAACCAGGCGGCTCGCGACATCTAGCCGTGAACAGGTGCGTACGGGCCCCTACGGCCGATTCGGACGTGATTCGTTCGGGCCGCGTTCCGAAGGTTAAGGCGAAGCGCGGCCCCGTCGCATTTTGAAACACGAATCGCCGTCAGGCCGCCCCGCGCTGCTTCATGCGGGGCAGGCGCCAGCCGATGACGGTTGCTTCAACCGCGATGCCGGCCTCGTGATTCTGCCAGCGTCCCTCCACATAGCGGCAGGCGAACGGCAGCTGATACGTTCCGCTGTGGTCCTCGCACAGCACCTCGAGTGGCAGGCCAGCTGGTGGTTCTCCGGCGCCGTCGAATTCCGCCAGACGTCTATCGCGCGTTGCCATTCCAAAAATCTCCCCTAAACAAAGCCGCGGAAAGAACGCCCACTTCTTTCCGCGTGCCGATCATCGTTCCCCGTCCGAGGAAACGGGCGCAAGCTCAACGCGAGAATGCGGTACGAGTGTGGTAGCCTCCCGCGACTGCGCGCAAACGGCGCACATTGCCGTGATCGAATTGACGAGGAACCTTCATGCTGCTCCGAAGCGCCGGCGTTTGTTTCGCAATGTTGCTGCTCGCCACGCTGGCGCCGCTGCCGCTGCACGCGCAGGACGTGCCCGGCATCGAGATCTGCACGGTCGAGAAGACCATGGAACGGCGCACGAGCTGCCTCCAGAGCAATGTCGATTTCCTCCAGAAGACCATCACCAAGCTCAGCCTCGATCATCAGCAGAGGCTGGATGCGGCCAATCGCCAGATCGACGCGTTGAAGACGAGCCTCGCCGGCTTGCAGAAGACGCTCGCCGATCTCCAGGCTGCGCAAGCCAAGACCGCCGACGATCTGAAGAAGAAGCAGGATGCGCCGGCGGCGAAGGACGCGGAAATAGGGGCGGCGATCAGGCGACGCGATAACGCTCCATCACGCCGCGATCTGGCTCGTAGCCAAGTCCAGGGCCGCTCGGCACTGCGACATGGCCCGTCGCATCGACATCGGCGCGGCCGCCCCAGAGGCAGGCCTCGCGTTTCAGATAGAACATCTCGACGAGCCCATCCTCGCGCGTCGCCAGCAGATGCAGCGTCGCGAGCAGCCCCGGACCGAAATAGGGCGAGTGCGGGACGATCTTGACGCCGAGCTGATCGGCCAGCGCCGCCACCTTCACAAATTCCGTGATGCCGCCGACCTTGATCACCGAGGGCTGGGCGTGGCTCACCGCGCCCGCATTCATCATCTGGCGGAATTGATATTCCGTGCAGGCATTCTCGCCGGCGGCGATATTCAGCCCGCCCTTGCTGCGAACGTCGGCGAGCGCAGCAAAATCCTCCGGCGGCCATACCGGCTCCTCCAGGAACATGGGTCTTGCGTCTGCACATGTCTTCGCGAACGCAATCGCCTGCTCGCTCGTCAGCGGGCAGTTCATGTCGACCATCAGCGGAATGGTGGGCCCGATCGCCTCGCGTGCGGCGAACACGGCAGGTAGCGTGGTCTCGTGCAGCTTGATGGCGCCATAGCCGAGCGCCAGCGCCTTCCTGCATTCGTTAGCGATGGCCTCGGGCGAGCCGATCCGCAAGAGGCTGGCATAGGCCGGGATGGCCGTGCGCCTGGTCTCGCCGAACAGGCGGTGGACCGGCACGCCCTCCATCTTGGCGGCAAGGTCCCACAGCGCGATATCGAGCCCGGAGATCGCGAACATGGTGATGCCGTAGCGGCCGAACAGATGCAGATTGCGCTGGATCTGCTCCATGACCCCAGGGATGCCGGCCGCATCAGGCACCTTCAGCCCGCGCGCTTGGGGTGCAATCATCTCCTCGACGGCGCTGCGCGTGGTACGAGGGCAGACATAGGCGAAGGCATCGCCCCAGCCGGTCAGCCCGGCATCGGTCGTGACCTCGACCAGCACCATGTCGAGGGCTGTGATTGCGGAAGCGCCCTGGCGGAAGCTCGCGACACCGGCGTCATAGGGGATGCGGATATGGTGCGCCCGCACATCGGTAACTTCCATGACGCGGTTCCTCCGTGCTTTCTGGTGAGCGGTTTCAGGCAGTGTAGCCACGAACGCGAGGGCGTTGCCAGTGGCCATTCCCGAACTATCCTCATGCGAGGACAGCAACGCCGATCAAGCGAAGCGGGCGTGACCGGCGCACCATCGCCGCGTTTCGAACGAGGGCCTGAATCGCCATGAACCCAGCCCAGCGCGCGCTCTGGTATGTCGAGAGCCATCTGGCCGAGCCGATGACGCTCGACGAGATCGCGCAGATATCCGGCGTGTCGCGGTTCCACGTCGTGCGTGCGTTTGCGGCAGCCACCGGGCTTCCGGTGATGCGTTACGTGCGCGCGCGACGGCTGACGGAAGCTGCGCGCAGTCTTGCCAACGGTGCGCCGGACATCCTGTCACTGGCGCTGGAGGCGGATTACGGCTCGCACGAAGCATTCACCCGCGCGTTCCGCGACCAGTTCGGCACCACGCCCGAAGCGGTGAGGGCCGCGACATGCGTCAGCCACCTCACGCTTCAGGAGCCGATCCTCATGGACTCCACCATGCTCGACCATCTTGCCCCGCCGCGTTTCGAGACTGCAAAGGCCTTCCTCGTCGCCGGTCCCGCCGAGCGCATCTCCTGCGACAATGGCGCCATCATTCCCGGTCTATGGCACCGCTTTCACCAGGAAGTCGCCGACATTCCCGCGCGCGTCGGTAACGTCGCCTACGGCGTTTGCTGCAATGGCGATGATGCCGGCAATTTCGACTACATCGCCGGCGTCGAGGTCGCCGATTTCTCGGACCTGCCGCGTCGCTTCAGCCGCATCCGCATCCCCGAGCAGCGCTACGCGGTCTTCACCCACACCGATCACGTCGCCTCGATCCGGCGTACGGTCAACACGATCTGGAATCAATGGCTGCCGGCCTCCGGTCTTAAAGCCGCGGACGCACCGAGCTTCGAGCGCTATGACGAAAAGTTCGATCCAGCAACCGGCAATGGCGGCTTCGAGATCTGGGTCCCGGTCAGGGAATAGGGGGCTTCCGCAACGCTGGCATACCATCCGGCTTGCTTGGCAAGCGCCGGTGACTTTGTCATAACCGCCGGCAAATCTTGCGTGTGGGGCCCGTGCCGGACATCCCGTGCAAGTCATAACAAGCAGCCGGGAGGGTCCCAACATGTCCAACGTCCGCGTTCTCGCCACCGACCTCGAATTTCCAGAAGGGCCGGTCGTGATGCCGGATGGTTCGGTCGTCCTGGTGGAGATCCGCGGCCAGCGCCTGACCCGCGTTCATGCCGATGGCCGCAAGGAGATCGTCGCGAAGGTGCCGGGCGGCCCGAATGGTGCTGCGCTGGGTCCCGACGGCAAGATCTACATCTGCAACAATGGCGGCTTCTCCTGGATCCCAACCCGCAACATGATCATGCCGGGCCCGCAGCCCGACGACTATCTCGGCGGCTCGATCCAGCGCGTCGATCTGCAATCCGGCAAGGTCGAGACCGTCGTGACCAAATGCGGCGAGCACGATCTGCGCGGGCCCAATGATCTGGTGTTCGACAAGCAGGGCGGCCTGTGGTTCTCCGACCTCGGCAAGCGCCGCGCGCGCGAAATGGATGTCGGCGGCATGTATTACCTCAAGCCCGGCATGAAGGAGATCGTGGAAGTCGTGCACGGCGTGTTGCCGGCGAACGGCATCGGGCTGTCGCCGGACGAGAACACCGTCTACATCGCGGAGACCCCGACGGGCCGGCTCTGGGCCTATGAGCTCTCGGCGCCGGGCACGCTCAAGCCGCGCGAGGTGATCTATCGCGGCGAACGGGGCAAGCCGATCTGCGGCCTCGGCGGCTACCAGATGTTCGACTCGCTCGCGGTGGAAGCCAATGGCAATATCTGCGTCGCCACCCTCGTCTCCGGCTGCATCTCGGTGATCGCGCCCGACGGCACCCTGGTCGAGCAGGTGCCGACCGGCGACCGCGTCACCACCAACATCGCCTTCGGCGGCCCCGAGCTGAAGACCGCCTACATCACCCTATCGGGCAAGGGCGAACTGATCGGCATGGACTGGCCGCGCGGCGGTTTGCCGCTCAATTTCCTAAACAAATGAACGGTGCTAGTTACCGTCATCGAGAGCGAGGCAAAGCACCTGCCTGACCCTCACCCTGAGGAGCGCGCCCTTAGCGCGCGTCTCGAAGGGCGAGGCCACCAGCCGCGCCTTCATCCTTCGAGACGCGCGTTCCGCGCTCCTCAGGATGAGGGGTTGGCAGTCCGGATTGCTTCGCTTCGCTGGCAATGACGTAAGGAGAGACTTCCATGCCCTGGCCCGACCCCATCACCCTGCGTGGACAGCACGCCCGTCTCGAGCCGCTGTCGCACCAGCATCTCGAGGGGCTGGCCGAGGCCGTCAAGGACGGCGAGCTGTCGAAGCTCTGGTACACCGCGATCCCGCTGCCGGAGAACATGGGCAAGGAGATCGACCGCCGCTTGGGGCTACAGGCCGCGGGCTCGATGCTGCCGTTCACGGTGTTCGACGCCGCCGGCAGGATCGTCGGGATGACGACCTACATGAACATCGACGCCGCCAACCGGCGCGTCGAGATCGGCTCGACCTGGTATGGCAAGAGCGCGCAGCGCGGCCCGCTCAACACGCAATGCAAGCTCCTGCTGCTGCGGCACGCCTTCGAAACCCTGAACTGCATCGCCGTCGAGTTCCGCACGCATTTCTTCAACCACCAGAGCCGCCGCGCCATCGAGCGCCTGGGGGCCAAGCAGGACGGCATCCTGCGCAGCCATCAGGTCGCGCCGAACGGCAGCTTGCGCGACACCGTGGTCTACAGCATCACCGCGGCCGAATGGCCGACCGTACAGGCGCATCTCGAATTTCAACTCAACGACAAGCCGCGCCAGTTATGATGTACACTGGATTTGCGGTGCGCTCGATCAACTCTCCCCTCCGGGGAGAGGTGATCGCGAGCGCCGCTGCACGTCACTCAACTTCACGACACCCTAGGCGGCTGAGGCACCATGGACAGATTTGATTATGTAATCGTCGGCGCGGGTTCCGCCGGTTGCGTGCTCACCAGCCGGTTGAGCGAGGATCCCAACACAAGCGTCTGCGTGCTGGAGGCAGGTCCGTCCGACTGGCATCCCTACATCCATTTGCCGGCGGGCTTCATCAAGACCTTCCACATGAAGAGCATCAACTGGGCCTACCAGCAGGAGCCGGGGCCTTGGACCGGCGGGCGCAGCATCTACGCGCCGCGCGGCAAGACGCTCGGCGGCTCGTCCTCGATCAACGGCCACATCTACAATCGCGGCCAGCGCATGGATTTCGACACCTGGGCGCAGATGGGCAATCGCGGCTGGGGCTATGCCGACGTGCTGCCTTATTTCCGGCGGCTGGAGAAGCGGATCGGCGAGGGCGAGGACACCTATCGCGGCCGCGACGGCAACCTCATCGTCACGACCATGAACTGGCGCGATCCGCTCTGCGAGGCCTTCATGGAAGGCGCGGTCTCGCTCGGTATCCCCCGCAACCCCGATTACAACGGCAAGACTCAGGAAGGCGTCTCCTACTGCCAGCGCACCATCAACAACGGCCTGCGCGTCTCCGGCGCCACCGCATTCCTCAAGCCCGCGATGAAGCGCCCCAACGTGCATGTGCACACCCATGCGCACGCGACCGAGATCATCTTCGAGGGCAAGCGCGCCGTCGGCGTGCGCTACATGAAGGGCGGCCGTGGCGGCACGCCTGTCGAGGTGCGCGCCAACAAGGAAGTGATCCTCTCGGGCGGCGCCTATAATTCGCCGCAGCTGCTGCAGCTCTCCGGCATCGGCTCGCCCGATCTGTTGCAGGCCCACGGCATCAAAGTGCGCCACGCGCTCCCCGTCGGCGAGGGCCTCCAGGACCATTACGCCCCGCGCACGGTCGCGCGCGTCAAGGACATCAAGACCATCAACGAGCTTCGCCGCGGTTGGCGGCTCTGGGTCGAAGCAGCGAAATGGGCGACGGCACGCCGCGGCCTGCTCTCGCTGTCGCCGACCATGGTCTATTGCTTCTGGCATTCCGGAGAGACCGCAGAGAGCTCCGATCTCCAGCTTACCTTCACGCCGGCCTCCTACAAAGAAGGCGTGCAGGGCCAGCTCGAGGACGAGCCCGGCATGACGGTCGCCTCCTGGCAGCAGCGCCCGGAAAGCCGCGGCTATGTGCGCATCCGCTCCAGCGATCCGTTCGCGCCGCCGATCATCCAGACCAATTATCTTGACGCCGAGCTCGACCGCCGCGTCATCGTCGCCGGCATGAAGCTCGCACGCAGACTTCTCAAGTCCGCACCGCTGTCGCCTTATTACGCCTACGAAGATTTCCCCGGCCCCAACGTCAACACCGATGAGGAATTTTTGCACGCCGCCACCCAGCGCGGCACCACCACCTTCCACCCCGGCTGCACTTGCCGCATGGGTCCGGCGGATTCCACCTGGGCGGTCGTCGATGACCAGCTCCGCGTCCACGGCCTCGAAGGCCTGCGCGTCATCGATGCCTCGGTCATGCCGCGCATGATCTCGGCGAACCTCAACGCCTCCACCATGATGATCGCCGACCGCGCCTCGGACCTGATCCGCGGCAAGCAGCCGATGGAAGCCGCGCGGATACCGGAGGCGGCGGTGGCGTAGGAAGGTCCCGAGCCCCGACGCAGCGCTCTCTAGGCGATGCGAAGCATCGTGCGGGAGCGGTGCGCTGCAGAGCCCGGGGGCCCATCTCACCACCGATCTCAACGCGGCTCCTGGGTCCTGTCTCTGCGCAGCAGCGTTGCACGCTGCAGCGCGTCCGGGACACGTGTGCGTTGCAACTCGATACGTCGGGCAAAACACCCGGGCGCTGTCAATCCCTTCCCGCGAAAATATTCCACTTTACCGAAATTCGGAATTGCGGCATAGATCGAGACAGCCCGGCCCGATGATGAGGGGCGTCTCGCCTGTCGTTCGAAACGCGGGCCGGGTTGCGGTGGACGCGGCAGCGTCGGCACGCGAGATCAAGGGCAGGGCGGATTGCTCTCCGTGAGCCCGAGGCCGCGTGCGGACGAGCGGCGCTGTCAGGTTCGTCTCGCCAGCATTCTTCCGGCAACGTCGACAACGCCGGAGGATAATGCGGCGAAAAACGGGTCGTGCGTACGGCAAAACCGTGTGGTCCTGGCCGTCGTTGCTACGGTCAAGCCCTGGCGAATGCGGCATGCGCGTCAACCGGCGCGGTGTCGGCGACTTTCGCTGGGGTGAGGGAGGCCAGAAGGAATTCGGCTCCCGGGAGAGCACGGCATAAGCCGTCCAACCACTGCGCAGGGAAGGCCGTGTGTTGGGCTTCACCTGTATGCCGCTGTGCAGTTTTTCTGCGCGTGCCTTCGCACGGCGGACCGTGGGTGCCAGGTCAGCACCCGGCCTTCCCTGCGCCCTCGGCCGTTTTGAGGGTGGAGCGACGAAGCAAAGCTCGGGCGAAATGCGCCGCGAGGATGCGGACGTGTGTCTGCAACGCAAATGCGAATTGGAGAACGACGCCGATGCCCCTTGCTCCGTCATTGCGAGCGCAGCGAAGCAATCCAGACTGCCTCAACGGAAAGATTCTGGATTGCTTCGCTGCGCTCGCAATGACGATGGGGAGGCAGTGGTGCGTCATGCCGTACTCTCGTGCCCCGGACGAAGCTAGCGCTTCTTCAGCGATGCGCTGCAGAGCCGGTGCCCATGTCTCCGAGCAATCCGGATCGCCTTCTGGGTCCCGGCTCTGCGCAGCAACGATTGCGCGTTGCGGCGCGTCCGGGACACGAGACCTCTACACTTCCCGCCGGCTCAGGAACGCCAGCCGCTCGAACAGGTGCACGTCCTGCTCGTTCTTGAGCAGCGCGCCGTGCAGCGGCGGGATCAGTTTGCGCGGGTCGCGCTCGCGCAGCTGCTCGGCGCTCATGTCCTCGTTGAGCAAGAGCTTGAGCCAGTCGAGCAGTTCGGACGTCGATGGCTTCTTCTTCAAGCCGGGCACCTCGCGCACCTCGAAGAAGATGCGCAGCGCCTCTTCGACCAGGCGTTTCTTGATGCCGGGGAAGTGGACGTCGACGATGCGGCCCATCGTGTCGGCGTCGGGGAATTTGATGTAGTGGAAGAAGCAGCGGCGCAGGAAGGCGTCGGGCAGCTCCTTCTCGTTGTTGGAGGTGATCATCATGATCGGGCGCTGCTTGGCCTTGATGGTCTCGCCGGTCTCGTAGACATGGAATTCCATGCGGTCGAGCTCGAGCAGCAGGTCGTTGGGGAATTCGATATCGGCCTTGTCGATCTCGTCGATCAGCAGCACCGGGCGCTGCTCGCTCGTGAAGGCCTCCCACAGCTTGCCGCGCTTGATGTAGTTCCTGATGTCGGACACCCTGGTATCGCCGAGCTGGCTGTCGCGCAGGCGCGACACCGCGTCGTATTCGTAGAGGCCCTGCTGCGCCTTGGTGGTGGACTTGATGTGCCAGGTCAGCAGCGGCGCGTTCAGCGCCTTCGCCACTTCCTCCGCCAGCACCGTCTTGCCCGTGCCGGGCTCGCCCTTGATGAGCAGCGGGCGCTCCAGCACGATCGAGGCATTGACGGCGACCTTGAGGTCGTCGGTCGCAACATAGTCCTTGGTGCCGGTAAATTTCATTGCGTGTCCTTAGGTAGCTGTCAGCGAGGGGCGTCGGCCCCGGCCGCGACAAACGAACGGCCGCACATAGCGGCCGTTCCTGGTTCGGTCAGGCTTTCAGACCCGTTTTATCAGCGAAAGGATGACGAGCACAATCACCGCCCCGATCGTCGCGTCCACGATAGCGCCGACCGTGCCGGTGGCGAGCGCAATATGCAGCTGCGGCAGCACCCAGCTCGCGACCAGCGCGCCGATGATGCCCACGACCATGTTGCCGATCAACCCAAATCCCGCCCCGTGGACAATCTTGCCCGCCAGCCAGCCTGCGATCGCGCCGATGATGAGCGCGGCGACAATTCCCATTGCAAACGTCCCCCTATGGCCGCCAATTCTAGAGCAAAAAGCCACCCGGTCCAGCGCCCCGCGGCGTTCTTCGCCCTCTTGACGTTCGGCACCCGACGGGCAATCTGTCACCCATGTTCCTGCAATTCTTCACCTCTCTGCGCGACGCGCAGGTCCCTGTGACGCTGCGCGAATACCTCACGTTGATCGAGGCGCTCGACGCTGACCTCGCGGACTACACGGTCGAGAACTTCTACTATCTGTCGCGCGCCTCGCTGGTGAAGGACGAGCGCAATCTCGACAAGTTCGACCGCGTCTTCGGCACCGTGTTCAAGGGGCTGGAAAACCTGCTCGACGCCATGGAGAAGGCGGAGATCCCCGAGGAGTGGCTGAAGAAGCTCGCCGAGAAGTATCTCACCGAGGAAGAGAAGAAGCAGATCGAGGCCATGGGCTGGGACAAGCTCATGGAGACGCTGAAGAAGCGCCTCGAGGAGCAGAAGGGACGGCACCAGGGCGGCAGCAAGTGGATCGGCACCGCAGGCACTTCGCCGTTCGGCGCCCACGGCTACAATCCCGAAGGCGTGCGCATCGGCCAGGAGAAGAACCGCAACAACCGTGCCGTGAAGGTGTGGGACAGGCGCGAGTTCAAGGATCTCGACGGCAATGTCGAGCTCGGCATTCGCAATATCAAGGTGGCGCTGCGCCGCCTGCGCAAATTCGCGCGTACCGGCGCGCCGGACGAGCTCGATCTCGACACCACGATCCGCGAGACCGCCAATCACGGCTATCTCGACGTCCACATGCGGCCCGAGCGGCGCAATGCGGTGAAGCTTTTAGTGTTCTTCGACATCGGCGGCTCGATGGATGCGCATATCGAGCAGGTCGAGGAGCTGTTCTCGGCGGCGAAGAGCGAGTTCAAGCACATGGAATATTTCTATTTCCACAACTGCCTCTACGAAGGCGTGTGGAAGCAGAACAAGCGCCGCTTCACCGACCGCACCCCGACCTGGGACGTGCTGCACAAATATCCTCACGACTACAAGGTCGTGTTCGTCGGCGACGCCTCGATGTCGCCTTACGAGATCATGGTGCCGGGCGGCTCGGTCGAGCACGTCAACGAGGAGCCCGGCTCGGTCTGGCTCGACCGCATCATCCGCACCTATCCGCATGCGGTGTGGCTCAACCCGGTGCAGCAGAAGCATTGGGACTATTCAGAATCGACCACCATCATCAAACGCATCTTTGCCAATCGCATGTATCCGATCACGATCGAGGGGCTGGAAGGTGCGATGAAGGAATTGACGCACTGATGCGATCCACCGTCATTCCGGACGGCCGCAGCGCGGCCGATCCGGAATCTCGAGATGGCGTGTGACGATCGAGATTCCGGGTTCGATGCTGCGCATCGCCCCGGAATGACGGAAGAGAAGAAGGGAACAAACATGCCCCAGACCATCACCCGCGGCATCAAGGCGCTGATCGACGAGGCCAATGCCGAGATCGAAACGCTCTCCGCCAAGGACGCCATCGAGATCTCCAAGAACGGCGATGTCGTCATCGTCGACATCCGCGATCCCCGCGAGATCGAGCGCGACGGCCGCATTCCCGGCGCGTTCGCCTGCACCCGCGGCATGCTCGAGTTCTGGATCGATCCGCAGAGCCCGTACGCAAAACCGATCTTCCAGGAGGACAAGAAGTTCGTCTTCCATTGCGCCGGCGGCTTGCGCTCCGCGCTCGCCGCCAAGACGGCGCAGGACATGGGCCTCAAGCCCGTCGCCCACATCGCCGGCGGCTACGCCGCCTGGCGCGATGCCGGTGGGCCGACCGAGCAATGGGTGCCGAAGAAGAAGGGATGAGGGCCTCGTCATTCCCCGCGCAGGCGGGGATTCCAGTACGCTGCGGCCTATCGGTTGAATCACACCCGTCTCGGAGTACTGGATCGCCCGGCCCCGGCTCCGCCAAGGCTACGCCGAGGCCCATAGGAGTGCTCGACCCGCCGAAGCCTTGGCGAAGGCGGCAAGCCGGGCGATGACAGCGGAGACGCTGCATCGTCCTCGCTCGCGCGACGCGCGCCCGAATGACCACAAGGAAGGACCTCGCATGACCGCCACCGACCCCCTCGTCTCCACCGAATGGCTCGCCGCCCACATCGACGATACCAACGTCAAGGTCCTCGACGCCAGCTTCAAGCTGCCCGGCGTGCTGCCGCTGCCGAAGGACGACTATCTCGCCGCGCATCTGCCGGGCGCTGTGTTCTTCGACGTCGATGCGGTGTCGGATCATTCGAACCCGTTGCCGCACATGTTTCCGAGCGCCGAGCAGTTCGGCCGCGACGTCGGCAATCTCGGCATCTCCAATGCCGATACGGTGGTGATCTACGATGCCGGCGGCTGGGTCGCGGCGCCGCGCGCGTGGTGGATGTTCCTGTCTTACGGCCACAGCAATGTGCGCATCCTCAATGGCGGCCTGAAGAAGTGGCGCGCTGAGGGCCGTCCGGTCGAGAGCAGCGAGGTGAAGCCGAAGCCGGCGACATTCAAGGCGAGCTATGATGCAAAGCGCGTGCGCAGCATGCAGCAGCTGATCGCCAATGTCGAAAGCCGGGCCGAGCAGGTGATCGACGCGCGCGCCGCCGACCGCTTCGAGGGCCGCGCGCCGGAGCCGCGGCCGGGCATCCGCTCCGGCCACATTCCCGGCGCCCGCAACGTGCCCTATAATCTGTTGTTCGATGCGGAAACAGGCACCATGAAGCCGCTTGACGAGCTCCGCGCCGCCTTCACCGCCGCCGGCGTCAAGTTGGATGCGCCGATCGTGACGAGCTGCGGCTCCGGCGTCTCGGCAGGCGTGCTGACGCTCGCGCTCTATCGCTTGGGAATCACCGACACCGCGCTCTATGACGGCTCGTGGTCGGAATGGGGCCAGGCCGGCGGCCCGCCGATCGCGACCGGGCCGGCGTGACCTTACTGGCGGGTGCGTGTGACCGTTGTTGCGAGCGTCTGCCGCTGTCCGAACGGATCGAGCTGTTGCTGCAACTGCTGAGGCGGCGGGCGCCGCACCACGCGGTGCCGCTTCGTGACCTTCGCCTTGCGCTTGGTCGCCTTGCTGTCGGAGGCGCTGCTCCCCGTCTTGTTGCCCTCGGCCTTGGGCTTCGCCGGGGCATCCTTCATCGCCGTCGTCGCCGGGGCGTCTACCGCGGCCCTCTTGGTCGCGGCGACAGCGAGCGCCGAGGAGGTCAGGGCAACACTGGAATCAAAGGCAACACTGGAATCAGCCGGCGGCTCGCTGACTGTTACGGCAGCGGCCGGCTGCGTCTCGGGGACCGATGCCGTGGTGTCGGCAGGGGTGAGCGTGTCGGTGGGAGCCGGCGCTGCGGCGTCCGGCGTGGTCTCGGCCGTGAGGGGTTCGGCGGTCGGAGCCTGGGCCTGGGGCGCGGCTTCAGTGACCTCCGGCTGAACGTCGGTCTCGCTCGTTGCTGCGACCAGCGGCTCGGGCTCACTCACCGGCAGCCCGATCGTCGGCACCTGGTCGCGCACCGAGGGTGCGGGATCGGCGGTGATCTCCGGCTCCGCCTGTAAGACCGCGAGCACGGGCTGAGCCGGCTCTGGCGCCTGCGCAAACACCTTCTCCTGCGGGCCGTTTCGCCAGGAGGGGCTGCTGACATACTGCTCATGGCTCGCCCGCAGCAGCGCGGCGGCCCCTAGGCCGAACACCAGGATGGAGGTTGACAGCAGGATCGCGGCAAACAGGAAGCGAAAGCCGGGAAGCATCGAGGGGTTGCGAATTTCCGCCCCGGCGACCAAATGGCCAGGGCCCAAGAGCCATCTGAACGCGGTGACGGTACTGAGTGCCGCGTTCGCCACGCCGGGATCGGAGCTCAAAAGGTGACGAATCAGGCTGATTCGACCATATCGCAACGCTCGGCATCGCTTCGTTAAATTCGAGGCCGAACACCGCGGCAATTGACGGCGCGATGCGATTTCCGCCCCCGTGATGCAACGGGGCAACGGTAGTCTTGCGGATCACAAATCGGCAAATCCGGCGCAAATGAGCCTGATACGTCTTGAATGTGCCGCTATCTTCCGTCATCTGGCCGTTAACGGTCCGATCGGGCTTGGGGACTATACAAGAGCGATGATGATCAAACACTTTCTGACGATATGCGCTGCCGCGACAGTCGCTGCGGCGGGAACCTCGCTCGCTCAAGCTCAGAGCTATCCGGTCCAGCAGGCGCCGGGCTATGGCCCTCCGGCTGAATATCGTCCGGGCGATCGCACGCCGAACTTCGACGCCCTGGACGAAGACGACGACGCGATGCCGCAGGCCTCGCTGCCGCCGCCCGGACCGGCGGACGATCCGCGCTACGGCCGTCCGGCCGGCGCGCCGCCGGTTTATTCGGCCGCCCCGCAGGGCCCGGTGATGTCGCCGGATGATCCGCGTTACGGCCGCCCGGCCGGCGCTCCGCCGGTCTACTCGGCAGCGCCGCCCCAAGGCCCCGTGATGTCGCCCGACGATCCCCGTTACGGCCGGCCCGCCGGTCCGCCGCCGGTGATCTATGCCAATCGTCCGGGCCAGGCACCGGCCAATGACGGCCTGCGTCCGCCGGAGGCCGTTGGTGGTCCCGCCGCGACCGGTACGGTCCAGGCCGGCCAGCCGCCCGTCGGCGCCGATGGCCGGCCGATGACGATCGCGTCGCTACCGCCCGAGGAGCAGCCGGATGCTGCTCCCGCGCAGCTGCCTCAGAACCTGCGCCGCCAGGAAGTCGCGTTCCAGACCAAGGAGCCGGCCGGCACGCTCGTGGTCGATACGCCACACACCTACCTCTATTACGTGCTCGGCAACGGCCGCGCGATCCGCTACGGCGTCCGCGTCGGCCGCGACGGCTTCACCTGGACCGGCGTGCAGAAGATCACCCGCAAGGCCGAGTGGCCGGATTGGCATCCGCCGACCGAAATGATCGAGCGCCAGCCCTATCTGCCGCGCTTCATGGCCGGTGGCCCCGGCAATCCGCTCGGCGCCCGCGCGATGTATCTCGGCTCGACCGTCTACCGCATCCACGGCACCAACCAGCCCTCGACGATCGGCAAGTTCGTCTCCTCCGGCTGCATTGGCATGCTGAACGAGGACGTCTCCGACCTGTTCGACCGCGTCAAGGTCGGCACCCGCGTGGTGGTGCTGCCGGGCGGCCCGCCGCCGGGAACGGCGACCGCATCCGCTGCGCCGACGCCGGGTGCTGCCGGTCCGGCTCCGATGGCCGCCCAGGCCGGTCCCGTCCCGGGCACGCAGCCGACGGTGGTGCCGCCGTTGCCTGCGCCGGTCACCGTGCGCTAGGCCGATCGCTCAAACATCGATCGAGAAACGGCGCGTGCGCTTCGGCCACGCGCCGTAATCATTTGACGCATCCTTTCCGCCGCGTCCGCACGTTCGCTCGCTTGAATCCGGGCCGGGGTCAACTACGTCCCGGCTGGTTGCCACGAATGCGAGAAACACAAGATGCGAATCTTTGTTGCGGGCGCCACCGGTGCCGTCGGTCGCAAGCTCGTCCCCCTCCTTGTCGCCACCGGTCATTCGGTCATCGCCTCAACCCGGAGCGCCGCGAAGTCCGGCCTTCTCGAGGAGCTTGGTGCCGAATCCGTCGTTGCTGATGGTCTCGATGCGGGGAGCATGCGCGCGGCCGTAAAGGCGGCACGGCCGGACGTGGTCATCCATGAGATGACCGATCTCGCCGCAGCTACCGACCTGCGGCATTTCGATCGCGCGTTCGCGAGAACCAACGAGTTGCGCACTCGCGGAACGGACATTCTGCTCGCGGCCGCGCGCGAGGCCGGCGCCAAGCGCTTCATTGCCCAGAGCTTCTGCGGTTGGACCTTCAGCCCCGACGGGGGAGCGATCAAGACAGAAGCGGATCAGCTTGACCCCAATCCGCCGCAGGAACTTCGCCGCACCCTGGAAGCTATCCAGTACCTGGAGCGCGCGGTGCTGGCATCGACTGCGCCCGAAGGGATCGTGCTGCGCTATGGATTCTTCTATGGCCCGGACACCGGCACGCTGTCGCCGCAGATGAGAGAGCAGCTTCGTCGCCGGCGCGTGCCGGTGATCGGCGATGGCGGTGGCTACTGGTCATTCATTCACACCGAAGATGCCGCCTCTGCGACGGTCGCCGCCATCGAGCGCGGACGCGCGGGCGAGATCTACAACATCGTCGACGACCGTCCGGCCCTGGTCAGGGACTGGCTGCCGGCGCTCGCCGAATTGCTCGGTGCCAAGCCGCCGCTTCACGTGCCCGCATGGCTCGGGCGGCTGCTTGCGGGCGAGCATATGACGGCGATGATGACCGAGGTGCGCGGCGCCTCCAACGCCAAGGCCAAGCGCGAACTGGCTTGGCTGCCGGCACACCCGTCCTGGCGTGATGGCTTTGCCGACGCCGCAAGCTCTTCCGCCGGCCAGCGCTCGGCGGCCTGAGATCATGCTCAACAACGCTTGCAGCGAGCGATGATCATCCCGATTTCATGGCGTTTCAGGCCAGCTTGCGCGGCAGCTTGCCGCCCCTGGTGAAGGCGTCGATCGCCTCGACCATCTGGCCGTAATGGATGCGCAGGCCGTCCGCAGTGGCGTAGCCGAGATGCGGCGTCAACACGAGGTTGTCGAGCTTGCGGAAGGGATGATCGACCGGCAGCGGCTCGACCGAGAACACATCCAAGCCGGCGCCTGCGATCTTCCTCTGCTGCAAGGCCTCGAGCAGCGCCTGCTCGTCCACGATCGGCCCGCGCGCGGTGTTGACGAGGAAGGCGGTCGGCTTCATCCGCGCGAGATCGGCGCGGCCGACCAGCCCGCGCGAGCGCTCGCTCAGCACCACATGGATGGTGACGATGTCGGCTTTCGCGAACAGCTCATCCTTGCTGGCGTAGCCGACGCCGGCCTCCTTGCACTTCTCCGGCGTCAGGTTCGGGCTCCAGGCGATCACGTTCATGCCGAACGCCTTGGCGATCCCTGCCATCTTGCTGCCGAGCTTGCCGAGCCCGACGATGCCGAGCGTCAGTCCCTCGATCTCGATGCCGGCAAAGGTCTGCCAGGGCTCGCCGGCATGCATGCGCGCATTCTCGCGGCCGATGCCGCGGGTCAGTTCCAGGATCAGGCCCATGGCGAGCGGGGCGGTCGGATCGCGCGAATATTGCGTGCCGCCGATGGCGACGCCACGCACCTTCGCGGCCTCCATGTCGATGGCGGCGTTGCGCATGCCGGAGGTCAAGAGCAGCTTCAGCTTCGGCAGCTTGTCGAGCAGGCTCTTCGGAAATGCCGTGCGCTCGCGCATGGCGCAGATGATCTCGAAGTCGGCCAGCGCGCTCGCCGCGGCCTGCTCGGACGCAAATGGGTGGCTGAACACGGTGACATCGACGCGGTCGGAGAGCTTTGGCCAGTCGGCGACGTCGAGGGCGAGGTTGAAATAATCGTCGAGAATTGCACAGCGCAGCCGCGTCATCAGCATTTCATCCATGGCGAGAGGTGACGGCGCGAGCGAGGGGGCGCCCTCGTCGGAGCCGGGCCATGGTTGCGCGCAATCATGCCTGCGCGCAAGCAGCTGACGTCTTCAAAAAATCGTTGGGGGCAGGCTCAGAGGTCGCGGGGCTTCAGGCGGAACGGCGCATCCATGCCGTGCTTGGCGCGCCAGGCCGGGCCAGGGCCGCGCATATAGTGCAATTCGGGCCGGTACGGGTTGAAGGCGGTGGCGAAAAAGCGCTTCCAGAAGCTCTGGATCTCCGAAACGAATCCGGAGACCTGCCCGGCGTCTGCCGGACCAGGGAGAGAGTTGGTCTCGATCATGGCCATGACGCTGTCTCGCTGTGCTCGCCGTTCATTCTGAGCGGGTGGCGCTGTTTCCGCGCGACACCGAGCTTTGGCCTGATTTATTAAAAGATGGTTTCAATTGTCCGGATCGGTGGCCGGATGGTGTCCGTTCCGTATTCAACCGTGGTGAACGGACGGAAAACATTGCCCTTTGGGGGCGGGATCGCTACATCGGCGGCAGCAAATTTCCTCAAATCGAAGGTTTCACGGGACCGATGGCGCGCCAGTTCATCTATTTCATGCAGGGCCTGACCAAGAGCTACCCGACCCGGAAGGTGCTCGATAACGTTCATCTGAGCTTCTACCCGGACGCCAAGATCGGCGTGCTCGGCGTCAACGGCTCGGGCAAGTCGACCCTGCTCAAGATCATGGCCGGCCTCGACAAGGAATACACCGGTGAGGCCTGGGTCGCCGAAGGCGCCCGCGTCGGCTATCTCGAGCAGGAGCCGCAGCTCGATCCCAAGCTTTCTGTGCGCGAGAACGTCATGCAGGGCGTCGCCAAGCAGAAGGCGATTCTCGACCGCTACAACGAACTCGCGGTCAATTATTCGGACGAGACCGCGGACGAGATGACCAAGCTCCAGGACGAGATCGAGGTCCAGGGCCTCTGGGACCTCGACAGCAAGGTCGACCAGGCCATGGACGCGCTGCGCTGCCCGCCCGACGATGCCGATGTGACGAAACTCTCCGGCGGTGAGCGCCGCCGCGTCGCGCTATGCAAGCTGCTGCTCGACCAGCCCGAGCTGTTGCTGCTGGACGAACCGACCAACCATCTCGATGCCGAGTCCGTGTCGTGGCTCGAAGGGCATTTGCGCAATTATCCCGGCGCGATCCTGATCGTCACCCACGACCGCTATTTCCTCGACAACGTGACGGGTTGGATCCTCGAGCTCGACCGCGGCCGCGGCATTCCCTATGAGGGCAATTACTCGTCGTGGCTGGTGCAGAAGCAGAAGCGCCTCGAGCAGGAAGGCCGCGAGGACGCCGCGCATCAGAAGACGCTCGCCCGCGAGCAGGAATGGGTCGCCTCCTCGCCGAAGGCGCGCCAGGCCAAGTCCAAGGCGCGCTACCAGCGCTATGAGGAGTTGCTCAAGAAGGCGAGCGAGAAGCAGACCCAGACCGCACAGATCATCATCCCGGTCGCCGAGCGGCTCGGCGCCAACGTGGTCGATTTCGAGGGGCTCAGCAAAGGCTTCGGCGATCGTCTCCTGATCGACGACCTCACGTTCAAGCTGCCGCCAGGTGGTATCGTCGGCGTCATCGGTCCCAACGGCGCCGGCAAAACCACTTTGTTCAGGATGATCACGGGCCAGGAGAAGCCGGACTCCGGCACGATCACGGTCGGCGAGACCGTGCATCTTGGCTATGTCGATCAGTCGCGCGATGCGCTCGACGGCAAGAAGACCGTGTGGGAGGAGATCTCCGGCGGCAACGAATTGATCCTGCTCGGCAAGAAGGAAGTGAACTCGCGCGGCTATTGCTCGGCGTTCAACTTCAAGGGTGCCGACCAGCAGAAGAAGGTCGGCGCACTCTCCGGCGGAGAGCGCAACCGCGTGCACCTCGCCAAGATGCTCAAGTCCGGCGCCAACGTGCTGCTGCTCGACGAACCGACCAACGACCTCGACGTCGATACGCTACGCGCGCTCGAAGAGGCGCTGGAGGATTTCGCCGGCTGCGCTGTCATCATCAGCCACGATCGCTGGTTCCTCGACCGCATCGCGACGCACATCCTCGCGTTCGAGGGCGACAGCCATGTCGAATGGTTCGAGGGCAACTTCCAGGATTACGAGAAGGACAAGATGCGCCGACTCGGCCAGGACAGCATCATTCCGCACCGCGTGAAGTACAAGAAGCTGACGCGGTGATTCCGGCATGATGTGGCGGGCGCTCATCGCTGCGGTGATCACTGTCACTTGTGGCCTGTCGCCCGCCCGCGCCGCCGACGCAGCTTTCACACAGTTCATCACCTCGCTGTGGCCCGAGGCGCAGGCCGCCGGCGTCTCGCGCGCGACCTTCGAGGAACAGACGCGCGGGCTCGAGCCCGACTACAAGCTGCCCGATCTGATCCTGCCGGGTCGGCCCGCCACCGGTGCGCCGTCGCAGGCCGAGTTCGTGCAGGTGCCCGCCGACTACGTCAAGGAAGCCTCAATCGCACGGCTTGCAGGCGAGGGGCAGCGGCTGCTGCAAAAATATCGCACCGCGCTGACCGAGATCGAAAAGAAATCCGGTGTACCTGCGACCGTCATGCTCGCGATCTGGGGCCGTGAGACCGATTACGGCCGCTACACGCTGCCTTACGATCTCGTCCGCGTGCTGGCGACACAGGCCTATGTCGGACGCCGCAAGGATCAGTACCGCAACGAGTTCATCCTCTCGCTGAAGATCCTCGGCGAGGGCGTGGTGACGCGCAAGGACATGCGCTCGTCCTGGGCCGGTGCGACCGGCCTCACTCAGTTCCTGCCGTCCGAATATTACAAGCACGGCGTCGATTTCGACGGCGACGGCCGCATCGATATCTGGCATTCGGTGCCGGATGCGCTGGCGTCCGCCGCGCAGCAACTCGTCAACAAGGGCTGGCAAAGTGGCGTGCGCTGGGCCTACGAGGTGCAGGCGCCGGCCAAGCTCGATTGCACCACCGGCGTGCCCGAGGTGACGAAGCCGATCGGCCAGTGGCTGCGCGAAGGCTTCGTGCCGGTGCGCGGGCAGAAACTCAGCGCGGCCGAGCAGGCGCAGCCGGCCTCGTTGCTCCAGCCCGAAGGGATCTACGGCCCGTCGTTCCTGACCACGAAAAACTACTTCGTCATCAAGGAGTACAATTTCTCCGATCTCTACGTGCTGTTCGTCGGCCATCTCAGTGACCGCATGACCAGCCCGCTGCCTTTCGCAACGCCCTGGTCAGCTTCGAAGCAGTTGCGCACCAAGGACGTCGAGACCATGCAGCGCGGTCTCACGCGCATCGGGCTCTACAAGGACAAGATCGACGGCAAGGCGGGCATGCAGACCCGCGCCGCGCTCGGTGCCTACCAGAAGTCGGCGGGCCTCAAGGTCGATTGCTGGCCGAACGAAGAGGTGCTGCGCTCGATCCAGGCTGCGCGATAGCGCAGCAAAAGAAAAAGCCCGGCCGAGATGCTCGGCCGGGCTTCGTTCGCGGCGCGTCTGAGCGCCACGCGATCGGATCAGTAGCAGACGCGGACCGGGCGGACGACCCAGCCGTAGCCGTCCCAATACCGCTCACGCCGCCAGTAGCAGGGCGCGGGCGGCGGGGGCTCAGCCACGTAAACGGGGCCGCCATAGGCGGGACGGCTCGACGCGATGGCGCCGCCGACGATCGCGCCGCCGATCAGGCCGGCCGCGATGCCGGCGCCGACGCCATCATGCGCCTTCGCGGACGGTGTCGCGGTCACCAGCGAACCGGCGACTGTCGCAACCGTGAGGGCAGCAACTAAAGTCTTCTTCATGCTCAGGGCTCTCCTGGGAGATGGGCTCACCTTGTTAGAGGCGCCCGGGTTTCAAAGGTTCACGCACACTCTGATGGAATTGACCGTTGGGCTAGGAAGCGCGCAAATGGTCAATCCACGGTAAACGCACACGGAGCTGTGACGAGAAAAAGCGGTCTTTTTCAGGCTCCAAGATGAACGGCGCCTCCGTAATGAACCGGTTCACGGCGACTCAGCCGCAGACCCTGACGCGGCGGGCGCGCCAAGCGTAGCCGTCCCAGAAGCGCTGCTTCTGCCAGACACACCCGCCGCCGTAATAGTCGTCGGCGACATAGCCCGGGCCCGGAGCGTAGTAGCGGGGCGGATAGTAGCCGGGCTCGTAATAGCCGGGGCCAGGTCCGTAATAATACGGAGATGCCAGCGCGCCACCGACAATGGCGCCGCCGATGATCCCGGCCGCCACGCCCGCAGCGACGCCGCGTTGCGCATGGGCGGGTGCTCCGGCCGTCAGGACCAGAGTGACGATGGCAGCGGCTGCCACGAGCGACTTCTTCATTGGCTTGACCTTTCGCACAATCATGCGGAACTCTTTGGGGGCAGAGTTCCATACTTCGCTTGAATGATCAATGAACGGCGCCCTTGCCGGGTACGACCAATTGGTATGGACCGCAGCTCCGAGGCGATGATGAGCAACGCGTTGGCAAATGCATTGATTGCGGCCGGGATCGTCTTCGCGATCGGCTACGGCTGGATCACATATCTCCAGAACCGCGGACGCCGGTCCCGCGCAGCAGCCGCTAGCGATGGAGGCAGTAGCAGCGGCGATAGCTACTCGGGGACGAGCGACGGCTTCTCGCTGGGAAGCTGGTTTTCCAGTGACAGTTCGGGGAGCTCGACTGACGGCGGCAGCTGTTCCAGCAGCGATGGCGGCGGCAGCGGCGGGGATTGCGGGGGCGGCAGCGATGGCGGGGGAGGCGGTGGCGGCGACTAGGTCCGCTGCAATCTTGATCCAGCGCAACGCCCTATTTTAGAGCCGTTCTAGGCCGTTGCGAGCCAGTTTGGAATAGCTTCAAATTCCGATTTTTCCTTTTGCATCCGGCCGCCCCCTTAAATATCGATGTTGACGCATCACCGAAGGGCCTGCCGCTTCCATGATCGTTTGTTCTTGTAACGTGCTGAGCGATGACGACATCCGCGCCGCCGTCGCCGAGTCCGACGACGCCGTGCGCCATGCCAAGCAGGTTTATGGGTGCCTCGGCTGTAACGCCGAATGCGGCCGCTGTGCCCGGACCATCAAAACCATCATCGACGAAGCGCTTGGTCCTTGTGCCCAATCCTGCTGTGCCGGCTGTCCGCACAGCCACACTGTGGCCGCCAACGACGAGACGGTCGAACCCGCTCAGTTCGCGCTCGCAGCCTGCTGAAACCTTCCATATGGTCTGCTGAGCTTTTCCCCCCGGCTGCGTGCCCACTAGCCGGTTGCCCTCGCCCGCAAACTCATTTAGAAACATTCTAAATTCGGTTTAGGGCCGATTTGGACTGCAAGAGCTGGAGTGAACCATGCAGGGCGACGCAAAGGTCATCGAATATCTCAATAAGGCACTGCGTCACGAACTGACTGCGATCAACCAGTATTGGCTGCATTACCGTTTCCTCGACAATTGGGGCCTGCTGGACATGGCCAAGGTCTGGCGCAAGGAGTCGATCGAGGAGATGGAGCATGCCGACAAGCTCACCGCGCGCATTCTGTTCTTCGACGGCTTTCCGAACATGCAGGTGCTCGATCCCTTGCGCATCGGCCAGAACGTCAAGGAGATCATCGAATGCGACCTCGCCGCCGAGATGAGCGCCCGGGCGCTCTACCAGGAAGCGGCGACCTACTGCCATGGCGTCAAGGACTACGTCACGCGTGACCTGTTCGAGAAGCTGATGAGCGACGAGGAGCACCACATCGATTTCCTCGAAACCCAGCTCGACCTGATCGGCCGTATTGGCATCGAACTCTACACGCAGAAGCACGTCGGCGGGCTCGAAGGCGAGGGGCATTAATCTGGCGCGTTAGCGCTGCATTCCCCACTGTCGTCCCGGCCTTCGCCGGGACGACACCGGTCGCGCCAGCTACAGCTGCGTCTTGTAGAGCTCCTCCACGATCTCCTGACTCTGCGGCTCACCGAGGCTGGTCTGCTCGTGGATGATTTCGACGATGCTCGGCATCACCGAGCGCTGCACCTTCTCCGGTGACCATAGCTTCGAGCGCATCAGCGCCTTGCCGCAGTGGAAATAGACCTCGCTGACGGCGACGTTCAGCACCGCGCGCGGCGGCTTGCCGAATTCCATCATCGAGGCAACCAGATTCGGATCAGCCGATAACGTGCCGCGTCCGCCGACGCGCAGCGTCTCGTCGATCCCTGGTACGAAGAACAACAGGTGCACGAAGCCCGAGCCTTCGACGACGTTGCGAAAACTGTCGATCCGGTTGTTGCCGGAGCGATCGGGCATCAACAGCTGGTTGGGACCGGCAACGTGGACGAAGCCGATGCTGCCGCCGCGGGGCGAAGCGTCGACGCTGCCGTCCGCTCCCGATGTCGCGAGCACGCAGAACGGCGACATCTCGATGAATTTCTTCGCATGCGCATCGATCGCGGGCCGCGCTTTCGCAATGACGCGCGGCGATGGCTTGGCATAGATGGTTGCGAGGTCTTCGGCGCAAAGATCGGTCAACGGCATGCCTCCGCTTCTGGTTTGCCTCAAGCTGCCCGATCAGGCGCCTCCAGCCAACGAAATCCATCGCGCTAAACCGCACCCGCCGACGAAAGGCGCGATTGTCCCGCGCGTCGATTCGTATCGTCGGCGCGATTAACCGAGCTGTCAGCGCAATGCATTGCTCAAATCATATGCGGCGTCGAGGCCCTGCCTATGATGCCTGGCGAGATGACGGCGCGTGTGCCGCTCCTACATCGTCCGCTGCGGCGCCGTCTGCAGAAATTGCCGGATCTGCTCGCTGTAGAATTTCGCATTGCCAGTGGTGCCGTGGCCGCGCGTCTCAGTGCTCGCTGGGATCAGGAAGAGCCGACCGTTCTTGACCCGCTTCATCGCAGCGTCCGTAATGCCAGTCTCGGGCGGGTTGCGCTCGTCGTCGGCGGAATTGATCAGAAGCAGCGGGGCTTCGATTTGCTCCAGCTTCTCCCCGGGATTGTAGTCATGCGAGGATTCCCACTGATAAACGAAGTCGTTGGCATCCGCAGTGATCGGCGTCGCGAGCCGATCGTCGACGATCTTGTCGGCCTTCGCTGCTGTCGGCGCCTGCTGCTGATAGGCCAGCGTGCCGCCGATGCTGGCGATGCCATAGGCCGTGATGGCGTATTTCATCATGCGCGGCTGGCTGGTGTAATTGCCGCCATTGTAATCGGGATCGTTGCGGATGGTGTCGAGCATGATCCGCCGCAGCATCCAGTTGCGGGAGGCCATCTCGGTCGGCTGCGAGGCCATCGGGATCAGCGCGTCCATCGCGCTCGGGTATTTTTCTCCCCATAGCCAGGTGTGCATGCCGCCCATCGAATTGCCGATGACGAGCCGCAGATGCTTGACGCCGAGGCCCTCCGTCACCAGGCGATGTTGCGCCTCGACCATGTCGTCGTAATTGTACTTCGGAAAGCTCGTCTTCATGCCGTCGGACGGCTTTGATGATTTGCCATGGCCGATACTGTCGGGAATGATGATGTAGTATTTGGAGGCATCGAGCGGTTGCCCTGGGCCGAACAGCTCGCCGGCAAAGGCGGGCGCCAGCATGCTCGCGCCCGAGCCGCCTGTTCCGTGCAGCACCAGCACGGGCTGGCCGCTCGGCTCGCCGACGGTGGTGTAGTGCAGCTTCAGCTCCGGCATGGTCTCGCCGGTGTGGAACTTGAAATCCCTGGCGATCCAGTCGCCTTGGTTGGGCGCCGGATAGTCGGCTGCCCATGCTGACGTTGAGATGGAAAGCAGAACGGCCGACAAGGCCGCGCAAGAAGCTTTCATGTTTCTCTCCCCATGCGGCACGTATTGGGCGGCCGCGTTGCCGCGGAACTTAACAGAAGTGCGGGGAAGGATGTAGGATTTCGCCGTTGCCAACCGTCCTTGGGGATATATCCGGAGAGACTGCATGTGCCGCAACATCAAGACGCTGTTCAACTTCGAACCACCGGCGACGGAGGACGAGATCCACGCCAGCGCGCTCCAGTTCGTGCGAAAGCTGTCCGGCTTCAACAAGCCATCGCAGGCCAATGAGGAGGTGTTCGAACGCGCGGTGGCGGAAGTCTCGGAGGCGGCGCGGCGGCTGTTGGCCTCGCTGCACACCCATGCGCCGGCGCGCGACCGCGAGGTCGAGGCGGAAAAGGCAAAGGAGCGCTCGCGGCTGCGGTTCGGATAGGTTTTCCCGATAGCCCATTCCGTGATCTGGCTCACGGAAGCAAGAATCCTACTGCGCGATGATGACCGCCGGGATTTCGACAGCCCGGAGCAGGATCATGAGCCGCCCCCTTCTTCCTCTGAAAGCAGGTGCCATCGTCCTCACAGTGCTGTGGACTGCCTGGATGATGTGGTGGGGCGGCTCCTTCTCGAGCATGAACATGATCATCCTCGCCCTGTGCGGCGCCGCAGTGGGCTATCTCTGGTATCGCGCCATGCGCTGGCAGTTCGAGCGCATGGGCATGCTGCCGCGACGCGAAAACAAAGAATAGGCTGTCTGCTAACCCTTGTTGCCGTGCTTCTTCTTTTTCTTCTTTTTCCTATCGACCTCGTCTTCGCCGTCGTCGCTTCCGTCATCGGCGATCGGCTCGTCAGGCTCCTGCACGGCGGCCTCCAGCGCCTCGCGCTCGGCGGCTTCATGCTCGCGCTGGCGGCGGCGTTCGTCCCAGGCGTCGAAGAGTTGCTCGAGCCACGGCAGCACCTGTTCGACCGACGGCAATTGGCCGGGCGGTCCGGCCTCGCCACGCGGGCCTTGCGGCCCCGCCGGCCCCTGCGGTCCGACAGGCCCCTGCGCGCCGGCCGGTCCGCGCGGACCGGCTTCGCCTTGCTTGCCTTGCGGACCAGGCTTGCCTGGCGGTCCGGCCTTTCCGATCGGCCCCGGCTTGCCTTGCGGACCCGGCTTGCCGCGCGCGCCGTCGGGGCCGCGCCGGCCCGGATGACCCTGTGGTCCCGGCCGTCCCGGCTCACCCTGCCGCCCGCGCGGTCCCTGAGGTCCCTGCCGTCGTCCCTGATCGTCTGCCACGCCGCTGCTCCCTGTCACGGAAGCAAGCTACTTAGCGGCGTTTGACGACAGCAGCAATTCCGCCCGCGTCTCGCACGGGATCGGCCAACATCAATCGGCACCGCGCACTAATCCTGATAGGCGGGCACGTCGATTCCGGAGGCGGCATAGAGCCGGATCTTGTTGCGCAGCGTGCGCACCGACAGGCCGAGCACGCGCGAGGCACGCGTGCGGTTGCCGTCGCAGCGCGCCAGGGTCTGGAGCACGAGCTCGCGCTCGACTTCGTCGACGGTCGCGCCGATCAGCAACGGAACGATCTGGTTGGGTGCAAGGAATTGCGCGTCCGGCTGGGACGCGGCGACATGAACAGTGGTCATCAACATACTCCCCGATCAACGCCCGCTTCCATCATTGGAAGCGGATCGAGAACAAACGACCCCCAAGCTGTAGATGTACGGTGGTCGGGTTTGGTTAACGAAAGGTTAACCGTGGACGATCGCACCAATTGACCTCAGCAATGCCGCGAAGCCGCCGCGATTGGCGCGGGATGGGAGCTGATGCGGGTCGATCTCGCGTCACACACCGTGTCATCGTCCGCGAAAGCGGACGATCCCGTACCCCGCGGCACCTCGTGAGACATCAGACTCTCTGGAATACTGGATCGCCCACCTGCGCGGGCGGTGACAGCGCGTATATGGATGCAGCTTGGTCCCTCGTTCACACCGTCCGATATCCGCCGTCCACCATCACGATCGTTCCCGTGACAAAGGCCGACAGATCCGAGGCCAAGAAGATTGCCGGTCCCACGATGTCCTCGGGCTTGCCGGTGCGCGCCAGCGGGGTGTGATCGACGAAGGCCTGCACCAGCGCCGGATTGGTCGCGCGCACATTGGCGTTGATGTTGGTCTCGATGAAGCCGGGCCCGATCGCGTTGACGCGCACGCCTTCCTTGCCGAGCTCGACCGCGAGCGCCTTGGTGAAGCCGAGCACGCCGTGTTTCGAGGTGGTATAGGCCGCCGAGCTCGGCGTGCGCAGATGCACGAAGGACTGGATCGAACCGATATTGACGATGCGGCCCTTGCTCGCGCGCAAGGGCGCGAGGAACGCCTGCGTCATGTTGAAGACGCCGTTGAGATTGAGTGAGATAATGTCGTTCCAATCCTTCGCCACCGTCTCCGTCTCGGCGGTGAAGGCGTTGCGGCGGGTGATGCCGGCATTGTTGACGAGGATCGAGACCTGCCCGACCTTGTCGGCGATTTGCTGTGCCAGCGCGAAGCAATCCTCGCGCCTGGTCACGTCCAGCGCAAAGCTCTCGGCCTTGCCCCCAGCTTTGCGGATCTCCTGGGCGGCCTCCGCCACCGTGTCGGCATTGACGTCGAGCAGCACCACTTGCGCGCCTTCCCGCGCGTAGCCGGCCGCAATCGCCCGGCCGATGCCGGAACCGGCGCCGGTGACCACGGCGATGTGGTTTGCGAGCAATGCCATGACAGTTTCCTCCCGATTTCTTTGCGAAGTTTCACGAAAAGCTAACTCGAAATTAAGGGGTCGGAAACGGCGGCCTTGGCATACTGATCTTGATTGCTAAACGTTGCGCGCATGATGGAACGGCTTGAATCCTGGAAACTGGCGCTCGAGCGCCTGCGGTCGGCGCAGTCTGCCGATTGGGCCGAGGCGGGCCGCTTGGTGACCGAGATCGCGCGGATGAGCAGCGACGTCACGCTGCGCCGGGCGGCGGAGCAGGCGCTGCCGGTGCTGCGCCAGGCCGCGGACAACGACGATCACAGCGTCACGCTGGCGGCCCAGCGCCGCGTCGGTGTGGTCCTCGATGTCATTCATGATCTGACCGCGCCGCGCTTCGGTCGCCGCAATGCCATGCCGAAGAAGCTGTCGAGCGAGGATCGCGCCCGCAAGGTTCTCGGCCTGCCGCTCGCCGTGCAGCTCACTTGCGACGATATCAACCGGGCCTATCGCCGCGCTGCCAAGGGCATGCATCCCGACCATGGCGGCAGCGCGCAAGCCTTCATCGACCTCGCCGCCGCGCGCGACATCCTGATTCATCCGGGTGCACACAAGGACGCGTGAGAGCGGGTCAGCTCACGTTCACGCAAAAAAAACGGCCGGGCAAGAACGCTGGCGTCCTTGCACGGCTCTTCGTCCGCCGATCGAATCGTTACCAGGTGCAATGGCCGTTCCTGAGCGCCTGATCTTTCACCATCAACGCATCGCCGAACGTCGGGACGGTCGCGCTGACGCGGGCATAGTCGGAAGGCCAGGGCATGGTCGGGATGCTCTCGTCCCAGATCTGGCAGAAGCCGGTGTCCTGCCAGCGGATCAGGTGATAGCCGGCCTCGGCAGGGCTCGCAGCGACGAACGCAGTGACGGCAAGACCGACGGCAGCGCAGAGCACGGAAATACGATGCATGATCAGCTCCTCAAATGAAAGATGGGATGCGCCTCCCGACAATGACGGGGAGGGGCGGTGCGGGACGTTTTTGGCATACGCCCCGGACAAGATGTGAGTAGGTCCGCCGGCCGATCGGGTTCAAAGCGGACACGCGGGAAAATGCGTGAATTTGGCCCGGAAAACGTGAGCCTCTTCCGAAAAGAAAAGAGCGAATCGCTCCTGCGATCCGCCCTTCAAGCCCGGTCCGTTGCGTCAGCTTCAGAGCGTGCAGCGGCGCTCCGAGCGCAGCTTGATCTGGAGGTCGGAGGCGGCCTGGAAGGTCGGGAGCGGCTTGCTGACGACCTTGTAGGTCGACACGCCGAACTGGAACGGCTTGTATTGCAGGTCCTCGTTCCAGACCTGGCAGATGCCGGTGTTGTCCCACCGGATCACGTAATAGCCGGCCTTCGCCGAAGCGGGCACGGCGAACACGGAAGAAGCGATGCCGGCAACGGCACAGAGCGCGAGTGCGCGACGCATGAAGTATCTCCTTGTGGGGGAAGTGTGTGACGCGAAAATTCGTGCGGTAAAAGCAGGTTCTTGGCAAGCCGGGGAGCGGCCGTTCACGGACATGTCAGACAGCGCCGGGCATTTGGTTTGGCCGCGTGCCCGGCAAGTCACACGCACTTCGTGCGGCTCACTTCGACAGCGATGCCACCGCTTCGATCTCGATCAGCATCTTCGGATCGGGCAGCGCCTGCACCACGCAAGTTGTGCGCGCGGGGTAGGGCGGCGGGCCGAAGGCGCCGGCATAGAGCGCGTTCATGGCGGCAACGTCCGCGGCGCGGGTCAAGAGCACGTTGACCTTGGCGAGGTCGCGGATGGTCGCGCCGGCCTCGTCGAGCACGCGTCTGATGTTGACGACGACGTTGGCGAACTGCGCCTCGAACCCATCGGGCAGCGTGCCATTGGCATCGAAGCCGGGAATGCCGGAGACGAACAGGAGGTCGCCGACGCGCGTGGCAAAGGACAGCGGCGGCGCCTTGACGTGCGGCGGGGGCGCGAAATGCTGAATCGGCATGGATCACCTCGGTCGGTTTTCTCGTGTTTCACGAGCGTAGCGGCAGGCCGGGGCCGCTCAAAACAAAATATGCGAAAACAACCCCATGCACAGTAGAAAAGCCGAGACGTGTCAATGTATTCGGGAAGTCCGAAATAATCGTTGACCCGTCGGGCAAAACACTGGCAGAATGGCATCATGGCGACAATGCCCTGTAGCTTCAAACTCCACCGTCATGCCCCGGCTTGCCGCCTTCGCTAAAGCTTCGGCGGCCGCCGCGGCCTCTCGGCTCAACCATGACCGCTTCTGGAATACTGGATCGCCCGCCTGCGCGGGCGATGACAGTTGGATGCTGCATCTTGCACGTCACGTCTGCTCCCATCATGTTGCCGCCGCGATCGATCGGATAGATTCGCTGCGTCTGATTCGATCCCCCTGAAAAATAGCCCCCCGGAGACACCCATGAAGTTCGCATCCACCTTCCGCGCCGCGCTGGTCGCCATCATCGCCCTGGCCGGCCTCGCGACTGCGGCACGGGCCGACAGCGGCTTCGTGACGCTGACGATCTACAAGGCGGGCTGGATCATCGGCGGCTCGGGCGGCAGCGGCGCGCTCAGCTTCCGCGGCCGCACCTATGGGCTCTCCACCGGCGGCCTCGATTACGGCCTCGTGTTCGGCGGCTCGAAAACCGTACTGCGCGGCCGGGTCTCCAACATCAACCGTCCCTCGGATGTGGCTGGCGTCTACGGCGCCGCCGGTGCCGGCCTTGCCGTCGGCCGCGGCGCCCGTGCCATCGTGCTGACAAACCAGAAGGGCGCGGTGCTGGAATTGACCGGCCAGCAGGTCGGGTTGATGGCGAATGCAGATCTCAGCGGGCTTGCGATCACGATGCGGTAGGCGAGGTGCCGTAGGGTGGAAGGCGCGCAAGCGCCGAGCCCACCATTGGTGTCAGCACAATACAAAACAGTTGGTGGCACGCTTTCGCTTTGCCCACCCTACGGTCGCGACGCAGCGTTGAACACCGCAAGCTGCGCATCGAACGCCCGCCTGAAAGCCGGCCGCGCTTCGCCGCGGCCGACATAGGCGGCAACGGCAGGATATTCGTCGAGTAAGCCCGATGTGTTCAGCCTGCGCAGCACCGTCACCATCATGAGATCGCCGGCGCTGAACGTGCCGTCGAGCCAGTCGGCACTGCCGAGGTGGCGGGACAATTCGCCGAGCCTGACACGGACCCGGTCCTGGAGCATGGGCAGGCGCTCCGCGTACCAGCTCTTGTCGCGCTCGAACAGCATCGCCATGGCGAGCTCGACGATCGGCGGCTCCACCGTGCTGAGTGCGGCAAACATCCACGCGATCGCACGGCTCCGCGCATTCGCATCCTTCGGCAGCAAGCCATCGTGGCGCTCGGCGATATGGAGTACGATCGCGCCGGACTCGAACAGCGCGAGATCGCCGTCCTCATAGGTCGGGATCTGCCCGAACGGATGCAGCGCAAGGTGCGCCGGTGCCTTCATCGCCTCGAATGAAACAAGACGCACATCGTAGGGCTGGCCGACCTCCTCCAGCGCCCAGCGCACCCGCATGTCGCGCGCCTGCCCCCGGCCGCGGTCGGGGGAGTTTTCGAAGGCGGTGATGGTGGGCGGCATGCGTAGGCTCCGGGGTGGTCTGTTTCCAGAGGACGAACGACCGACGCAGTTTCCGACAGGCTAGCGCAAGGCGAGTGGCGGCGTGCCCCGGACGCGGTGCAGCGCGCCGCTTTTTGCGGCGTGATGCGCTGCAGAGCCGGGGCCCATGGCGGATCCGTACCGGAGCCTCTGGGTCCCGGGTCTGCGCTCCGCTTGCCCGGGACACGAGAGCGGAGGCGTTCCGCGAGGAAACTATTCAGTGCGCGCGATCGATCCACGCCGCCAGCTCGCGCCACGGCTCGATCGTCCAATGCCCGGACGCCGCACCGGACGGCGAGGGAAGCACGAAGACCTCCGGCAGGCTGGCATCGCGCGGTTGTCGCCCCAGCGCAATCGCAGCCGACGGCCGGCCATAAAACAAGCTCGCCGCCTTCTTGCTCGTGAACGCAATCGTCCGCGGCCGATACTTTTCGATCTTGGCCCTGAAGCCCGGCACGTCGATCGTCTCCGCCGCGATCTGGTGATCCATCCCGGCGCCCGACTTGGAGAGATCGGTGAAGCCGATCCCGAGCGCGAGCAGCGATGCGAACTCGCTCGGCTGATAGCGCCGCGGCGTGATCGCGGCCTCATGGATGGCGCGCCAGAAGCGGTTGCCGGGATGGGCGTAGTAGTGCCCGAGTTCAGCCGAGCGCGTCGAGGCGGCGGTGCCGACGAAGACGAGGCGGAGATTGGGACGGAGCTGGTCGGGGAGGCGGTGGAGGGTAGGGGTGGGCAAATCGACCAACCTTAGCGTTGCACAGAGCGTCAGCGACATCCGGGCCGCTGTCAATCCCGGACGTCACCCTGGCTACGCTGCGCTCTAAAAAGAAGCCGAGCTTTCGCCCGGCTTCTCGCTCCTGATGGATGCTCGAGCAAGCCCGCGCATAACGAGCGGAGAATTACAACACCCGATTACTCTCCTTCACCTTCTCCGCATCCAGATACACGCTCGATCCCATCTCCTTGAACTTCTCGCTCATCTTCGCCATGCCGTCTTCGACCGTGCCGGCCATCGACATCCCCACGCTGTTCGGATCGTTCAGCGTCGCTGCATAATCCCGCACGTCCTGCGTGATCTTCATCGAGCAGAATTTTGGGCCGCACATCGAGCAGAAATGGGCGACCTTGTGGGCTTCCTTGGGCAGGGTCTCGTCGTGGAAGCTCTTTGCGGTGTCCGGATCGAGGCCGAGGTTGAACTGGTCGGTCCAGCGGAATTCGAACCTCGCACGGGAGAGGGCGTCGTCGCGCAGTTGCGCGGCGGGGTGGCCCTTGGCGAGGTCGGCCGCGTGGGCGGCGATCTTGTAGGTGATGACGCCGGTCTTGACGTCGTTGCGATCGGGCAGGCCGAGATGCTCCTTCGGCGTGACGTAGCACAGCATGGCGCAGCCGAACCAGCCGATCATGGCAGCGCCGATGCCTGAAGTGATGTGGTCGTAGCCCGGCGCGATGTCGGTGGTCAGCGGTCCAAGCGTGTAGAATGGCGCCTCGCCGCACTCCTTGAGCTGCTTGTCCATGTTGATCTTGATCTTGTGCATCGGCACGTGGCCGGGGCCTTCGATCATGACCTGGCAGCCCTTGTCCCACGCGATTTTCGTCAGTTCGCCGAGCGTCTCCAACTCGGCAAACTGCGCCCGGTCATTGGCATCCGCGATCGAGCCGGGCCGCAGGCCGTCGCCGAGCGAGAACGAGACGTCATATTTGCGCATGAGGTCGCAGATTTCGTCGAAATGCGTGTAGAGGAAGCTCTCCTTGTGGTGCGCCAGGCACCACTTCGCCATGATCGAGCCGCCGCGGCTGACGATGCCGGTGACGCGGCTGGCGGTGAGATGGATGTATTGCAGGCGCACGCCGGCGTGGATGGTGAAATAGTCGACGCCCTGCTCGCACTGCTCGATCAAGGTGTCCTTGTAGAGCTCCCAGGTCAGCTTGACCGGATCGCCATTGCACTTCTCCAGCGCCTGGTAGATCGGCACGGTGCCGATCGGCACCGGCGAGTTGCGCAAGATCCATTCGCGCGTGGTGTGGATGTTGCGTCCGGTCGAGAGGTCCATCACGGTGTCGGCGCCCCAGCGGATCGCCCACACCATCTTCTCGACCTCTTCCTCGACCGAAGAGGTCACCGCCGAGTTGCCGATATTGGCGTTGATCTTGGTCAGGAAGTTGCGGCCGATTATCATCGGCTCGAGCTCGGAATGGTTGATGTTGCAGGGGATGATGGCGCGGCCGCGCGCGATCTCGTCGCGCACGAACTCCGGCGTGATGAAGGCGGGCACCGATGCGCCAAAGCTCTCGCCGTCGGCGAGCGCGGCGTCCGCGCGCTCGAGCTGTTGTTTGCGCCCGAGATTTTCGCGGGCGGCGACGTAGATCATCTCCTTGGTGATGATGCCGGCGCGGGCGAATTCGAGCTGCGTGATCTTGTGGCCGGGAAGGCCGCGCAGCGGCTTGTGATAGGCCGAGAAGGCGCGCGCGGCCTTGTCGGTGGAGACGCTGCCATTGTCCTCCGGCTTGATCTGGCGCCCGTCATATTCTTCGACGCCGCCGCGCTCCAGCACCCATTGCTTGCGGTTGCGCGCAAGGCCGGCGTTGACGTCGATGGTCACGCTCGGGTCGGTGTAGGGACCCGAGGTGTCGTAGACCGGCAGGTTCGGCTCGCCGGCGCCTTCGGAGAGGATGATCTCGCGCAGGGGCACGCGCAGGTCGGGCGCGGCGTCGGGCGTCGCGAAGATTTTTCGCGAGGAGGGAAGGGGACCGGTGGTGACGGCGGGGACGGTCTTGTCGGGGTTGGAACGGATGTTCATGGGGATTCTCCGGTTAATTCTGTTCTGCGTGCGTTGGCGCGACTGCGGTGAATTCTTGCTCCGTCATTGCGAGGAGCCCTTGCGACGAAGCAATCCAGACCGCCTTCGCGGAAAGTTCCTGGATTGCTTCGCTTCGCTCGCAATGACGGGTGGTGAGAGCGGAGCGATCATCACGCAGCCTCCTTCGACAGGTCGAGCCATTGCCGCACGCGCGCATCCGGGTCGGGATTTTGCGTGACGTCGGAAACCACGGCGATGGAATCCGCGCCTGCGGCAAAAATCTCCGCGGCGTGCTCGAACTTGATGCCGCCGATCGCGACCAGCGGAATATCGCCGATGCGCTTTTTCCATTCGGTGATTTTTGGAATGCCCTGCGGCTCGAAGCGCATCGATTTCAGCGTGGTGAAGAAGATCGGGCCGAGCGCGACGTAGTCGGGTTTGGCTTTGAGCGCGGTCGCAAGCTCGTCGTCGTCATGGGTGGAGATGCCGAGCGACAGCCCGGCCTCGCGGATGGCCTTGAGATCGGCATCCGCCAGATCCTCCTGGCCGAGATGCAGATATTTTGCGCCGGCGACGACCGCGGCGCGCCAATAGTCGTTCACGACCAGCTTGGCCTGCGTGTCCTTGGTGATCGCCAGCGCATCGGTGACGATCTGCAGCGCGTCGGCATCGTTCAGCTCTTTCGCGCGCAGCTGGATGGTGCCGACGCCGAGTTTCGTCAGGCGCTCGACCCATGTGAGGCTGTCGACGACGGGATAGAAAGGATCAGGATACGGCATGCCAGAACGGGGTCCCAACGACAGGGGTGGAGGGGGAGGCGAAGTCGCGGGCGTCCATCAGCCCGGCTTCGTAAGCGGTGCGGCCGGCCTCGACGCCGAGACGGAAGGCGTTGGCCATCGCAACCGGGTCGGCGGCCTTTGCGATCGCGGTGTTGAGCAGCACGGCATCGTAGCCGAGCTCCAGTGCGTGGGCCGCGTGGGAGGGCGCCCCTAAGCCGGCGTCAACCACCAGCGTGGTGTCGGGCAGCCGCTCGCGCAGCAGTTTCAGCGCGTCGCGGTTGGTGATGCCGCGGGCCGAGCCGATGGGGGCTGCCCATGGCATTACCACCTTGCAGCCGGCATCGACCAGGCGGTTGGCGACCGAGAGATCCTCGGTGCAATAGGGGAACACCTCAAAGCCGTCCTTGATCAGGATGCTGGCGGCCTCGACCAGGCCGACGACGTCGGGCTGCAGCGTGTCGTTATCGGCGATCACTTCGAGCTTGATCCAGGACGTGCCGAACAATTCGCGGGCGAGTTTTGCCGTCGTCACCGCCTCGCGCACGCTGCGGCAACCGGCGGTGTTCGGCAGCACGGTGACGTCAAGCTCGCGGATCAGCTTCCAGAACGCGTCTCCGGTCTTGCCGCCGGCGGATTCGCGGCGCAGCGACACGGTGACAATGCTCGCGCCGGAGGCGCGGATCGCGGCCTGCATGATCGCGGGCGAGGGATAGAGCGCGCTGCCGATCAGCAGGCGCGAGGCGAAGGTCTTGCCGTAGAAGGTCACCATGATGAATTCCCCGTCATTCCGGACGGGCCGCGGGACGCGGTCCGATCCGGAATCTCGAAGTTGCGGCGCGAGATTCCGGGTTCACGCTTCGCGTGCCCCGGAATGACGAGCCAAAAAGAGCCGTCGTCGTGAAGAGAGCTCGCCTGCATCACATCACCCTCCCTGCCGCGGCGTGATGATCTCGATCTCGTCGCCGGCTTTCAGCTGCGTCTCCGCCCAGCGGCTTTTCGGCACGACGTCGTAATTGAGCGCGATGGCGAAATGGGTGCCCTCGTAGTCGAGCTCGGTGAGCAGCGCGTCGACGCTGGCCGAGCTCACTTCGCGCTGCTCACCGTTGACGATCACCCGCACTGCATCACCTCATTGTCGATCTGGCCGCGCTGGACATAGGCAAGTGTCAGCTCGGCGAGCGCCGGCGCGAGCAGGAAGCCGTGGCGGTAGAGGCCATTGACGGCGATCTTCTCGCCCCGAATGCCGATGCGCGGCAAATTGTCGGGAAAAGCGGGGCGCAGGCCCGAGCCGAACTCGACGATGCGGGCTTCGCCGAAGGCAGGATGCACCGCATAGGCCGCGCCGAGCAGCTCGAGCGCCGAGCGCACGCTGACGCCGGTGTCCTCAGCCTCGATCGAGGTCGCGCCCAGCATGAACAGATTGTCCTCGCGCGGGATGACATAGAGCGGCCAGCGCGGATGGATCAATCGCACCGGACGCGCAAGGTGCACCTCGTCCGTCTCGATCAGGATCATCTCGCCCTTGACGCCGCGCAGCTCGGGCTGCTCGTCGCGCGCGGAAAGGCCGCGGCAGTCGATCACGATGCCATCGAGCTCGGCGGCGCTGACGCGGCTTTCGAACTTGATGGTGCCGCCGGCGGCGCGGATGCGCTCGTGCAATTTCGGCAGCACGCGGCGCGGCTCGACGTGGCCCTCGCTCGGGAAGAACAGGGCTTCGCGGAAGCGGCCCTCCAGCGACGGCTCCAGCGCGGCAAGACCGGCCGCATCGAGCCGCTCGTGACCCTCCGTCATGCGGGCAAAGCGCTCGAAATCGTTGCGCTCGCGGGGATGGGCGACGACGAGCGAGCCGTTGAACGGCGTTTCCGGCAATTCGCGGCGCCAGATCTCGAGCGAGCGCAGGCCGAGGCGGCTGACGATGGGCTCGGCCACCTCCGCCTCGCAATAGGGCGCGAGCATGCCGCCGGCCCAATGGCTGGTGGCATCGGTCATGGCGGCGTCACCACGCTCGTGTAACGTCACGACATGGCCGGCCTGCGCGAACAGCAAGGCCTGCCAGGCGCCTGCGATGCCTGCGCCGATGATGGATACCGGTGAATCCGGTCGCTTGGTGGTCTGCAACATCCCTGTCCCTTCGCCGGCATGACCCGGATCAGGTTCAAAGGGTCACCGCGGTCCTGGGCGGTATTGCCCATTTAGCGGTATCTCAGCTCCTCCTCGGAGCACCCCTCGGAACGGCTCTAATGTATGCCAGTGACGGGCGGTGTCAACGCGTTAAGCCACACGGCCGTCATTCCGGGGCGATGCAAAGCATCGAACTATGGTGCGCAATTGCGCACCTGAGAATCTCGAGATTCCGGGTTCGGTCCTGCGGACCGCCCCGGAATGACGATCTCTAGTGAGGAACTTGCGCCCGGGCGTTGCGGACGCGCTGGACGAGCTTCCTGGGCGGCGTGGCGCCGAGCATCGGCTGCGGGTTGCCGTTCGGCTCGAGCCAAGTCTCGCCCAAATTGGTCTCGCCAAAATTGGTCTCGCCCATATTGGTCGTGCCCATAGTGGCGACCTGCACGGCCTCCTGCCGCTGCCGCTTTGCCGCATAGTAATAGCCGCCCGCGAAATAACGCACGGCTCGGGCATGGTCGCCGTTGGCAGCGCGATAGGCGCCGGCGAGATATTTGACCGCATAGGTGAGGTTGGTGTTGGGATCGCGCAGGCCTGCGGCATCGCCGGTGTAGCCGACGCCGCGGGCGGTCGCGAGCTTGATCTGCATCAGCCCGATGGTGCCGCCGCGGCCGACCAGGCCGGGCTGATAGCGGCTCTCGCGCATGATCACGCGGTGGACCAGCGCCTCCGGCACGCCGTTGGCGCGGGCATGGGCTGCGACCATCTCGGCGTATTCAGCTTGGCCGGCGAATGCGCCCTGCGGCAAAATCAGTGCGGTTGCGAGCAGCGCGGCAACGCGTAAAATTTTCATCGAAATATTCCTTGGCAGAACGGACCTGCACCCATGCGGGTTAGGCCGTGGGAACACGGCGATGATGTGGCGAAACGCCGCCTTCGGCGATTTTCGTTGGGCCGTCGCTTTTACGACTCAAACTCACGTTAAGCTTGGAGCTGGCAGAGCGCCTTACGCGACAGCTGGTCTGTCCATTCGTGTCTCCGCCCAAAAATCGCTTTCAAAACAGCATTCGGGAGGACGTCCATGACCCCGCGAGACATCGACGACATTCCCACGCAGAACCCCTGTGCACAGTGCGGCACGCCGATTCCGTTCCCGGACTGGATCGAGCCGGGCGAAGGCCGCGTTTCCTATCTCTGGAATTGCCACGCCTGCGGCTACCGCTTCGAGGCGGTGGCGATCTTCGATGAGCACGCCATCAAGCACCCGCCGCTCGCGGCTTGAGCTACGCCGCCAGCAGCGGCTCCTGCCACACCGGCAATTGCATCCGCACGATCAAGCCATGCGGCTCGCGGTCATGCAGTGACAACTCGCGGCCATGGGCGAGCGCGATTGACGGGCCAAGCCCGAAGCCGTTGGCGCGTCCATGGTGGAGGCGTCGTCGCCGCGCACGAACGGCTCCAGCATCTTGCCCGCCGGAGGATGCTTCTGCGGATTCGTCGTCCACGACGGATTCGACCAGCAGCACGTCGACCGGCGCGCATGATCGTCGGAACGGTGCGCCGCAATATGTTCCTGGGTGACGCAGGAACATGCCCTGGGCGCTTTTCGGCTCGCGCATCGCGCGACGAAATTGCCGCCCGCACGGAACTGGGCGTGATCAGCGCTGTTTTCTCCGCACAAGGTTTCTGTCGAAGGAGAGGACAACATGATGAAGTCGATCGTTGCCGGGCTTGCCGGCACAGCACTGCTCGCGACCGCTGCGTTCGCGCAAACGCCGCCCGCCACCACCGACAAGGCGCCGACCGCGGCCGCCGCCACGACGACGAGCGCGTCCGACCAGTGGCGCGTGTCGAAAATGTCGGGCGTCAAGGTCTATAACGAGGCTAACGAGAACATCGGCTCGATCAACGACCTCTTGATGGACAAGAGCGGTAACATCAAGATTGCCGTGATCGGCGTCGGCGGCTTCCTCGGCATGGGCGAGCATCTGGTCGCGGTGCCCTATGAGAAGCTGAAGTTCGTCAACGAGGCCGTCGCCTACTCCGGCACAGGAGCCACCAACCCGCCCGGCCGGCCGGCTGCGACCACGACGACTGGCGCAGCCACCGGCACCGACAAGACCGCGACGACCACGACCTCGTCGGCGTCGAAATGGTATCCGGACCACGCCGTGTTCAACGCCAGCAAGGACGAGCTGAAGAACATGCCGGAGTTCAAGTACACGGAGTAATGAACTTCTAAACGCCTCAACGAAGCGCGCCCGGTTTTCCCGGGCGCGCTGTCGTGTCTTTTCGTCATTGCGGCGAACTTGCGTATGACGACGCAGTTCAATGCCCCTTCACCAGAGGGCAGCCGCCCTTGTCGAGCGGACGGAAAGCCTCGTCGCCGGGCACGGTGGCGATCAGCTTGTAGAGGTCCCACTCGCCCTTAGATTCCTCGGGCTTCTTGACCTCGAACAGATACATGTCGTGGACCATGCGGCCGTCGATGCGGATCTTGCCACCTTTGGCGAAGAAGTCGTTGATCGGTGTCTTGCGCATCTCCTCCATCACCTTCGGCGCCTCGTCGGACTTGATGGCGTCGATCGCCTTCAAATAGTGCATGGCTGCCGAGTAGAGGCCGGCCTGGATCATCGTCGGCATGTGGCCGACCTTCTCGTTGAAGCGCTTGGAAAAGGCGCGCGTCTCCTCGTTCATGTCCCAGTAGAAGGCGTCGGTGACGATCAGGCCTTGGGTCGCCTTGATGCCGAGCGAATGCGTGTCGGTGATCTCCTGCAACAGCGCGATCATTTTCTGGCCGCCCTGGGTCAGGCCGAACTCGGAAGCCTGCTTCAAGGCGTTGGTGGTGTCGCCGCCGGCATTCGCCAGCGCGACCACCTTGGCCTTGGAGGCCTGGGCCTGGAGCAGGAAGGAGGAGAAGTCCGACGAGTTGAGCGGATGGCGGACCTCGCCGAGCACCTTGCCGCCGCTCTCCTTCACCACGTTGGCGGCGTCGCGCTGGAGCGCCATGCCGAAGGCGTAGTCGGCGGTGACGAAGAACCAGCTGTCCTCGCCGCGCTTGACCATCGCCTTGCCGGCGACGTTCGACAGCGCATAGGTGTCGTAGGTCCAGTGCACCGTGTTGGGCGAGCAGGCGGTGCCGGTGATGTCGGACGAGCCGCCGCCGGAATTGATGTGGATCTTGTTCTTCTCGCGTGTCAGCGCCGAGACCGGCAGCGCCACCGAGGACGTCGGCACGTCGAAGATCGCGTCGACCTTGTCGTTGTCGTACCAGTTGCGGGCGATGTTGACGCCGACGTCGGGCTTGTTCTGGTGATCGGCGGCGACGACCTGAACCGGCTTGCCCGCAACCTTGCCGCCGTAATCAGCGACCGCCATCTCGACCGCGGCGAGCGAGCCCTTGCCGGTCGCGTCCGCATAGAGGCTCGACATGTCCGTGAGCACGCCGATCTTGACGATGTCATCGGAAATCTGGGCCTGTGCGGTGCTGCATGTTGCGGCAAGCGTGAAGCCCGCTGCGACCGCGGCGATGAGTTTTTGCACGTTCTTTCTCCCTGCGTGTTGTTGTTTGGGTGTTGTTGCGCGCCTGTTCTAGCCGCAATCGGCACCGCCGGCTAAGCCAGGAGCGCCGTAGCGGAATGCAAAAAGGCGGGGGCTGAGCGGGGAATAGGGAATTCTTCGAGATCGCTTGGCGACGCCGGTCAGGCGCTGCTGCTCTTGAGCCGTTCGTTGCGCCGACGCAAGCCTTCCAGGGTAGCGAGGAGGATGACCGATACCGCCGTCAGCACCACCGCCGCTGCCGTGATCGTGGGACTGATGTTCTCGCGGATGCCGGCGAACATCTCGCGCGGCAGGGTGCGCTGCTCGGGACCTGCCATGAACAGCACGATCACCACCTCATCAAAGCTGGTCGCGAAGGCGAACAGCGCACCCGACGCCAGGCCGGGCAGGATCAGCGGCAGGATCACGCGGCGAAACGCTTGAAGCGGCGAGGCGCCGAGTGAGGCGGCGGCGCGCGCCAGGTTGGTGTCGAAGCTTTGCAGCGTCGCGCCGACCGTGATCACCACAAACGGCGTCGCCAGCGCCGTATGGGCCAGGATCAAGCCGAGATAGCTGCCGGTCAGTCCGATCGGCGCGAAGAAGAAATACAGGCCGACCGCGGTGATGACGCCGGGTACCACGACCGGCGACAGCACGAAGGCCAGCACGAGCGGCTTGAACCGGCTCCTCCACTGCGCCAGTCCCAGGGCGGCCAATGTGCCGAGCACCATGGATAGCACGGTCGAAGCGACGCCTATGATCATGCTGTTCTTGAGCGAATTCATCCAGCGCGGCGAATTGATGAAATCGTCGTACCAGCGCAAGGAGAGGCCGGGCAGCGGATAGGTCAAGTAGGAGCCTGAGCTGAAGGACAGCGGCATGATCGCCAGGATTGGCGCGATCAGGAAGATGAACACCAGCGTGGAGACAATGATTGTCGCGGTCCACGCGATGCGCTGGCTGGTCGTGCGGAGGAGGGAATTGTCGCTCAATTCTTCATTCCTCCCGTAACCTGCTGGCCATGCACCAGCTTTCCGTAGACGAGAGCGAGCAGAAGAGTGACCAGCAGCAGCACCGCGCCCAACGCCGAGGCAAGGCCCCAATTGGCCGTCTCGGTCGTGTAGAGCGCGATGAAGTAGCTGATCATCTGATCGGCGGCGCCGCCGACGAGGGCCGGCGTGATGTAATAGCCGAGCGCCAGGATGAAGACGAGCAGGCTTCCCGCGCCGATGCCGGGCAGGGTCTGCGGCAGGTAGATGCGCAGGAAAGCGGTCAGCGGTGGCGCACCAAGCGAAGCGGCGGCACGCATGTAAGCAGGCGAGATCGCCTTCATGCTGCTGTACAGCGGCAGGATCATGAACGGCAGGAGAACGTGGGTCATCGCCACGCAGACACCGAAGCGGTTGTAGATCAGGCGCAACGGCTCGTCGATGATGCCAATCCAGTGCAGGCTGTCGTTCACGACGCCCTTGCTCTGCAACAGCACGATCCAGGCGCAGGTGCGGACCAGAAGCGAAGTCCAGAACGGTAGCAGGACGAAGATCATCAGCAGGTTCGACCGGCCGGGCGGCAGCGTCGCCAGCAGGTAGGCGACCGGGAAGCCGAGGATCAGGCAGAGTGCCGTGACGCTGATGCTGATGAGGAAGGTGCGGGCGAAAACATCGCGGTAAATGGCCTGATCCGGCGGGGCCGCGACGATCGCGCCGTCCGCGTTTCGCGTCAGGTCGAGCGCCGCCAGAAGGTAGAAGCCGGTCACCGGACCGCTGGCGTCCTTGATCGTCGTCCAGGTGGCGCGTTCGCGCCAGGCCGGATTGATCTTGCCCAGCGTCTCCTTGGCCGTGCCGGGCTCCGGCACCGCCTTCAGATTGCGTGCCGTGCTGGTCAGGATCGTGCGGAAGCCATTCAATGCGTAGTTCAGCCGCTTGGCCGCAATGGCGATGGTGCCGGAGGCGCGCGCCGCCAGGATGTCGCTGGCCAGCGCCGCATAAGCCATTTCGTCTGGCAGGTCCCTGCCATCCCAACTGGCCAGAGCAGCTACCGTGTGGGGGAAGACCTGGCGCACCTCGCTGTCCTCGACCGAGCGCCACAACATGCCGACGATGGGCCCGGCGAACGTGAAGAGCAGGAAGACGAGAAGCGGTGCCACCAGCGCCAATGCCTTGACCTGCCGTGTCCGCTCAGCACGCCTCAGCCGGCGCTTGAGCGGCACCTCGGTCGACGCATTGGCGCCGGTCAGGAGCGCATCCGTCACGGCAAGAGCCCCTTTGAACGGATATCCCTCGCTAATTTGGGTAGGTCAATCGCATGTGGCCTTTTGGAGCGGCCGGTGCAAGCGCCTTGTCCTTCGAGACGACCGCTTCGCGGTCTCCTCAGGATGAGGCTTATTGACATAGGTGCCTGTAAGGTCGCTGCCACAGACTCAGACCTCATCCTGAGGGCCCGCCGTGGGCGGGCGTCTCGAAGGATGCGCCACGGGCGAGTTGTCCGCCACGCACCCTCTACCTGCTGCGTAAGTCGGTTGCCGCCGCGCGCTACTTCGCCGCCCATTTGTTGAAGCGCTCGGTCAGGCGGTCGATGTTCTCGAGCCAGAAGGCAACGTTGATCTCGACCGCGTTCTTGATGTTGTCAGACGCCGTCGGCAGGTCCTTCAGAACGGCGGGCTGTAGCCGCGCGGCTGCGTCCTTGTTCGAGGTGCCGTAAGCAATGTTCTCCGACAATTTTGATTGGTTCTCCGCCTTGCCGACGAAGTCCAGGAACTTGTAGGCGGCGTCCTTGTTCGGGCTCCCCTTCAGGATGACCCAGCTGTCGAGAGTGAAGAGCGCTCCGTCCCACACCATGCCAAAGTTCTTCTTCTCGTTCTTGTTCGCGGTGTCGATGCGGCCATTGTAGACCGAGGTCATCGCCACCTCGCCGGACGCGAGCAATTGCGGCGGCTGGGCGCCGGCTTTCCACCAGACGAGGTCGCCCTTGATCGTGTCCAACTTCTTGAAGGCGCGATCGATGCCCTCGTCGGTCGCCAGCACCTTGTAGACGTCCTTCGGTGCGACGCCGTCGGCCATGAGAGCGATCTCCAGCGTGGTCTTCGGGCCCTGGCGCAAGGCGCGTTTGCCGGGAATCTTCTTGGTATCGAAGAAGTCGGCCCAGCCTTTCGGCACCTCCTTCAGCTTGTCCTTGTCGTAGCCGAGAACGAAATCATAAAGGATCGCGCCGACGCCGCAGGGATTGACCGCCGGTGGGATATAGGCGGACTCGCCGCCGATCCTGGAATAATCCAACTTCTCGAACAGGCCTTCCTCGCAGCCGACCGCGAGTTCGTCGCTTTCGACCTGGACCACATCCCATGTGGCGGCGCCCCCCTGCACCTTGGCGCGCAGCACCCCGATGCCGCCGTCCCAGGACTCGTCGTTCATCGCAATCCCGGCCGCCTTCTTGAAAGGCTCGAAATAGACTTTCTTCTGGGCATCCTGATATGCGCCACCCCACGACACGACGGTGAGGTCACGCGCCTGCGACATTGTCGTCAGCGCGGCGCTGGCGGTGAGCGCCGCGGCGAAACCCAAGGCAATCTTGCCAATCTTGCGGTTCAGCATGGTCCTTGTTCCTTCTTCATGTGAGTTGCATTGAGATGCCCGACCGCTTGTTTTGGATGAAGGCTGCAGGGTGGATCAGACGGGATCGAGGGCCAGGCAGTCCTCCGGCCGAAAGGTGATCGACACACTTTCGCCTTGTCTCAGACTGTGATGCGCCACGGGCTGAAGCTTGACCATGAACTCCGAATTGCCGGCGACATCGAGCACAGCCAGCGCGTGATCGCCGAGATAGATGGTGCTCTGCACCTTGGCCGGCAGGCGGTTCGGTCCGTCACTGGAGGTGCCATCCGGGACAATGGAGATCCGCTCCGGCCGCACCGACAGGGAAGTCGATGCGCCTGCGCGTGATACATTGACCGCCCGCGCGGTCACGGCGCCGCCACCGGCCAACGCGACGCGGCAATATTCATTTTCGATCGTTTCGACAGTGCCAGCCAGCACATTGTTCTCGCCGATGAAGTGGGCGACGAAGCTGTTCACCGGATTCTCGTAAAGCGAGTCGGGCGTATCGATCTGCTGCACAATGCCGTCGTTGAATACGGCGATACGATCCGACATCGTGAGCGCTTCACTCTGATCGTGGGTCACGTAGACGATCGTGATGCCCATTGTCTCGTGAAGTTGCTTGATCTCCAGCTGCATCTGTTCCCGCAGGCGCTTGTCCAGCGCGCCCAAGGGCTCGTCCATCAGCACGAGTTGCGGATTGAAGACCAGCGCACGGGCCAGTGCGACGCGTTGCTGCTGACCGCCGGACAACTGCCCGGGCCGTCGGTGCGCCAGGCTTTCCATCTTGATCATGCGCAACGCCGCGCCGACGCGCTCCTGCGCTTCCGCCTTGTTGATTTTGCGAACGGATAGCGGGAAGGCGATATTCTCCGCAATCGTCAGATGCGGAAACAAGGCATAGTTCTGGAATACCATGCCGATGTCGCGCTTATGCGGCGGCACGTTCTTGATCGGCCGGTCAGCGAGGTAGATCTCGCCATGGGTCGGAACCTCGAAGCCAGCGAGCATCATCAGCGTGGTCGTCTTGCCCGAGCCCGACGGGCCGAGCAGGGTAATGAACTCGCCCTTCTTGATCTCGAGGTCGAGGTTCTTCACCACGAGGTGCTCGCCATCGTAGGTCTTCTGAATGCCTGAAAAGCGTACCAGTGCCGGCGCAGGCGTGACCATGCCGGCTTCCATGTCGTCCTCGCGTTATCAGCTACGATGCTGTCAGCGCCTCGTTCGAGCTTGCGAGGAACAGCTTAGCATCCTCCGATGAGAATGCCAGCGGTGCAAGCGACGAGCGAAGGCGGGCTACATCCCCGACAGCTTGGTCACAACCACCTTCAGCGAGCCGCCGGCTTCGGCGACGACGCGCAGGGTCTTGGAATCGAAGGCGATGTCGGCAAGCGTCAGGCTGTCGATCTTGGCTTCGACCTTGAGGCCATCCTCGCTCTTCTGGTAGTCGGCGATCGCGGCTGCGATCTTCTCGCGGGCGTTGGCGGCGATCGGCTTCAGGTCGAGCGTCGCCTTCTGCAGCAGGGCCTGTTGCATCTGCGGCACCACGGCACGCGCCGCGGCTCCTAACAGACCGAACGCCGCCTCGGATTCCACCGCGAGCTGGATGTCGGCGAGCCGCAGCGTTTGCTGCGCCTGGTCGAGCATCGGCCGGCCCCAGATGTGCACGGTCGCCTCGGCGCCGAGGCCGAACCAGCTCTTCTTCTCCTTGGCGCGCACCAGCAGCGAGATCAGCAGGCGGTCGCCCGAGGGGGTCACGTTGACGGTCTTGACAGTGACGTCGACCGGGCCGGAGCCGTCCTCGGGATAGGTATGGCCGACCATCTGCGCCGCGATCAGCTTGTTGATCTCGGTGAAGGGCACGTCGATCGGCACGCCGATGTTCACGCCCGTGCCGGTCGGCGGCACGATCGAGATCTTGTCGGGAAACGGACACTCCGGCTTGGTCGGCGTCGAGGTCACGCGTGTCTCGGCCTCGAGGCCGAGCAGCAGCGTCACGGCCTGTGCATCGACGCGCGGCTGCGCCGCGATTGCGCGCACCGGCTTCATCTCGAGCCAGAGCGGCGGCAGTGCGGCCGATGAGCCCGAGCCTTGCAGCGAGATCGAGCGGCACGCCTTGGCCCATTGCACCCTGGCATTCTCCCGCAGCGAGGGATCGTTGCGGATGCGCTCGGAGACGGCGTTGATCTGCTCGCCGACATTCTTGTCGATCAATGGCTTCACCTGCGCCGGCACGTTGACCTTGGCGCCCGCGACGGCAACGTTGGTGTCGCCGAGGTTAACCTGGGCGCCGAGATTGGGCTCGAGATACCAGTTGGCCGCGAGCTTCGGGCGCGAGGTGACGACCACGTTGCCCTTGATCTCGGCGCTGGCGTTCAGGTTCTTGATGTTGACCGCGCCGATCCGTTTCGCGGCGTCGCCGCCGAGCACACTGCCGAGCGCGTCGCCAAGCGCGCCGGTGGCCTTCGAGGACAGCGATCCCGTCACGTTCAGCCTGCCGGTGAGCGGCGTCGACAGCGTCAGCACGTCCTTGTCGCCTGTTGCCGCCATCGGTCCGCGCGCCGCCGTCCATCCGATGTCGGCGTTCTCCAGGATCTGCGAGATCGGGTTGTCGGCCTTTCCTGCGAAATTGCGCGGCGAAGCCTTCTCGGCCTGCTCGCGGATCACCGACAGCGCGATCGCGACCGGCGCGATCACGATGGAACTCTTCGAGGCCGGCGGCAACGGCGGCAGTTGCGCGACCGTCGGCGCCGAATTGGTCACGCGCGGCGACAGCAAGTCCATTGCCTTCAGGCTGATGAAGAACGACGCCGCGAGCACTGCGACGGCGATCAGGATCGTCTTCAGATTCAACGTCAGTCGCATCAATCCCCCAAGCCGCCCCGACGGGGGTTTTACAGGGCTGGCGCGGAGGGCGCTAGAGCGCACAGGTGGGGTGGAATTGGGGCGAACAGGTTAACGGCTGCGAACGCCCCGTTGCCGCGCGTTCAAATCGTTATCGCGAGGCTAGCTGCGTCGGGGACGGCGGATCGCCCTCACATTGCCGCGACCGCCACCGCCGCAGAAGAAGCGATCGCCGCCGTCCGACTCCAAACCTGAGACCATCGTCCCGGCGGGCAGGTCGAGCTGCTCGAGAACCTTGCCCGTATCGGGGTCGATCCGCCGCACGTCACTTTCTTCGTTCTCCCAGGTGCCATGCCAGAGCTCGCCATCGACCCAGGTCACGCCGGTCACGAAGCGCTTGCTCTCGATGGTGCGGAGGACCTTTCCCGTTTCGGGATCGACCTGATGAATCTTGCGCTCGCGATATTGCCCGACCCAGAGCGAACCTTCGGCCCAGGCCAATCCGGAATCGCCACCGCCGCCGGGCGACGGAATGGTGCTGAGCACCCTGCCGGTGGCGGCGTCGATCTTCTGGATGCGATCTTCGGCGATCTGGAACAGGTGCCGGCCGTCGAACGCCGTTCCCGCATGCGCGGCGACATCGATGGAGCGTGCAATCTTGCCGTCGGCCGGATCGACCGCGTTCAGCTTGTCGCCGGACGCGAACCAGACATGTTTGCCGTCATAGGTGACGCCATGCACGGCTTCGACGCCCGCGAAAGGCCCATACTCCTTGATGATCTCGGCGGCTGTACGCTTCATGTGCTCGATCCCTGTGATGTGACCTCACCCTACGTCTTCAGGAGCGGCGTGGGGAGTAACAAGCCTGTCGGGAAACCCGGGACGGGCGGGGTCATCCAACGCTTCGCCCGGCCATGTCCGAAGGACTGCACCTTGTGTGATCGTGCCAGATCGTCGAGGGCCCGCTGCACGGTGCGGGCGCTCGTTCCGAGCGCCAGCGCGAGCGCCGAGCTCGACCAGGGCTCGCCGTCGGACAGGAAGGCGAGCACTGCGGCGTGCTTCTCCTCGACCGGACGCGCCAGCACAAGAACCTGTCGCGTTTTGCGCGGTGTCAGCGCAAAGCCGTGTTTGGTCGCGCTCACATCGGCAAGAGGCTTGAGCTTGGCGCGGAGCCGACCGATCTCGACCCGTAGCCGGGCGCGATGCGATTCATCGACGTGCCTAGCGCGAAACGCGGCGGTCATCAGAGCCTCTCGGGACACGTCCGCGGGCCACGCCTGCGCCAGGGGGCGGGCGAGCGCGAACAGCACCGGCCGCGTTCCCAGCGACACGACGATGCCTCCTTTGCGAACGGTGTGATGGAACGTGTCCACGACGAGCGCTTGAGACGCCGCCAGCGCTTCGACCTGTCCGAGCAACAACGGATGCTCCTTGCCGCGTGCGATCAGGCGCGCCGCGGGCGTGTCGAGCACGAGGTTCGTGCCTTCGACTTCGGCCGTCAGCGCTGGAATCCCAGCCGACCGTGCCGCGTCGGCGGCGCGGTCGAGCGCCGCGCGCGCAACTTTGGTTTTGAGCCGCCGGATTGCGATGCCGGCGACCACGAGTTCACGGATGACCTGAGACGCAGGCGGAAGAGCGCCTGCGCCGAGCTCCGCCAGCGTGCGCTCGGCCTCGTCGAGGCGCCCGAGCAGAAGAAGGCGGCGGGCCTCGATGTGACCGGCATGGGCGGCATTGGCGAGATCGCCGTGCCTTGCGAGTGTCGCGCGCGCCGCTGCGAGCGTCTTCGCCGGCCAGCTCAGGTCGCGCGAGACCAGCGCGATCTCGGCCTCGGCCACGACGCACCTTGCGCGCGCCACCGCCTCTCTCGGACCGAAGGCGCGTGCGGCGCTCCGCAGCAGCGTCTTGGCCTTGGCGAAATCGCCGAGCTGCGCCATCGCGATGCCGCGCAGCGCCAGCGACGGTGCGTCGTTGCGCAGCGCAACGCGGTTCAGCGCACCGAGCGGATCGCCCGCCTCGAGCGCGCGCGCCGCGGCCGTGATCAGCGACTCCATTCTAATCCCGCCACACTTGTTACTCCCACTCCGCAACCGCGAGATGCCAGAAACAGTTTACGACCGACGATGTGCGGTGAAGGGCCAGGGGTTCCGCGTCTGTCATAACGCGATGCGGAATGATCGCCCAGGCAAGAGGTTTGGAGAGCCATGATGACATCAGTTGAGAACGCAGGGACGAACGCACATTCCGCCATGCAAACACCGCCTGTGGTGTCGCCGCAGGACTGGGAGGCAGCCCGTCAGCAACTGCTCGTAAAGGAAAAAGCGCATACCCGTGCCCGCGATGCCCTGGCCGCCGAGCGGCGGCGCATGCCCTGGATGGCGGTGGACAAAACCTATGCGTTCGAGGGCCCCGGCGGCAAGCTCAGTCTAATTGACCTATTCCAGGGCCGGCTGCAATTGATCGTCTACCGTGCCTTCTTCGAGCCGGGGGTGTTCGGCTGGCCCGACCATGCGTGCCGGGGCTGCTCCATGGTTGCCGACCAGGTCGCCCATGTCGCGCACCTCAATGCCCGCGACACCACCCTTGTCTTCGCCTCGCGCGCGCCGCAGGCCGATATCGCGCGGCTGAAGCAGCGGATGGGCTGGATCATGCCCTGGGTCACCATCACTGACAGCTTCGATGCTGATTTCGGCGTTGACGAATGGCACGGGACCAACGTGTTCTACCGTGACGGCGACCGCGTCTTCCGCACCTATTTCGTCAAGAGCCGGGGCGATGAGCAGATGGGCGGTACCTGGAACTATCTCGACATCACGCCGCTCGGCCGCCAGGAGGTCTGGGAGGATTCGCCGAAAGGCTATCCGCAGACCCCGACCTACAAATGGTGGAATTGGCACGACAGCTACACGGAAGGTGCAGCACCCGACGAGAAGTGGGTCGAGATCTCGACCGCCGGCGAGAAGGCTTTTCGCGAGGAGGCTGCGGGAGAACGGAAATGACCGCTGCCGCAAGCGCGGCCGCCAGCGTCAACCGCGACAGCGTCGCGGCCGCGCGTCACCTCGCCCGATGGCTGGGGCTGGCGGCCACGCCGACCTTCGCGATCATGGCCTTGCTGACCGCCGCGCTCGGCGGCGGTGCGGCGGACATGCTCTGCTCCGCGGGACAAGGATCCGTGCTCGTTGGCATGCTTCCGATGTATCTGTTGATGAGCGCGTTTCATTCCGCGGCGTGGCTGAGATTGATTGCGGAGCGAAGGCGCGGCGGCGAGCGGTAACGCACCGCCCGGTGTGAACGCCTCGTCCTTCGAGACGCGCGCAAGCGCGCTCCTCAGGATGAGGCTAATCGGCATCGGGCCCGTTGAAACTGCTGCCACACCTGCGCCCTCATCCTGAGGATGAGGCTAATCGGCATCAGAGTCGGGGCTAGAGCGCTGCCGCGAACTCCGCTCCTCATCCTGAGGGCCCGCCGCAGGCGGGCGTCTCGAAGGATGATGTGATCCGCGCTTCGCCAACTCATGCAGCTCGGCGAGGTCGCCGCGCATGAAGGCTTCTTTCTTGGCGCGGCTCCATTTCTTGAGCTTGCGTTCGCATTCGATCGCCTCGGTGATGCGATCGAACCATTGTCAGAAGACCAGCGTCACGGGCCGACGCGCCTTTGTATAGCCTTCGAACGTGCCGGCGTTGTGCTGCGCGACCCTGATGTCGAGCGCGGTGCGCGTTGTGCCGATGTAGTAACTGCCATCGGCGCATCTGAGAATGTAGAGGTACGCCTTCGGTCATCGTGAACGCCTCGTCCTTCGAGACGCGCGCAAGGGCGCGCTCCTCAGGATGAGGCTAACGGGCATCTGCAGTTTGGTGCAAGGGTTCCGTATGGATTGGCGGCCGCGTAGTCCGACCTCATCCTGAGGAGCCCGCCGCAGGCGGCGTCTCGAAGGATAGCCACGATCACCGACACCAAGCAAAAATGACGCGCTTAGCCTAGGTCGTTACTGCGAAGCTGCCTGCAGATACGCAACCACCTTGGCCGCCTCCTCCGCCGAGATGCCGCCATAGGGCTGCATCTTGTGGCCGGACACGACCTCGTCCGGCTTGACCATGAAGCGGGTGAGCTTGTCTTGGTCCCAGATGAAGCCGGCTTCCTTCATCGACGACGAGTAATTGTAGTTCGGCAGCGCGCCGGCCTTGCGTCCGACGATCTTGTTAAGATTGGGACCGAGGCGATTGTCGCCCTCTTTCATGGAGTGGCAGGTGCGGCAGGAATTGTTGAAGGCCTGCTGGGCTGCGTCGTCGCTCGCCGGCTGCTGCGCGAGCGAGAGGGGCAGTGACAAGAACAACGTCAATGCCCCGGTGCCGATCGCGCGCAGCCATGCCCTTGACGAACGTTGCCGGCGTGCTTGCATCTGCGCCTCCATCAGGGATCGCGCTGCAGCAAGCGCGCTTCGGGATGTCGAGAGCAAACGAACACGGCGCCCGGTGGGTTCCGGGGCCGTTTGCGTCACAATGTCCTGTCGCTCAGCGCGTCGCAGCTCCAAGCTCGGCTCGCCGCTCCGTCATCGGCAGCACGATGACCTTGGTGCCGACATTGACGCGGGTGTAGAGGTCGGTGACGTCGTCATTGGTCATGCGGATGCAGCCGGACGAGACGTGCTTGCCAATGGTCTCGGGCGCGTTGGTGCCGTGAATGCGGTAGATGGTGCTGCCGAGATACATGGCGCGGGCCCCCAACGGATTGCCGGGGCCGCCGGCCATGTGGCGCGGCAGATAGGGCTGGCGGGCGATCATTTCCGGCGGCGGAGTCCAGGCCGGCCATTCGGCCTTCCGGCTCACCGATTGGATGCCGGACCAGGTGAAGCCGTCGCGGCCGACGCCGATGCCGTAGCGCAGCGCCTGGCCGTTGCCGAGCACGTAGTAGAGATAGGTGTTGGGCGTGTCGATGATGATCGTGCCTGGCGCCTCCCGCGTTGCGTAGGAAACGGTCTGGCGGCGGAAGCGGGCCGGCATCTCGACCGCGTCCTGATCCTCGGACGGCGCGGCCTGATAAGGCATCGTCTGGTAGGGCTGGTACGGCTGGAGCGGCTGCGGCGCCGTCATCGGCGGCAGCGGCTGGAAGAAGGGGAAGAGCTGCACCGGCGCAGCGTCGGCTGTACCTGCGAACGCGATTGCAGAGATCGCGACTGCACTGATCGCAACGGCGCGCGAATAGTTCTTGAACGTGTCCAGATTGATCATTGATCGCCCCTGTTTGCTCGGTGTTGTTGATCACCGCGGCACCGTTTCGGTGCTCCGTTGGGGTGATCACTAACGGCAAAACATTTCGGGACATTTGCGTGGAAAACCGAAAACGGCTTCGTGGCGGCAAGAATTGTTTCATGACAGTTTCGTGGCCGCGCGGGCCCGTTAACGAACAAAACAGAGCGCCGACACTTCTGTGACGTCATACGCCTGAAATATCCTTCGTTGATGGTCGGAAACCGAGAATCATCAAACTCTCGGGATTGTCCCATGCGGGTATTAATCGCGACCGACGCCTGGCATCCGCAGGTCAACGGCGTGGTGCGGACGCTGACCTCGCTGGCGAGCGCGGCCAAGGCCCTCGATGTCGAGATCGACTTCCTGACCCCGGACGGTTTTCCGTCATGGCCGCTGCCGACCTATCCGGGCCTGCGCATCGCGTTGCCGAGTTTCAGGGAAATCGCACGGCGGATCGAGAAGGCCGCTCCCGAGGCGCTGCACATCGCGACCGAAGGCCCGATCGGCTGGGCCGCGCGGGCCTATTGCCGGCGCAACCGGCTCGCCTTCACCACATCCTATACAACGCGCTTTCCCGAATATGTTTCGGTGCGGACCGGCATCCCCGCGAACATCGGTTATGCCGTGCTGCGCCACTTTCACGATGCCGCCGCGATGACCATGGTGGCGACGCCCTCGCTGCGGCAGGAGCTGTCTGAACGTGGCTTCAAGCGGCTCGGCTTCTGGACGCGCGGCGTCAACACCGAGCTGTTCCATCCCGACAGCCCAGCAGCTCTCGACCTGCCACGGCCGATCTTCATGACGATGGGCCGGGTCGCGGTGGAGAAGAATCTCGAAGCGTTCCTCGCGCTCGACCTGCCCGGCACCAAGGTCGTCGTCGGCGACGGCCCGCAGAAGCCTGCGCTGGAAAAGAAATATCCCGGCGCCGTCTTCCTCGGCGAGAAGAAGGCGGCGGATCTCACCGCGCACCTCGCCGCCGCCGACGTCTTCGTGTTTCCCAGCCTGACCGACACCTTCGGCGTGGTGCAGCTCGAGGCGCTCGCCTGCGGCACGCCGGTTGCGGCGTTCCCGGTGACGGGCCCCAAGGACGTCATCGCCGATCATCCGATCGGCGCGATCGACCATGATCTGCGCACCGCGTGCCTGCGCGCGCTCACGATGTCGCGCCAGACCTGCCGCAACTTCGCGCTGGAGCGTTCCTGGGAAAACAGCGCGCGCCAGTTCGTCGGCAATCTCACCTCACTTCAGCCCAGCCGCACCTTGCGCGCCTCGCCTCGCATGGCGCGGCGGCCGGTGCGCGGTTGATCGTCCATTTGAACCACAGCGAGAACCTCATCGATGGCTAAGATCATGAACCTTGACGGCACGCAGCAGCTCGACCTCACCCGCGGCACGGTCGAGCAGGCCTATGACCGCTGGGCGCCGGTCTACGACCTCGTGTTCGGCGGCGTCTTCGCCAAGGGCCGGCAGGCGGCGATCGCGGCCACCAACAAGATCGGCGGGCGGGTGCTCGAGGTCGGCGTCGGCACCGGCATCTCGCTGCCGCTCTACGCGCCGAACTTGCGCATCTTCGGCACCGACATCTCGGAGGCGATGCTCGATAAGGCGCGCCGCCGCGTGAGCGAGCAGAAGCTGAAGAACGTCGAGGGCCTCGCGGTGATGGACGCCGAGAAGCTCGAATTCCCCGACAACTCCTTCGACGTCGTCATGGCGCAATACGTCGTCACCGCCGTGCCCAATCCGGAGAAGGCGCTCGACGAATTCGTCCGCGTGCTGCGCCCGGGCGGCGAGCTGATCATCCTCACCCGCGTCAGCGCCGATACCGGCATGCGCCGCTTCATCGAGCAGAAGCTGCAGCCAGTGGTGCGTCCGCTCGGCTTCCGCACCGCCGAGTTCGCCTGGTCGCGCTATGCGAAGTGGCTGGCCGGCGCACGCGGCATCGAGCTCGCCGAGCGCCGTCTGATTCCGCCGCTCGGCCACTTCTCGCTGGTGCGCTTCCGGAAGGTCGACGTCGCCAAGGCGGCGTAGCATTGCTGTTGCCCCTCATGGTGAGGAGGCGCAAGCGCCGTCTCGGACCATGAAGTCCCGCCTGCTGCAGACGGGCCTCGCCCCTTCGAGACGCTTGCTAGGCAAGCGCCTCAGGGTGAGGGGAGAGAGTGACCGTGCGTCATCGCGCCGCTGCACATCGTCACATGACAAGATGATGATGTCACACGGCCTACATCGAATCCGTTTAAATCCCGTACCCGAAAGCATCTTGGGGAAGAGCATGATCAAGAATTATCTCGAGCAGCTGCGCATCCAGCGCTGGGACGACCATCGCTACTATCACCACAGCCGCATCAATCAGAGCCTGCACTTCGTCAGCGCGCTGAGCTTTCTCTTTGCCTATGTCTGGCTGTTCATCGACCCCGTAGTGTCCGCGCTGGTCGGCTGGCTGGTCTCGATGACCTCGCGCCAGGCCGGTCACTTCTTCTTCGAGCCGCACGGTTACGACCACATCAACCAGGCGACGCACGAGCACAAGGAAGAGATCAAGGTCGGCTACAACCTTCAGCGCAAGGTGGTGCTGATGGCGATCTGGGCGCTCTCGCCGCTGGTGCTGTTCGTCGATCCCACGCTGTTCGGCCTGTTCACGCCCTGGGCGAGCGCGGCCGACTTCATGCGGCAGGTCGCGAAGATCTGGCTCGTGGTCGGTGGCGGCGGTCTGTTGTTCCGTACCGTGCACCTGTTCTTCATCCGCGACGTCGAGACCGGTCTCGTCTGGATGACCAAGATCCTGACCGATCCGTTCCATGATTTGATGCTCTATCGCAAGGCTCCGCTCGCGCTGATGCGTGGCGAGCTGATGGACCCCGGCCTGCACCTCAACCCCGAGCACACGCTGGGCCTCATCGGCGAGCCGACGCTCGAAGAGCAGCACGCCTGAGCGCGCTGCGCATATCCAATACTCTGATGTCTGATGCTTGCGTCATGCCCGGGCTCGTCCCGGGCATCCACGTCTTGGGGGCGTCTTCGCCTCTTCCCGCGTGCGGGGGACGGTCCGCAGGACCGAACCGGGAATCCCAGGATTCGGGGTTCGATGCTGCGCATGGAATGACGGTGGTTATGTGGAAAGAATCGGCCTCAACGCCCGAACCGCGTGGCCAGCATCTCTTTCAGGATCTGCCGCTTGATGCTCTTGTTGGTGAGCGCGCCGTCGTGCCACCAGAAACCGTCGGCCTTCATCTTTTCGGCCGCGCGGACGAAGCGCTCGGCGACCTCGGTGAAATCGGCGTCGGTGTAGTTGAGGCTGAAGATCAGCCGTCCGGTGCCGACCCAGCTCAGCGCCAGGCCCTCGGCGCGCAGATAATATTGCAGCATCCAGTTGTAGCGGGACGGGGTGGTGTATTTCACTGTCCAGATCGAGGAGAAGTTGGCGAACCGCACCGGCAGGTCGGCATCGGTCATCATGTGGTTGAGCTTCTGGACGCGGCCGTTCCAGGTCGCCTCCAGCCCGTCATAGACGGCGCGGAAATTGGGGCTGGCGAGGCGGCTCAAGAACTCGTCCATCGCCATCATGACGTAGGGATGCGAGTTGAAGGTGCCGCGGGCGAAGCAGATGTCGGCGGGACGGTCGTCGCGGAAGCGGCGCATCAATTCGCGTCTGCCGCAGACGACGCCGACCGGCAGGCCGCCGGCGAGGCTCTTGCCGTAAGTCACCATGTCGGCGCGCACGCCGAAATATTCCTGGGCTCCCCCGGCGGCGAGACGGAAGCCGACGAACACCTCGTCGAAGATCAGCACGATGCCGCGTTGGTCGCAGACCTCGCGCAGCTTCTTGAGCCACTCGGTGTACGCCGCGCGGTCGAAATTGCCGCCACGGGAGGAATCGACCAGCGAGGAATCGCCGGGGGCATTGGCGTTCGGATGCAGGCCCTGCAGCGGGTTGACCAGCACGCAGGCGATGTCCTTGCGGGTCCGCAGCACGTGCAGGGTCTTCTCCGACATCTCGGCGAGGGTGTAGGTCTCGTGCGCGGGAATCGGATTGCCGACGCCGGGCTGCACGTCGCCCCACCAGCCGTGATAGGCGCCGGCGAAGCGGACGAGATGCGTGCGCTTGGTGTGGTAGCGCGCGAGCCGCACCGCCTGCATCACGGCTTCGGTGCCGGACATGTGGAACGAGACCTCGTCGAGGCCCGAGATTCGGCAGAGCCGCTGCACGTTGTCGAGGATGACGGGATGGTAGGGGCCGAGCACGGGGCCGAGCGCGTGCGCGCGCTTCTCGGCGCCCTCGATGCAGTCCTTGTAGAAGTCGTTGCCGAAGATGTTGACGCCGTAGGAGCCGGTGAGGTCGTAGAAGCTGTTGCCGTCGACATCCGTGACGGTGACGCCGCGCGAGGATTCCATGAAGGTCGAGGTGCCCAGATGCTCGCGGACCAGTCGCGAGAATTGGAACGGCACGCGGTAGCTCTCGGTGAAGTTCAGATCGGAGATCCTCTCCGCGGCCTCCTTCGTCATCGCGCGTCCCCTGGGATAGCGCTCGGCGTAGAGGCCGGCGAGGCGGAAGAAGCCCTCCTTGCGCTGAGCCGCGATGTTCGCCGGCGCGCCATCGCAGGAGAAGTAGTCGTCGTTTCCGAACTCGTAGAACGGGATCAGCCGCGCCACGCGGCGCGACATCTTGGAATGCCCGGAGAGCGAGCGGTGCTTGGCGCGGGAGAGCTCGATGCGCGCCTTGAGCTTCGGGAAGGCGGCGGCAGCGGACGCTGCGGCGGCCACGGACATCGAGAGAATCGGGAGTGTCGTTTCCATGACAACAAGCGCTAACCCCGCGAGCTGACAGATTCATGACAGTCAAAGCCCTCATCGCCTCTTTCACCCAGCAGGAAGACCTCAACTTCTTGTTGACCAACCGCATCCCGCGCGCGGCCCTGACCCGCTTCATGGGCTGGTTCTCCAAGATCGAGAACCCGTTTGTGCGGGACTTCTCGATCGCGCTGTGGAAGCTGTTCTCCGACCTCGACCTGTCGGAGGCGCGCAAGGCCCATTTCAAGAGTCTGCATGACTGCTTCACCCGGGAGCTCAAGCCGGGTCTGCGGCCGTTCGATCCGGACCCGGCGGTGGTCGCGAGCCCCTCCGACGGCATTGTTGGCGCCCATGGCCGGATCGTCGACACCGAACTGTTTCAGGTCAAAGGCGCGCCCTATTCGCTGCTCGATCTCGTCGGCGATTCCGCTCTGGTCGACCAGCACCGCAATGGAAGCTTCGTCACGCTGCGGCTGACCTCGAGCATGTATCACCGTTTCCACGCGCCTTATGATGCGCATATCGAGCGCGTCACGCTGATCCATGGCGACGTCTGGAACGTTAACCCCATCGCGCTGAAGCGCGTCGAGCGGCTGTTCTGCAAGAACGAGCGCGCGGTCATTCGCACGCATTTGCCGACCGGCGAGGCGGTGACGCTGGTGCCGGTCGCCGCCATCCTGGTCGCGAGCATCCGCCTGCACTTTCTCGACATGGTGCTGAACGGGCAGACCCGTGGCCCCGTCAATTTTCCCTGCGACGTCAACGTGATTAAAGGCGAGGAGCTCGGCTGGTTCGAGCACGGCTCGACCATCATCATCCTGGCGCCCGGCGATTTCACGTTCTGCGACGGCATCACGGAGGGCACGCGCATCCGCGCCGGTCAAGCGCTGCTGAAGAGAGAGTAGCCTTCAATCCGCCGCGCCCGCCGCCTATATCGTCCGCGGGGACAACTGGATGTGAGTGATGGCGCGGGTGCCGGTGATGGCGGCGGGTGGTATCGTGCTGCGGCGAGGTTCGACGCCGCTGATCGCCGTGGTGCGCCAGCGCAAGCGCAACGAATGGGTCTTGCCCAAGGGTAAGCTCGACGACGGCGAGACGCCGAAGGAGGCCGCGCATCGCGAGGTGCTAGAAGAGACCGGGCACGAGATCGCGGTGCACGAATTTCTGGGCACGCTGGGCTATCAATCGGGCGGGCGCACCAAGGTCGTGCATTTCTGGCGTATGGAGGCCGATGGCGGGCCGGTCCGCAAACCGATGAACGACATCAAGGCGGTGGACTGGCTGACGTTGGACGACGCAATCGCGCGGCTGTCGCGCGAATATGAGCGCGCGTTCCTGGCACAGATCGGTCCGATTGCGCTCGCCGCTGCCGGTGTTGCGCCTTCGCCCGAGCCGACGGCGCCGGCCGATCATATCGATGCGGCCTTGCAGACACTGACACCAGCCGAAGCCGCCTCGGTCGACGAATTGCGGCACGGCCTGTTGCAGAAGGTGAGGGCGTGGCTGCGCGGCGAGGCGTGAGCGCGCCGCACGCTGGTCGAGACGGCATCCGCAAGTTAGTGCGGTCGCGAGTAACGCCAGCTCCTTGCGACAGCGGGAATCCGCCTTGAAGCTGGATGCTGCCCGGCTGTACGCCGCAAGCAGCTAAGCTGGCATTGCGCAATCGAGGATGACACCTTCGGTGTCAGCTCACGCGCTTCCAGGTCTGGCCGCCGCAGAACATGCCGCCGAAGGCGCAGCCCTGCACGCGCATTGCATTCGGACCTTTCATCGCGATGGTCGAGTCGTAATTGCGGCCAGAGTTGGGATCGTGGATGCGGCCGCTCCACTTCGAGCCGTCGGGCTTCATGTTGATCAGGATGCGCTCGTTGGTCTTCACGGCATAACCGCAGAGATTGGCGCCGCACTGCTCGACACGGACATTGCCTTTGTTCTCCTCGGTCGCCCACACGCCGATCGGCGAGTTTGGTGCCGGCACGGCCGCCGCGGCAACCGGAGCCGAGGCCGGCGCGGGAGCAGCAGCAACGGGAGCGGGTGCGGCGACGGGAGCAGGCGCCGCAACAGGTGCAGGCTGCGTGGTGTCGAGGCCGGCGGACGGGGTGCCGGGAGCCGTCGGGTCCGTTGCGGCGGGCGCAGCTGCCTGGACCGGCGCCTGTGGCACTGGCTGCTGCTGCACCGGAGCCGGCGCGGGCTGCGCATTCGTGGTCGCCGGAGCCGGCGTGGTGTCGACGTCATCATCCTTGGAGCCGCCCAGGCCCTTGAGGTTGATGTTGTTCAGCTTGATCGGCTTGTCCGACAGGCCCGGCGCCACGATGGTCACGCAATTGAGCGAGGTACAATTGCGCGGCGTCTCGATGCGGATGTGCTGGCCTTCGATCTGGAACGAGATCGAATTGCCGGCATGCGCGGCGGCGGTCGAAGCAAGGAAGAGCGCCGTGGCGGCGATGGTGAGCTTGTTCATGATAACCTCCGTGTCCCCGTATGGACTGATGTCGCTGGTGGACTGAGCGTAGTTCGACCCTACGCCCCGGCTGTCCCTTCTTCCGTGATGGACATCACTACATCTGGCCGTCGCCTGCGTGAGCCGGCGCACATTCGGCTATCTTGGCCTAATGTCGGTAACGATCCATGAGATGGAGCGCGGCCCTATATGATGCCGAGCACGATGGCGCCGACGAAGGCCATGGCGAGGTACGCGGTGATAATGCTTAGTCTGCCGGCGAACGTCATGAGATCGCTCCCGCTGTCGCGCCGCGTTGCGCGAGCTTTATGGTTAACAGAGAGTCTCCTTCCGAAAAAGTCAGTCGTCCTGTCGCTCAGTCTGGCAGCATTTCGGCGCACGCGGGCCGGCATGGTTAAAGAAGGCTGAAACGACACGTTGAAGAGTCTTTAAGTAAATTCACCGAACGTGCGTTCATGACGCGCGGAGTTCGTTTGTATCTCGTCGGCTCCTTCGTCCTTGTTTCGCTTGCGGGTTGCGGACGCGGCTTCTTCCAGGCCGAACGCGAACCGTGGCGGGCCGAGGCGGAAGCGGCGTGCCTGAAATCGGGAGCGGTCAAGGAGAGTGCGGACATCGTCCGCATCGATCCGATCTCCGGCCCTGGCCAATGTGGCGCCGAATTTCCGCTGAAGGTCGCCGCCATCGGCGAAGCCTCCAGCAGCTATGGCTTTGCCGACGAGGAGCTGCGTCCGCCGGTGAGCATCGGCAACCAGCCGCGCTGGCCGGTCACGCAGCCGCGATCGAACTATCCGCAGAGCCAGAATTATCCGGCACCCTCCCACCCGCCGCGATCGAACTATCCGGAGAGCGCACTGCAGCAGCCTTCCGGCTATGGCACTTCAACCGGACCGATGTCGCTGAACGCGCCCGGCGTGGTGCCGCAGGAAGACGAGATCGATCTGCCGCCCGAGGGCACCGATGCCGCGGGGGCCGCGCGCTACATGAACGCGCCGAGCTATCCGGCGCGGCCGGCCGGTGCGGCACCCTACGGGCAACCGCCCGCGCAGCAGCCGCTGCCGCGTCTTGGCCCGGCGCAGGGCAATCCCGTTACCGCCGTTGGTCCCGTTGCGATCAAGCCGACCGCGACGCTGGCCTGTCCGATCGTGTCCGAGCTCGACCGCTGGCTCGCCGACACCGTGCAGCCCTCGGCCATGCGCTGGTTCGGCGTCCGCGTCGCCGAGATCAAGCAGATCTCCGCCTATTCCTGCCGTGGCATGAACGGCAACTCGCGCGCCCACATTTCCGAGCACGCCTTCGGCAATGCGCTCGATATTTCCGCCTTCGTGCTCGCCGACGGCCGCCGCGTCACTGTGAAGGACGGCTGGCGCGGCATGCCGGAAGAGCAGGGATTTTTGCGCGACGTGCAGTCCGGTGCCTGCGCGCATTTCACGACGGTGCTCGCGCCCGGCTCCAACGTCTATCATTACGATCACATCCACGTCGATCTGATGCGCCGCGCCAGCCGTCGCCTGATCTGCCAGCCCGCCGCCGTCTCCGGCGATGAGGTCGCCGCGCGTGCGCAGTCACGCAGCCCCTATGCGAATGCACGCGATCCTTCCGTGACTGGTTCGCTCGGCCGCAAGAGCGCCGCGCACAAGCGCGAAGAAGACGAGTACGCCGACGATTGAGGCTTGCGCAAAACCCGTGGCTACGATGGGGTCGTAGCCCGCCAGCAAGTCATTTCGAGACCGGCTTCGACGGCGGGAGGCCCATGCACCGCTGCACCTCGCCAGGGACGTTGTAGGTTCGCATGATGTGGCGGCTGTCGCGAAGACCGGACGCCTCGCGTTGCACTACGAACATCCACAGCGCATGGCCGGCTTCATGCACCAGCCTACGTCTGGCCGGTTGCAGTGAGGCCGGTACCCCCGAGGCCGCGTGGGCGGCGTCGAACTCGCGCAAACGCGTGAGGCTCTGTTCCAGCGCGCGGCCCATTCGTCCAAGCGCCGAGGCCTGCTCCTGGACGATCTCATAATGGAGAATATCGACAGGGGGGCGAAGATCACGAGGCATGGACGCAAATATAACCGCCCGCGACGCGCCTGCGCAACGCGTAGCCCGCTTGCGGTTACTTCGCCCGATACGTCGCGAGGAACATCCGCGTCGCGCTATCGACGACTTCGGTCATGCGCTCTTGCGACGGTGCGGGAGCAGCCTGGAAGACGAACGGCAGGAACAGCGAGGCCTTGCACAGTTCCATGAATTGCGAGGCGGCAAGATCGCAATCGTCGATATCGAGATCGCCGGAAGCGACATGGGCTTTGAGATAATCGGACAACCGGTGGATGGTCTTGTCCAGCACCCGCGCATAGTAACGGCGGCCGACGTCGGGCATGCGCTCGGCGATTGCCATCACGGTGCGGATTGCCGATCCGCCGCCGGGCCGGCAGAGTAAATGGATATAGGCCTGGCCGAAATCCTTTAGCGTGGTCTCGGCATCGCGCGCGGGATCGAAATTGAACACGACCTGGCCGTGCTGGAGCGCCTCCTCTTCGAGAATGGCTTCGAACAGCGCGGATTTGTCGGCGAAATAGACGTAGAGCGTGCCCTTGGAAACCTGTGCCGCGCGCGCGATCTCGCCCATGCTGGCGCCGTCGAAACCGAGAGCCATGAACACTTTGCGAGCACCGTCCAGGATTTGACGTCGCTTGGAGCTGTCCTCCTCCGGGACGATGTGAAGACGTTCGCTGGCAGCTACAACCATTGGTTTAGGGTCTCGGAAGGTTTTTGGATCCGCGTCTGGGGCTATGAAACCCGAATAAAGGATTCGGGCTATTAAGATGACACCGGGAATATTATGTAGATTGACCGAACCGTTCGGTCAAGGTATTTAGGACGAGCGAAAAAGGGGCGTGCCGTGGCGGCCATCCCTGCTCGCGCTTTTGGGGAGGCCTTTATGGCCGTATCGAGAGACCAGGCTGCGCGCGTCCTTCGCCAGGAAGCGGTGGAGACGACGCCGGAGCAGGTGAGCGGTGACGCTGCGCCCGAGAAATCCGCCGTCCTGGCTGAGAAATTGCGCTCTCATGTGGTCGAGGAAAACGAGCACCGCAGCGTCGAGGTGGCCGAGAAGCCCGCGACCGACAGGGCTGCCCCTGCCCATAGCGCTGCTGCCGCCGCGCCCAAATCCGGCAAACGCAAATTCGTCCTGATGGGGGTTGGCTTGCTGCTGGCGCTCGCGGTCGCGAGCTATGCCGGTTACTACACGCTGGTCGGCCGCTTCTACATCTCCACCGACGATGCCTATGTCCGTGCCAACAACACCATGCTCGGTGCGCGCGTCGCCGGTCACATCTCCGCGGTCCTGGCCGGCGACAACTCGCCGGTGCGCGCGGGCGACGTCGTCTTCCGCATCGACGACGGCGACTACAAGATCGCAGTCGATGCCGCCGCGACCAAGATCGCGACCCAGCAGGCCACGATTGACCGCATCAGCCGTCAGGTCGCAGCACTCGATAGCCAGGTCGCGCAAGCAAAGGCGCAGCTCGTCTCGGCTGAAGCGGGCCTCAAGCGTGCCGATCTCGACTATGAGCGCCAGCAGGCGCTGAGCAGCAAGGGCTTTGCCTCGCGCGCCACCTTCGAGAGCTCGGAAGCCGGACGCGACCAGGGCGCGGCCGCGGTCAAGGCCGCGCAGGCCGCCTACGACGTCGCGGTCAGCAATGTCGACGTCGCCAAGGCGCAGCAGGCCGAGGCGCAGGCGCAGCTCGCCGAGCTCAAGACCACGCTCGCCAAGGCTGAGCGCGATCTCGGATTCACCGCGGTGCGCGCGCCGGTCAACGGCACGTTCTCGAATCGCCTGGTCAATACGGGCGACTTCGTCGCGGTCGGCCAGCGCCTCGGCAACATCGTGCCGCTCGACGACGTTTATATCGACGCCAATTTCAAGGAAACGCAACTCAAGCGCATTCGCCCCGGCCAGCCGGTGACGATCAAGGTCGATGCCTATGGCATGCGCAAGTTCTCCGGCGTCGTCGATAGCATCGCGGCGGGCGCGGGCTCGGTGTTCACGCTGCTGCCGCCTGACAATGCCACCGGCAACTTCACCAAGATCGTGCAGCGCGTGCCGGTGCGCATCCGCGTGCCGAAATCGGTGGCGAAGCAGAACCTGCTCCGCGCCGGTATGTCGGTCTACGCGACCGTCGACACCAACAAGGGTGCCGCCGACGCCGACAGCGAGGTCGATCTCGACGATCCCATCGCGGTTCACCCGCAGTAGTGCCGGTAGGCGAATCATGTTCAAGACGAGCGCCGCTTCGTCCTTCACCTCTCCCGAAGGGAGAGGTCGGATCGCATCGCAAGATGCGATCCGGGTGAGGGCTTACGCTCTCTCGTGGGAGCTGCGGCCCCTCACCCGATTTGCTGCGCAAATCGACCTCTCCCCGATGGGGAGAGGTGGACCGCGCACTCTCGCGCGAGCCGGGTAAGAGAATGGCCGACACCACCACTGCTTCACCTGCCATGATGGCGGCCCCGGCTTCCGAGCGGATCGCGCCGAAGCGGCTGTTTGCCTTCATCATCATGGTGTTCGGGATGTTCATGTCGATCCTGGACATCCAGATCGTCTCGGCCTCCTTGAGTGAGATTCAGGCCGGATTGTCGGCGAGCTCCAGCGAAGTCTCCTGGGTCCAGACCGCCTATCTGATAGCCGAGGTCATCGCCATTCCGCTCTCGGGATTCCTGTCGCGCGCCTTTGGCACGCGGCTGTTGTTCGCGATCTCGGCGGCCGGCTTCACCGCCTCGAGCCTGCTCTGCGGCTTTGCCAGCACCATCGAGGAGATGATCCTTTGGCGCGCGCTCCAGGGATTCCTCGGCGCCGGCATGATCCCGACGGTATTCGCCTCGGCCTATACCGTGTTTCCGCGCTCGAAATTCCACATCGTCGGCCCCATCATCGGGCTTGTTGCGACCCTCGCACCCACGATCGGGCCGACGGTCGGCGGCTACATCACCGACGCGATGTCCTGGCACTGGCTGTTCTACATCAACGTTCTGCCTGGCATCGGCATCACCGTCGGCGTGCTGGCGCTGGTCGATTTCGACGAGCCGCATCTCGAACTGCTCGACCGCTTCGACTGGTGGGGCCTGTTGTTCATGGCCGGCTTTCTCGGCACGCTCGAATATGTGCTGGAGGAGGGGCCGCAATATGAATGGATGCAGGACACCTCGGTCGCGATCTGCGCCTGGATCTGTGCAATCTCGGGAATCGCCTTCTTCTGGCGCGTCTTCACCGCGGCCGAGCCGATCGTGAACTTGCGCACCTTCTCGGACCGCAATTTCGCCGTCGGCTGCACGCTGCAGTTCTGCATCGGGATCGGGCTCTATGGCCTGACCTATATCTATCCGCGCTATCTCGCCGAAGTGCGCGGCTACAGCGCGTTGATGATCGGCGACACCATGTTCGTCTCCGGCATCACCATGTTCCTGGTCGCGCCGCTGGTCGGCCGGCTCATGGCGAAGGTCGACATGCGCTACATGATCGCGTTCGGTCTTGTCGTGTTCGCGCTCGGCTCCTACCAGATGACCTGGATGACGCGAGACTATGATTTCTATGAACTACTGGTGCCGCAGATCCTGCGCGGCATCGGCATGATGTTCGCGATGGTGCCGACCAACAACGTCGCCCTCGGTACGCTGGCACCCGAGAAGGTGAAGAACGCGAGCGGCGTGTTCAACCTGATGCGCAATCTCGGCGGCGCGCTCGGCCTCGCCGTCATCAACACCGTACTCAACGATCGCACCGACCTCCACATCACCCGCCTCCAGGAGCGCGTGACGTGGGGCAATGCGACCGCGACCGAAACGCTGACCATGTTCATGCAGAAGTTTCAGGGGCTTGGCGATGCCACGCTGATGGCCATGAAGCAGCTCTCCCAGCTGGTTCATCGCCAGGCCGTGGTGATGAGCTTTGGCGACGCCTTCTTCGTGCTGACGCTGTTCTATCTCGCGCTCAGCCTCCTGGTCGCGCTGCTGAAGAAGCCGCCTTCGCCGTTTGGTGCCGGCGGCGACGCGCCATTGACGCAACTCCGCGTGTTCGGTGTCATCGCCGGCTTGCCGTCTTCGCTGAAGCTTCGCCGGCCCAACACCGAATGCCCGGCGAAGCCGTTGGCGGAGCCGGGACCGGACGATCCAGTATTCCAGAGGCAGGCGGTTGCAGAGCTCGCTCTCGCACCACATTCGCCGCGGCGTACTGGATGCCCCGTCAAGCCGGGGCATGACGGCGAAGATTGGGGTGGCAGCGCGCAACCAGCGATGCGGACGGCGTCGCGTACCAAATTGCAACACTCGTGCGTGATCTCGCGCGAGCCCCGTTGCAAAGCGCTTGCGACACATCTATAAAGCGCACCTCATTCAATCGAGCCGGGAGGGATTTGCATGACTTCGACGCATTCGCAGATCGCACGCCCGCGCTCGATGTTCTGGCTCGGTATGTGCTTGGCCTCGTAGAGGCCCTTTCCGCCAGCTTCGATTGGGCCAAGGTTTCGACCAAGCGCCCCGATCGCTCCGCTTCCCAAGTCAAAGTCAGTTTTGAGTGACGCCGTCTCGGCCCTCGTGGCCGGTCTGTGTCCATCGATGGAGCCGGCCCGCGCGTGCGGCCGGATGATGTCATGACCGCTCTGTCTAAAAAGCCCGCCGCAATTCGCGTGGTGCTGCCCTTCGTGTTCCGCCACTGGCTGAAGCAGCCGGGGCGCGGCCTCGTTGTGGCCGGCGGCGTCTTGGGCGCGACTCTCGCCGACCTGTTCATGCCGGTGTTCTCAGGGCATCTGGTCGATGCGCTGACGCGCGGCCCGTCCGACCCGGACGCGCGCCACGCGGCGCTCACGGCGTTCGGCGCCATCGTGGCGCTGGGCGCGGCCTCGATGGTGTTGCGGCTCGTCGGCCTCCAGGCGATCGTGCCGTTCACGCTGACGACCATGTCCGACGTCGCGCAGGACGCGTTCACGCGCGTGCAGCGCTTCTCGACCGACTGGCACGCGAACTCCTTTGCCGGCTCCACGGTGCGCAAGATCACCCGCGGCATGTGGGCGCTCGACCTGCTCAACGACACCATTCTGCTCGCGCTTCTGCCTTCGCTGGTCGTGCTGATCGGGTCGATGGTCCTGCTCGGCGTGCACTGGGCCTCGCTCGGCCTGGTGATCGCGCTCGGGGCGGTCGTCTACGTCACCATCACGGTGGTGTTCTCGACCCGCTACATCGCGCCGGCAGCCCGCGTCTCCAATGCCTGGGACACCAAGGTCGGAGGCACGCTGGCGGACGCGCTGACCTGCAACGCCGTGGTGAAGTCGTTCGGTGCCGAAGCGCGCGAGGATGCGCGGCTCGCGCGCGTCATCAACCGTTGGCGCGTGCGCGTGCGGCGGACCTGGTTTCGCTACAATTACACGGCGATGTCGCAGCTTTCCTTGCTGCTGTGCCTGCGCGCCTCCGTGATCGGCGGCTCGGTGCTGCTGTGGATGTCAGGTCATGCCTCGCCCGGCGACGTCACGTATGTGCTGACGAGCTATTACGTCATCCACGCTTATTTGCGCGACGTCGGCATGCACATAAACAATCTCCAGCGCTCGGTCAACGACATGGACGAGCTGGTGGCGATCCACGACGAGCCGATCGGCATTGCGGATGCTTCCGATGCGCGTCCGATCGCGATCGAGGGCGGCGAGATCGTGTTCGACGACGTCACGTTCCATTATGGCGGCCACCGCGCGCCGCTCTATGACGGGCTGTCGGTGACGATCCGCGCCGGCGAGCGTGTCGGCCTCGTCGGCCGCTCCGGCTCCGGCAAGACGACCTTCGTCAAGCTGGTGCAGCGGCTTTACGACGTCACCAGTGGCTGCGTGCTGATCGACGGGCAGGACATCGCGCGCGCCACGCAGCAATCGCTGCGCAGCCAGATCGCGATCGTGCAGCAGGAGCCGATCCTGTTCCACCGCTCGCTCGCCGAAAACATCGCCTATGGCCGGCCGGGCGCCAGCCTGGAGGCGATCGAGCAGGCGGCGCGGCTTGCGAACGCGCACGACTTCATTCTGCGCCTGCCCAAGGGCTACGGCACGCTGGTCGGCGAGCGCGGCGTGAAGTTGTCGGGCGGCGAGCGGCAGCGCGTGGCGCTGGCGCGCGCCTTCCTGGCGGATGCGCCGGTGCTGATCCTGGACGAGGCGACCTCGAGCCTCGATTCGGAGTCGGAGGCGCTGATCCAAGAGGCGATGGAGCGGCTGATGAAAGGCCGCACCTCGATCGTGATTGCGCACCGGCTGTCCACCGTGAAGAGCCTCGATCGCATCCTGGTGTTCGATCGCGGCGAGATTGTCGAGCAGGGCACGCATGCCGTGCTCGCGGGCAAGCGAGGGGGCATCTATCGCGGCCTGTTCGAACGGCAGGTGGTGGAGCTCGGACGTATCGCAGCAGCGGAATGAGGCGCGCGGCGGCGGGGCGAAGTCCCGACGCCACGCCGCCGGAGGTGAATGACATGAAAGACCTGACGAACGGCCCCATCGTGAGACACATCCTGGCCATGGCACCGCCGATCATGGTGGGCATGATCACGATTATGGTCTGCCAGCTGGTCGATCTCTACTTCGTCTCGGGATTGGGCGATGCTGCCGTCGCGGGTGTCGCCACGGCCGGCAATGCCGGATTTCTCGTCAACGCGTTGATGCAGGTGCTCGGCGTCGGCACGGTGGCGCTGATCGCGCACGCCGTGGGACGCAAGGATCGGCAGGATGCCAATCTGATCTTCAACCAGGCGATCGCGCTGTCGGTGCTGTTCGGCCTGCTGACCCTGGCCGCGGGCGCAGCTTTGTCGCGTCTCTACATGCGTTCGATCGCCGCGGATCAGCCCACGATCGAGGCGGGGACCATCTATCTATTGTGGTTCATGCCCGCGCTCGCGCTGCAGTTTGCCACTCAGGTGATGGCGTCTGCGCTGCGCGCGACCGGCATTGTCCGTCCCGCCATGCTGGTGCAGGCGCTCGCGGTGGTCATCAACATCGCGCTGGCGCCGGTGCTGATCGCAGGCTGGGGCACGGGCTATCCGCTCGGCGTTGCCGGCGCCGGGCTGGCGAGCTCGATCGCGGTAGCGATCGGCGTTCTGATGCTGCTCGCGTACTTCCGCCAGGTCGAGCGCTACGTCGCGTTCAACGCGGCGCAGTGGCGCCCGCAGCCGCGCCATTTGAAGCGCATTCTCAATGTCGGTCTGCCGGCCGGCGGCGAGTTCGCGATGATGTTCATCTTCATGGCCGTGGTCTATTACGTGCTGCGCGATTTCGGTGCGGCGGCGCAGGCGGGATTCGGCATCGGGCAGCGGGTGCTCGGCCTGATCCAGATGCCGGCGCTTGCGGTCGCACTCGCGGCCGGGCCGATCGCCGGCCAGAACGTCGGCGCCGCAAACGGCGCGCGCGTGCGGGAGACCTTCGTCAAGGCGGCGCTAATCACCACAGCCGTGATGATCGGCTTCATGATCCTTGCGCAAGCGAAGCCGGAGTTGCTGCTCGCCGGATCTCCAACGACCGGGAGACGATGGAGATCGCCTTCCTGTTCCTGCGGATCATCTCGCTCAACATGGTGGCGCACGGCCTGATCTTCACCTGCTCGAGCATGTTCCAGGGCCTCGGCAATACCAAGCCGGTGCTCTTGAGCTCGGCGACGCGCGTGTTCACCTATTCCTTGCCGGCAATCTGGCTGTCAACGCGGCCCGGCTTCCGCATGGAGCACGTGTGGTACTTGTCGATCGCAGCGACGACGCTCCAGGCTGCGCTGAGCTTGTGGTTGTTACGCCGCGAGTTCGAAAGGCGCCTGGCGCCGCTCCGGCAGGTCGGGGCTCCTGGGCAGGTCGAAGCTGACTCTCTTGCACCTCCCGCGCGTGCGCCTGCGTAGCGGCAGTCACCTCCCCAGCGGCGCCGGATAATTTGCGGCGCCGTGGGGCTAATATGCACCAACACTGTTCGAGACGAGGCCGAGGCCGGACAGGAACAGAAGGCCGAGCACGACATCGCCAAAATGCTTGTCGCTCAACGCGTGATAGACGCGTGCGCCGGCCCATGCGCCGATCAGCGTGCCCGGAAAGGCGACCAGCGCGAGCCAGACCACCTTGAAAGCGACGAGGCCCGACGCGGTCTGCAACGCCAGCGCGGTCGCGAGCACCGTGAAATTGAAGAGCTGGAAGATGCCGCGCCGCTCGTGCTTGTTCCAGCCGCGGATGTTGGCCCACAGGATCGGCAGCGGCCCCGACAATCCGGCGAGGCCGCCAAGAATGCCGCCGGCAAAGCCGATCGCGCCGTCTGCGATCCTGCCGCCGAATTTGATCGCGAGCGACCTCTTGTTCAGATACAGCGCGCTCGAGAAGATCAGAAGCAGCACACCGACGCTCAGCTTGAAAACTTTTGGGTCGGCCGAGGCGACCATCATCGTTCCCAGCGGCACGCCGACCAGCCCGCCGATCAGGAACGGCCAGACCAGCGAGAGGTCAAAACTCTTCCACATCGACGGCAGCGTCGAGGTCTGGGCGATTACCGAGCAGATCAGCACCAACGGCACCGCAAGCGATGGCGGCAGGACGTAGAGCCAGATGCCGAGCGCCATCAGCGCCGTGCCGAAGCCGGCCAGTCCCGAGACGAAGCCGCCGGCCAGCGCGCCGAACAACAGCAGGACGTAGGTGAGCGTTTCCAACGGATCATCCTTGTTGCAATGGCGATCCCGAACTGTTGATCACCAGCGCCCGCATAGCACGCTTGCTGCCGTGCCGGTCAATCCGTGCTGCACGCAAGCGTGATCTACGGGGTTCGGGCTTTCGCGAAAGACACGCCTACATGACGGTCGTACTTCAGTACTTCAATCCTGCGGCCCGTCCGACGCCATCGTGCGCTCCGTTCGGTCAGTCCCGCACAAGATGATGGAGAATGACGGTGACCCGCATGAACATTGCCGTTGCGGCCGCGCTGATGTCGGCGGCGGCCTTGATGCCGACAATAGCGCAGGCGCAGCTTTCCGAACCTGCGGCCTATCAGGCCGCCCATCCCGACCGCGACGTGCTGAATGGCGGACAGCTCACGCCGGCAGCGCGCGCCGCGCTCGGCCAGCAGGGCATCCCGCGCGACGCCTATGCATCGCAGGCCTATCCGTCACCCGCTGTGCCTGCGCTTCGCGCGCGCCATCGCCGTCAGCATCGATAGGTTTTCGCTAGACGATCTGCCTGGTGTCGGCCGGCTTGTGCAGCGCGCTGACCAGGATGCGCAGCGCCTCGGTCAATTCCGCCCTGTTGCGCGCTGCGCCCAGCGAGACTCGCGCCGCATGCGGCGGCATCCCATCGACGGTGAAGGCTTCGCCGGCGACCAGTGCGAGTCCATTCCGCAAGAGATGCCCCGCGACATCGGACCGGCCCTCCGGCAGCCTCAGCCAGAGATGATGGGCGGCGGGCCTGGCCAGGAACTGAAATCCTTTCAGCGCGCGCTGCGCGAGCTGCTGGCGGCCAACCGCTTCGTTGCGGATGGCGGCGATGATGCGATCGGCAATGCCGGTCTCGATCCAATGCGTCACCAGCGCCACCATCAGCGGTGCCGGCATCTGCACGGTGGCCTGCAAATGGCTGCGCATCGTCTGCTGTGCATCGTTGTCGGGCGTCAGCAGATAGGCGACGCGAAGCGCCGGCGCGATGCATTTTGACAGCGTGGTGGCGAGATAGGTCCGTTCGGGAATGAGGTTCGCGATCGGCGATGCCGAACGGTCGAGCAGCCCGTAGGCGTCGTCCTCGATCAGTGTCGTACCGGCATCGCAGATGATCTTTGCGATCGCGCTGCGCCGCTCGGGGGATAGCGTCGCCGTGGTCGGATTGTGCAGCGTCGGAATGAGATAGACGGCTTTCGGCCTGTGGGTGCGGCAAGCGTCTGCCAGCGCGTCGGGCAGGATCCCGCCGTCATCCATGGCGACGCCGACGAGCTTGATACCAAGCCGCGCCGCGGCGGCCTTGATGCCGGGAAAGGTGAGCGCTTCGGTCAGAACGATGTCGCCGGGCCGTGCGAGATGGCTGAGCAGGTTGAACAGGATCGTCTGCGCGCCGGGAAAGATCACGAGCTTGTCGGCATGCGCATGCGCAACGCGGGCGCGCATCCAGCGTGCCGCAACCTCGCGCTCATGTGCGCTGCCGCCGGGCGGCTGGTAGTTGAGATGCGCCGTCAGGCCCGATTGCGCGCGGATGGCTCCCATTCCGGCGATGATGCGCTCGTCGAGCTGTGCCTCCAGCGGCTGTGGCGGCACGTTCATCGAGAGGTCGATCGCGACTGGGTGGGGCAGGTCGACCGCGCGGCGCGCGCTGGTCTCCGACACGAACGAGCCCTGTCCGACCCGGGCCTCCATGATGCCGCGGCGCCGCGCCTCGGTGTAGGCGCGCGTCACCGTGGTGAGGTCGATGCCGAGCGCTTTTGCGAGCGCGCGCTGTGTCGGCAATTGCTGGCCGCGCACCAGTCGGCCCGCGGCGATGTCGGCCTCCATGGCCTCGACGATACGCTGGTAGCGCGGGCCGGAAAGCTCGGAGATTGTCGGGGTCCAATCCATGCAATTTGGCTCCATATCCTTTGAATGTATGGATGCAATACATTATTGTATGGATCGTGGAAAAGGAAGAGGTGTGGTCATGGCGACGGTCTCTCTGGCGAAGGCGATGTGGCGCGGTTTCACCGGCAAATGTCCGAATTGCGGGGAAGGGCACATGTTCGGCCGCTTCCTGAAAGTGGCTGACGCTTGCGATCATTGCGGCGAGGAGCTGTTGCACCAGCGCGCAGACGACTTTCCGGCCTATCTCGTGATGGTCGTGGTCGGTCATCTCGTGGTGCCGGCGATCCTTGCGGTTGAGACCGCCTATGCGCCGCCGGAGTGGCTGCAACTCGCGGTGTGGCTGCCGGTGACGCTGTTCGCGTCGCTCGCATTACTGCAACCGACCAAGGGGGCCATCGTCGGGCTGCAATGGCAACTCGGCATGCACGGTTTCGAGGCGAAGAAGCTGCGGCGCGAAGGCAATGCGCTTGCACCGGTGTTGGTGAGGGCGGACACGCGCGGGGCCTAAAGCGGCCGCAGCGTTTTACATCGCGCGTTCGGCCGTTACACTCCGTCGGACAAACAAGAACGATGGAAACGCCGATGTCCGCACGCTCGAAGACTTTTCTGCTCTGTCATGGCGCATGGTCCGGTGGCTGGGCCTGGAAGAACATGCACCCGCTGATGGCGCAGGCCGGCCACCGGCTGGTCGCGCCGACCTACACGGGTCTCGGCGAGCGCGCGCATCTGGCAAGTCGTTCGATCGATCTCGACACGCATATCCAGGACATCCTTAACGTCATCGCTTTCGAGGACCTCAGCGACATCGTTCTGCTCGGCCACAGCTATGGCGGCATGGTCGCCACCGGCGTCGCCGACCGCGCACGCGAGCGCGTGACACAATTGATCTATCTCGATGCCTTCGTGCCCCGTGACGGCCAGTCGCTGTTCGACCTCAACGAAGGCGGGCGCGAGCCGATGCGAAGGGCGGCCGCCGGCGGTGACGGCTACCGCATCCCGCCAAACCCACCGCCGCCTGACACGCCGCAGGCCGATCTCGACTGGCTCAATGCGCGCCGCGTCCCAATGCCGATCAAGTGCTTCGAGGCGCGGCTGAAGCTCGCGCACGGCGATGCGACAGTGCCGCGCAGCTACATTTATTGCACGCGCATTCCGCCCGGCGATGTATTCGGGCAGTTTGCGAGGCGTACCAAGAGCGAGGATGGCTGGCGCTATGTCGAGCTCGACGCCAGCCACGCGCCGAATGTGACTGCACCGGAGGCGCTGATGGCGGTGTTGCAAGAGATCGTCGGTTAGTGTCTTCGTCATTCCGGGGCTCGCGAAGCGAGAGCCCGGAATCCATCGATCGCCTGAATTTGCTGCCCGATGGATTCCGGGCTCGATGCTGCGCATCGCCCCGGAATGACACCTCTAAAATGGTGAGGGGCTCGGCGCATTCACGCCGAACCCCTCGTTGCAAGATATCAGCCGGCCTGTAAGCCGGGTTCTGTAAGGCACCGCCCGCTTGCGCGAACGGTACGTGACGGCCATTCCTCTGGGGTCATGTTTGCACATGGCCTCGAGCAACCTACCCGGACGGCGGGCCTGACATTGCCCCGCGGCGTTATCGCTTGCGCGAACGGCCCGCTGTGCCGTCCCTATTCGGTTTTGCTCCCGGTGGGGTTTGCCATGCCGGCTCCGTTGCCGGATCCGCGGTGCGCTCTTACCGCACCTTTTCACCCTTACCTCGCCGAAGCCCCGAAGGGGCGAAGGCGGGCGGTTCGTTCTCTGTGGCACTTTCCCTGGGGTTACCCCCGCCGGACGTTATCCGGCACCGCATGTCAAGGGAGCCCGGACTTTCCTCCCCGGCGGCCTTTCGGCCCCTGCCGGAGCGGCCGTCCGGCCGACTGACGGCTTACGCATGGAGCATTTGTGACGGTTCCGTCAAGCCGATATCGCCGCGCGTGCGGGCTTCAAATAATTTATCCTGAAGATGTCGTTTGGTGCGTGCCCCGTTCGACTGGATGTCGGCAACACAGCCGAACCACAGGAGTAAAGCAATGCAGTATCTGCTGATGATCTACCAGAACGAGGTCGAGTACGCCAAGAACGATGCGGCGACCAGCCAGAAGATGCTGGCGGAATATCAGGCCTTCACGCAATCCATCATCCAGAGCGGCAACTTCAAGGCCGGCGACCGCTTGCAGCCGACGACGACGGCGACGACCGTGCGCGTGCGCGATGGCAAAACGCTGACGACTGACGGCCCGTTCGCGGAGACGCGCGAGCAGCTCGGCGGTTACTATCTGGTCGAAGCCAAGGATTTGAATGCCGCGATCGAGATTGCGGCGCGGATTCCCTCCGCGCGCATCGGATCGATCGAGGTGCGGCCGATCTGGGACTATGACAAGTGAATGATCGCACCCTCGTCGTTCCGGGATGCGCCGCAAGGCGCAGGCCCGGAATCCATGACCACGATCCGGATTATGGATTCCGGGCTCGTCGCTGGCGCAACGCCCCGCAATGACGTTGGAGGTGGTGATCGCATGACCCCTTCCGAGATCGAAGCCATCTTTCGTGACGAGGCGGGGCGGGCGCTGGCCACGCTGATCCGCCTCGTCGGCGATTTCGATCTCGCTGAGGATGCGCTCCAGGATGCCTTTGCCGTCGCGCTGGAACGCTGGCCGGCATGCGAGATCCCCGACAATCCGCGCGCCTGGCTGGTCAATGTCGCGCGCAACAAGGCGATCGACCGCATTCGCCGTCAGGCCGTCTTTCGCGGCAAGCAGCAAGCGCTGGTGCATGAGCTCGAGCTGAATGCGCAAGCGCCTGACGAGCCGCCGGCCATGCTCGACGACGACATGCTCAGGTTGATCTTCACCTGCTGCCATCCCGCGTTCGCAGCCGAAGTCCAGGTTGCGCTGACGCTACGCACCGTCTGCGGGCTCTCCACCGCGCAGGTCGCGCGCGCCTTTCTCGTCAGCGAGGAGGCAATGGCGCAGCGGCTCGTTCGCGCCAAGCAGAAGATCCGCCTTGCCGGTATTCCTTACGAAGTGCCCGAGCGCGACGCGCTGGCGCTGCGGCTCGACGGCGTGCTCGCCGTGATCTATCTCGTCTTCACCGAAGGCTACGTCGCGACGTCGGGTGCGGACCTGATGCGGCCCAATTTCGCCGCCGAGGCCATCCGGCTTGGCCGCCTGCTGGACCGGTTGATGCCCGATCGCGCCGGCACGAAGGGCGTGCTGGCCTTGATGCTGCTGCACGACGCGCGCCGCGCCGGGCGCGAGACAGCGGCCGGCGATATTGTGCTGCTCGAAGAGCAGGATCGCGGGCTGTGGGACCGCGCGCAGATCGAGGTAGGCCTGCGGTTGGTGGATGACGCCCTGCGCGTGCCGGGCCGGCCGCATCCCTATGCCGTGCAAGCCGCGATCGCGGCGTTGCATGCTCGCGCGACCAGCTTTGCGCAGACCGATTGGCCGCAGATTGCGGGGCTCTATGAGGTCCTGCTGCGCGTCAACCCGTCACCGGTGATCGAGCTGAACCATGCCGCGGCGGTGTCGATGGTCGATGGTCCTTCACGTGCGCTCGCTCTCGTCGATGCGATCACCGCCCGCGGCGGGCTCGCTGGCTACGAGCTGTTGCCCGCCGTACGCGCGGATCTGTTGCGGCGGCTTGGCCGCAAGGACGAGGCGCGCGAAGCTTATCGCGCGGCGACGGAGGCGACGCAGCTGGAGCCGCTGCGGCGGCTGTACGCGCGAAGGATCAAGGAGATGGGTAACTAGCACCGTCGTTCCGGGGCGATGCGAAGCATCGAACCCGGAATCTCGAGATTTTGGGTCCGCACGTCGTGCGCCCCGGAATGACGGCTATGCCATCACTTCGACGCGACCGCCGTCCCTTCCGCGGGCAAGCTCGCCAGCAGCGCCTGCAATGTCGACAGCGTCGAATGATCGGCGATACCATCCAGCCGCGCCGGGCGGAAGTGGCGCTGGAAGGCGGTGACGACTTCCATTGTCGCGGCGTCGTATTTGCCGGTCAGCGGCACGCCATAGCCGTACCGGGCGAGCGCCTGCTGCATGCTCAGCACGGCGTCGCTGATGGTGCCAAGCATCAGGCTCTCGCCGCGCACGACCGGGGCGGGCGTCACCCAATGGCCAACGCCGGAATTGGCCAGCGAATGCCACGGAAATTTTTCGCCGGGATCCTTCTTGCGCGCGGGTGCGACGTCGGAATGGCCAAGCACCCGGTGCGGCGGCACCTTGCGGCGGAGCATGATGCCGCGGCATAGCGCGATCACGGCGGCGATCTGGCGCAGCGGATACTCCGGATAGCCCCAGTCATGGCCGCGATTGATGATCTCGATGCCGATCGAGCAGGAGTTGATGTCATCCTCGCCGGCCCAGGACGAGACGCCGGCGTGCCAGGCGCGCCTGGCCTCGGGCACGCATTGCACGATGCGGCCGTCCTCCAGCACGACGTAGTGCGCCGACACGTCGGTCCCCGCCGTGCACAGCCGCGCCAGCGCGCCCTCGACATCGGGCATGCCGGTGTAGTGCAGCACGATCATGTCGGGCTGCCGTCCCTTGGCGCGCTCGCCATGGTTCGGCGAGGGGATGATGTCGGAGACGATCGAGGAATCGGGATCGAACGTTCGCATGCCCGCCGCGGCTTTGGGAACCGGGAGAACGCGTTGACGCTTCGAATCAGCTCCAGACGGCGTGGACGAACCGGACGGCATGAACAGCTCGAGTTGGACGAGAGTGTGGGCCAAGCCCTTCTCTTTACTATTCCTTTACCCTTCGGCCGCGCGCAATCGCGCGGCGCGGTTAACGGATGCATTTTGGCGCATGTGTGTGGATGAAGCATCACCACGGCGTCACCTTTTCGACTTGTCGCGAGCCGATCAACGCTTTCTTAACGCTAAGGGCCGTTACTCAGAGATGAAGAGCCGACCCGCGTCCGGAGGCGGCCAAAGCGTATTTTGGCTCGAAATCCCATGGCTGCCCGACAAATTCCACTGGGAACACTGGGTTTGCGGCCCGGGACAGCCGGGCTTGGGAACCGTGCTAGACGAGGGCTTTGTCGTGGAACCGCCGCGACGCAGAATCATTCGAGGCGTCATGGGCTGCTTCGTCCCCAATCTGGCATCGACGCCGGGCTGGGTGTTCGGCAGGCGTGGCGCATGAGCTCGGCTCCGCACATTCCCGTTCTCGGCCGCGAGGCCGTTGACCATCTCGCCCCGCGCGCGGGCGGCATCTATGTCGACGCCACCTTCGGCGCCGGCGGCTACAGCCGTGCCATTCTCGACGTGCCGGGAACCCGGCTCATTGCCATTGACCGTGACCGCACTGCGATCGCTGGCGGTGCCGAACTCGTCGAACGCTCCGCGGGCCGGCTCACGCTGGTCGAAGATCGCTTCTCGAACCTCGCCGAAGTCTGCGCGGGGCAGGGCGTCGAGGCGATCGACGGAGTCGTGATGGATGTCGGCGTGTCCTCGATGCAGCTCGATCAGGCCGGCCGCGGCTTCTCCTTCCGTCTCGACGGACCGCTCGACATGCGGATGGGGCAGACGGGGCCGACCGCGGCAGACGTCGTCGCCCGCGCTTCCGAAGGCGATCTAGCCGACATCATCTATCTCTTCGGCGAAGAGCGGCATTCGCGGCGCATCGCCCGCGCCATCGTGGCAGACCGGCAGGAGACGCCGTTCACGACCACGCGCGCACTCGCTGATCTCGTCGGCAGGGTCGTGCGCTCGAAGCCCGGGGACATTCACCCGGCGACGCGGACGTTCCAGGCGCTGCGCATCTTCGTCAACGAAGAGCTGGAGGAACTTCAGACGGCGCTCGCTGCGGCCGAGCGCGTGCTCGAGCCCGGCGGCCGCCTCGTCGTGGTCTCGTTCCATTCGCTGGAAGACCGCATCGTCAAGAATTTTCTCGCCTCACGTTCCAAGAGCGGCGGCGGTTCGCGGCATCTGCCAGAGGTGGCGCAAGCCGCGCCGAGCTTCCAGCTGCTGACGCGGCGGCCGATCGTCGCCGGTGAGGACGAAGTTGCGCTCAATCCACGTGCGCGCTCCGCAAAGCTGCGCGCCGCCGAGCGTACCTCGGCGCCCGCGCATCATGATGGCGAGCCATCGTCCTGGCCAAGACTCTCCGACGTCATGAGGGGCGGCTAGCGCATGCGCTTCATCCACCTCCTCGTCATCGGCGCGCTGATCTTCGCGGCAGCCCATGTCTACCGGATCAAGATGGACTCCACCGCGCGCACCGAGAAGGTGCTGCGCCTGCATGCGGAGATCCGGGAGCAGCGCGATGCGATCGCCTCGCTGCGCGCTGAATGGGCCAAGCTCGATGCGCCCCTGCGCCTGCAAGGACTGTCCGACCGGCATCTATCGCTGAAGCCGGTCAACGGCACGCAATATGACTCGCTGAAGAACCTGCCGGAGCGCCCGCCGCGGATGTTCAGGCCGGGCGAGCCCGACCCGATCGGAGCGATGCTCAATACTATCGAAGCCGCGAGCGATCCCGACACTGTGACGGGCTCCGTGCCTCAGCCGGAGGACAATCAATGAGCGCTCCGATCCCGGCAAAACCCACAGAAAAGCCCACCGAGCCCTGGCGGCAGCGGCTGATCCGCAGCCTGCTCTACGGGCGCAACGTCGATCGCGCCGCGAAGGCGCGCGCGCGCGTTGGCCTGGCGATGCTCGCCTTCGCCTCGGTCTACGCCCTGATCGGCGGCCGCCTCGTGATGTTCGCGATCGGGGCCGACGCTCACGGTGCCCGCCGCGCCGCGGCGCAGGAGGTGGTCGCAACCGCGCGGCCCGACATCGTCGACCGTAACGGCGCGATCCTGGCAACCGACGTCAAGGCGGCGAGCCTGTTCGGCGAGCCGCGCCGCATCATCGACAAGGACGAGGCGATCGAGCTTCTGACCGCCACCATCCCCGATCTTGACGAGGCCGAGGTGCGCGAGCGCCTGAAGACGCGCAAGGGCTTCGTTTGGCTCAAACGCGAGGTCACGCCGAAGCAGCAGCAGGACATCCACAAGCTCGGCATTCCCGGCATCGGCTTCCTGCGCGAGAACAAGCGCGTCTACCCGACCGGCAACGAGGTCGCCCACCTGATCGGTCTCGTCAATATCGATAACCAGGGCATCGCTGGTCTCGAGAAGTGGCTCGACAACCAGGGGCTCGCCGATCTCCACCGCGCCGGCTTTGCCACCGACCGGCTGCAAAAGCCGATCGAGCTCTCGGTCGATCTGCGCGTCGAGCATGCGCTCCGCGACGAACTGTTGAAGGCCAAGGACAAGTTTCACGCCAAGGCCGCCTCCGGTATCGTCTCCAACGTCAAGACCGGCGAGATCGTGGCGATGGTGTCCCTGCCGGACTTCGATCCCAACAATCCGAAGGAAGCGCACGACCCCGACCGCATCAATCGCCTGACCACCGGCGTCTACGAGATGGGCTCGACCTTCAAGGCGTTCACGCTGGCGATGGCGCTCGATTCCGGCAAGATCAATCTGAACTCGTCGTGGGATGCGCGCGGGAACCTGCACTACGGCAAGTTCACCATCCACGACAGCCACCCGCTCGGGCGCTTCATCAACACCAAGGAAGTGTTCACCTATTCGTCCAACATCGGCGCGGCACGGATCGCGCTTAACCAGGGCGTCGAGGCGCATAAGGCGTTTCTCGCCAAGATGGGCCAGTTGACGCGGCTGCGTACCGAGCTGCCGGAGAGCGCGGCGCCGCTGATCCCGCGCCGCTGGAGTGAGCTGAACACGGTCACGGCTGCGTTCGGCCAGGGCCTCTCGGTGGCGCCGCTCCAGGCGGTGATGGGCATCAATGCATTGGTGAACGGCGGTTACCTCATTCCGCCGACCTTCATGAAGCGCAGCGAAGCCGAAGCGGCGGCGCTGGCCAAGCGCGTGATCAAGCAGGACACCAGCGACAAGATGCGGTATCTGATGCGGCTCAATGCCGAGATCGGTACCGCCAAGACCGCCGACATCAAGGGCTATTACGTCGGCGGCAAGACCGGCACGTCCGAGAAGGTCATCAACGGCCGCTACGCCAAGAAGCGTGTGCTCAACTCGTTCACCGCCATCCTGCCCTGCGACGATCCGAAATATCACGTCCTGATCATGCTCGACGAGCCGCAGGCCATTCCTGAAACGAAGGGTTTCATCACCTCGGGCTGGAACGCGGTGCCGACCGGCGGCAAGGTGATCGAGCGGATCGCGCCGCTTCTGGGCGTCGAGCCCCGGTTCGATCTGCCGCCTGCGGACCGCCTTATTCTTGCAGCATCCAGAACAACCCAGTAATCAACCGGGTAGGCCATTGCCGCTGCTGAGTCGGGCTTTTCCGAAGATTCGGCTTTCCGGCACGGCGTGTCGGCTGGAAGACCATGAAGCTGCGCGAACTGCTAGGCAATGATGTCGTAATTGAGCCCGCTGCCGCGGCGCTCGATGTGACCGGCCTTGCCCTCGACAGCCGGCAGGTCAGGCCGGGCGATCTCTTCTTCGCCCTTGCGGGCAGCAAGACGGACGGTGCGCGCTTCGTCGATGCTGCGGTCGCGGCCGGCGCGGCGGCCGTCGTCGGCGATCATGCGCCTGATGGCCGCAAGGTGCCGTTCGTGACGGTCGCCAACCCCCGTCGTGCGCTGGCGCTGGCGGCGGCAAAATTCTTCCCTGCGCAGCCTTCGACGATTGCCGCGGTCACCGGTACCAGCGGCAAGACCTCGGTTGCGGCGTTCACGCGCCAGATCTGGGAGCGGCTGGGGCATGCCTCCGCCAGCATCGGCACCATCGGTCTCGTCTCGCCCAAGCACACCGTCTACGGCTCGCTGACGACGCCGGATCCGATCGCGCTGCACCGGCAGATCGACGACATCGCGCGCGACGGCGTCACGCATCTCGCCTTCGAGGCGTCCTCGCACGGGCTCGACCAGTACCGCCTCGACGGCGTGCGCGTCTCGGCCGCCGGCTTCACCAATCTCTCGCGCGACCACATGGATTACCATCCGACCGTCGCGCATTACCTTGCGGCCAAGCTCAGGCTGTTCCGCGAGCTGGTCGCCCCTGACGGCGCGGCTGTGATCTCGGCCGATCATGATTGCTCGGCGGACGTCCTCGACGCAGCGAAGGCGCGCGGCCTGCGCGTGATGGCGGTCGGCCGCAATGGGGACGGGGCAAGCGAGGGCATTCGTCTCGCCGGCGCCGAGGTCGAGGGCTTTTCGCAAGCGCTCGCGATCGAGCATCGCGGCAAGTGTTACGCGGTCCGTCTCCCGCTGGTCGGCGAGTTCCAGATCGAGAACGCGCTGGTGTCGGCCGGCCTTGCCATCGGCACAGGCAGCGATGCAGCCGATGTGTTCGCGAGCCTCGAACATCTCGAAGGCGCCAAGGGACGTCTCGAACGGGTCGGCGAGCGCAACGGCGCACCGATCTTCGTCGACTATGCGCACAAGCCCGATGCGCTGGCGAAAGCTTTGCAGGCGCTCCGTCCCTACGCCAGGCGCAAGCTGGTCGTCGTGTTCGGCGCCGGTGGCGATCGCGATGCCGGCAAGCGGCCGATCATGGGCGAAATCGCGGCCGAGAACGCCGACGGCATCATCATCACCGATGACAATCCGCGCAGCGAGAAGCCGGAAGCGATCCGCGCGGCGATCCTCGCCACCGCGAAGGGCGCCCGCGAAATCGGCGACCGCACTGCTGCGATCCGCGCGGCGATCGAGGACTTGCAGGAGGGCGACGCGCTGCTCATCGCCGGCAAGGGCCACGAGACCGGACAGATCGTCGGTGGCGAGGTGCTGCCCTTCAGTGATCACGAGGCGGTCGCCGCCGCATTAGCATCGAGGGTTGCATGAGCGCGCCGATATGGACGGTTGCCGAGGTGGCGCGTGCGCTGGGCGTCGGCGGATCGTTCCCGGATACGCCGATCGATTTCGTCACCCAGGACAGCCGCCTGGTGAAGCCGGGCAGCCTGTTCGTCGCGCTGAGCGGAACACCGAGCGGCGGCTTCGTCTCCGCCTTCGCCAGCGCGCGTGACGGCTGGGAGTTCGCGGACAAGGCGGAAGCTTCCGGAGCGGTCGCGATGATCGTGCCGCACGAGATCGCGGGCATCCGCATTCCCCAGATCGTCGTGAAGGACACATTGATCGACGGCCTCTGGGGCCTCGCGCGCGCCGCACGCACGCGCTTTCGTGGTGCGGTGATCGGGCTGACCGGCAGCGCCGGCAAGACCAGCACCAAGGAGTTTCTGGCCGCTTATCCCAACGCCTATGCCAGCCCCTCGAGCTTCAACAATTTCTGGGGCGTGCCGCTGACGCTGTGCAATGCGAGGCTAGATGCCAGCGTGTGGGTCGTCGAGATGGGCATGAACCAGCCCGGCGAGATCGCGCGGCTCAGCGAGTTGACCCGGCCGACGGTCGCGCTCGTCGTCAATGTCCAGCCGGTGCATCTGGAAAAGCTCGGCTCGCTCGAAGCCATCACGCGCGAAAAGGTGTCGATTGTACGTGGCCTGCCCGAGGACGGCGTGCTGGTGTTGCCCGCCGGGATCAAGGCGCCGGAATGGAAGGGCAAGGTGGTGCGCTTTGGTGAGCATGCCGAGGTGCATGAAGTCGCGCACGCCCCGCACGGCGAGAGCTGGCAGGTCGTGGCCAGGCTCGGCAAGAAGGAGATCGCCTTCAGCCTGACGCCGGGCGCGCCGCACCGCGTGCAGAATGCGTTGGCCGCGCTCGCCGCGATCCGCGCAGCGAACCTCGATGCGGCGACGCTCGCGATCAAGCTCGATCGGGTCGGCATCATGACCGGCCGCGGCGTCGAGCAGGCGGTCGGCGGTATCACCGTGATCGACGACAGTTTCAACGGCAATCCGGCCAGCATCGCAGCTGCGCTGCAAAGCTTGCAGGCGCGCAACGTGACCGGCGGCCGTCGCATTGCGGTGCTCGGCGACATGCTGGAGCTGGGCGCTGACGCGCCAACCTACCACACCGGCCTTGCCAAGCATCTCGAAGGTATCGATGGCGTCTATTGTGTCGGCCCCTTGATGCGCCACCTCTTCGACGTGCTGCCATCAGGCAAGGGCCTCGGCTGGCACGACGATCCCGCCACGCTGAAGCCGGACGAGGTTGCGAGCCTGCTGAAGGCAGGCGACGTCGTGGTTGTCAAGGGCAGCAAGAAGATGTTCTGGGTCAACAAGTTTGTGCCGGGCCTGGTGGCCGCCTTGCAGGCAAAGGCGTAAACTGCTTGGAAGGCGCTGCTCCCGAATCCCGCCCTTTGCGGCGCAAAACCGTCCGTTTTCCCTGAGGTCGCGACCGATCCGATGATGAAAACCAGCGAATGCGCGTGAGCACGTTGAGGCCAACAACAAAGCCAAGGCCGCGTGTGCAAAGGCGTCATAGGACCGTCTGAATGTTTTACTGGCTGATCGAGCTCTCCAACACATTTCCGGGATTCGGTGCGTTTCGCACCTTCCTGAACGTCTTCCGCTATATCACCTTCCGCACCGGCGGCGCCATCGTCACCGGCGCGCTGTTCGTGTTCCTGTTCGGTCCCTGGATCATCGATCATTTGCGCATCCGTCAGGGCAAGGGCCAGCCGATCCGCACCGACGGTCCGCAATCGCACCTCGCCAAGAAGGGCACGCCCACCATGGGCGGGCTGATGATCCTGTCCGGCCTGACCGTCGGTACCGTGCTGTGGGCCAATCCGCTCAACCCCTATGTCTGGATCGTGCTGGCGGTGACGCTCGGTTTCGGCTTCGTCGGTTTCTATGACGATTACCTCAAGGTGACCAAGCAGACCACGACCGGGTTCGGCAGCAAGCTTCGCCTATTGATCGAGGCGGTGATCGCGCTGGTTGCCTGCTACGCGCTGGTGCGGCTGAATCGCGATCCGGCGTCGACCGCGCTGACGATTCCGTTCCTGAAAGACACCGTGCTGCATTTCGGCTGGTTCTTCGTCGTGTTCGGCGCCTTCGTCATTGTCGGTGCCGGCAACGCCGTGAACCTCACCGACGGCCTCGACGGGCTTGCCATCGTGCCGGTGATGATCGCGACGGCGAGCTTTGCGATGATCGCCTATCTCGCCGGCAACGCCGTGTTCGCCGACTATCTCCAGATCAAATATGTCGCCGGTACCGGCGAGCTCGCGGTGCTCTGCGGCGCATTGCTGGGCGCCGGTCTCGGCTTCCTCTGGTTCAACGCACCGCCAGCCTCGATCTTCATGGGCGACACCGGCTCGCTCGCGCTCGGCGGCATGCTCGGCGCCATCGCGGTGGCGGTGAAGCACGAGATCGTGCTCGCGGTGATCGGTGGCCTGTTCGTGCTGGAGGCGGTCTCCGTCATCGTGCAGGTGGTGTCGTTCAAGCTCACGGGAAAACGCATCTTCAGGATGGCGCCGATCCATCACCATTTCGAGCAGCTCGGCTGGACCGAGCCGCAGATCGTGATCCGCTTCTGGATCATCTCGGTGATGCTGGCGCTCGCCGGCCTGTCGACGCTGAAGCTGCGGTGATGGATCGATGATTCCGGTCACGTCCTTTGCCGGCAAGACTGTCGCTGTGTTCGGCCTCGGCGGTTCGGGGCTCGCCTCCTGCCATGCGTTGAAAGCCGGTGGCGCCGAGGTGATCGCCGCCGACGACAATGCCGAGAACATCGCCAAGGCGGCGCAAGCCGGCTTCGTCACCGCGGATTTGCGCAACATCTCGTGGGCGAGTTTTGCCGCATTGGTGCTCGCGCCCGGCGTGCCGCTGACCCATCCGGTGCCGCATTGGAGCGTCTTGAAGGCGCGCGAGGCCGGCATTGAGGTGATCGGCGACATCGAGCTGTTCTGCCGCGAGCGGCGCCGCCACGCGCCGGATGCCCCGTTCGTCGCCATCACCGGCACCAATGGCAAGTCGACCACGACGGCGCTGATCGCGCACCTGACGAAAGTGGCCGGCTACGACACCCAGATGGGCGGCAATATCGGCACCGCGATCCTGTCGCTGCAGCCGCCGCGCATGGGCCGCGTCCACGTCATCGAGATGTCCTCCTACCAGATCGACCTCGCGCCCTCGCTCGATCCTTCCGTCGGCATCCTGCTCAATGTCAGCGAGGACCACATCGACCGCCACGGCACGATTGCGCATTACGCCGCGGTGAAGGAGCGTCTCGTCGCCGGTGTGCAGGCGGGCGGCACCGCGATCGTCGGCGTCGACGATGGGTTTTGCCGCGACATCGCCGACCGGCTCGACCGCGCCGGCAAGAACGTAGTGCGTATCTCCGTCAAGAACCCGCTGGCGAGCGGCATCCATGTCGAGCACGGGAACATCGTGCGCACCTCGGGTGGCGCCCGCAGCGAAGTCGCTGCGCTCGGCGGTATCGGGTCGCTGCGTGGCCAGCACAATGCGCAGAACGCGGCCTGCGCCGCGGCCGCTGCGCTCGCGATGGGCATCAATCTTGATGTGCTCCAGAACGGCCTGCGCAGCTTTCCCGGCCTTGCGCACCGCATGGAGCAGGTCGGTCGCCGCGGTAACGTGCTGTTCGTCAACGACTCCAAAGGAACGAACGCCGACGCCACCGCGCACGCGTTGTCGTCCTTCGCCGACATCTTCTGGATCGCCGGCGGCAAGCCGAAGGCGGGTGGCATCACCAGCCTGACCTCCTTCTTCCCGCGTATCCGCAAGGCCTATCTGATCGGCGAGGCCGCGCAGGAATTCTCCGGCACGCTCGGCCGCGAGGTTGCGCACGAGATCAGCCAGACGCTGGACGTCGCGGTCGAGCATGCCGCGCGCGATGCGGAAGCCTCAGGGCTCACCGACGCAGTCGTGCTGCTGTCGCCCGCCTGCGCTTCCTTCGACCAGTACCGCAATTTCGAGATCCGCGGCACCAAGTTCCGCGAACTGGTGCAGGCGCTGCCGGGCGTGAAGCCGGTGGTGTGAGGATGTCGCGGCGACGCTGGACTGGAATTATCGTCGCTGCTCTTGCTGTCCCGGTCGCCGCGGGTTTCTTCTTTGCTGTCCTCATTGACAACGTCATGAGCGGATTCGGCGCGTGCCGCGTCGTTCGCTTCCCCCAGCGGCAGTAAGCTGGTTGTCGTGGTCTGGAAGGAGTGCGGAGCCACGGTACCCGACAGCACGCAGGCCAGCATCGTGGCTCGCGGTCGGACGTTCTCGCCTGAGAGTACGCCGACGTTTCTTAGTGTGCGCGGGCACCTTGATCCCGTCGTCGCCTGGAGTAATGAGCGGGCTGTCAGGATCGGTTTCATTCCCGGTCCAAACCAGGTCTACAAGCGCGATCAGCGCGCGGGGGACATCACGATCAATTACGAGTAGCGCTATCGTGTCCCGGACGCGGTGCGGCACGAAGTGACGCTCCGCAGAGCCGGGACCCACAAGCCGCTGGGCCCCGGCTCAGCAGCGCACCACGCCGCGAAGAGGCGGCGCGCTGCGCTGCGTCCGGGGCACGAGACTGTTCACAACTTCATCCACTTCCATTAACCCCCCGGTAACCAACCTCGGCGACCAATGGACTATCTCTGTCCGAAAGCGGCCGCCCATGCTCTCCCGTGAAGAACGCACCCCCTTTTCCGAGTGGTGGTGGACCGTCGACAAGCCGCTGATGGGCGCCATCCTGGCGCTGATGCTGACCGGGGTGATCCTGTCGCTGGCGGCGAGTCCGCCGGTTGCGACCCGCATCGGCCTCGATCCCTTCCATTTCTTCGGCCGTCATGTGTTGTTCCTGGCGCCGTCCTGCCTGGTGCTGGTCGGCGTCTCCTTCCTCTCGCCGCGGGCGATCCGCCGCTCGGCCCTGATCATCTTCGCAGCGAGCATCATCCTGATCGTGCTCACGCTCGCTATCGGCCCGGAGGTGAAGGGCTCGCGGCGCTGGATCACGCTGCTCGGCGTCAACATCCAGGCCTCCGAGATCGCAAAGCCGTCGTTCGTCGTCATCGCCGCCTGGCTGTTCGCGGAATCGACCAGGCGGCCGGAGATGCCGGCGACCTCGATGGCGCTGGTGCTGCTCTTGATGCTGGTCGCGCTGCTGGTGATGGAGCCGGATTTCGGCCAGACCATGCTGATCCTGATGGTGTGGGGCTCGCTGTTCTTCATCGCCGGCATGCGCATGGTCTGGGTGTTCGGGCTTGCAGGCCTGGGCGCGGCCGGCCTGTTCAGCGCCTACCTTTTTGTTCCCCATGTAGCGGGTCGCATCAGGCGCTTCATGAACCCGGCCTCTGGCGACACCTTCCAGGTCGATACTGCCATGGAAGCCTTCTACAATGGTGGCTGGTTCGGGCTCGGACCGGGCGAGGGCATAGCAAAACGCAGCCTGCCGGACAGCCATACCGATTTCGTGTTCGCGGTCGCCGCCGAAGAGTTCGGCATCATTCTGTGCCTGGCCATGCTGGCGCTGTTCGCTTTCGTCGTCATCCGCACGCTGTCGCGCGCCTATGCCAATGAGGACATGTTCTCGCGCTTTGCGGCCTCTGGCCTTGCCATCCTGTTCGGCGTGCAGGCGGCGATCAACATGTCCGTCAATCTCCAGCTCATCCCTGCCAAGGGCATGACGCTGCCGTTCATCTCCTATGGCGGCTCCTCGATCGTGTCGCTGGCGTATGGCGTCGGCATGATGCTGGCGCTGACGCGGCTGCGTCCGCGCACCGAGGTTGAGGCAAGCGGCCACGCCGAGGCCATGCGCAGCTACGCGTGATCCTCAGCCCGAGGAGCCGCGCTTCGCGCAGCGTCTCGAAGGGCGCGGCCACCGGTCGGGCCTTCATCCTTCGAGATGCGCGTTCCGCGCTCCTCAGGATGAGGAACTGGTAGTCCGGCCGACTGCGCTCGCAATGACAGCGGAGGACTTGTAAAAGGGCAGTTATGGACACGTCCCCCCTGATTCTTCTCGCCGCGGGCGGCACCGGCGGCCATCTGTTCCCGGCCGAGGCGCTCGGCGTCGAATTGATCCGGCGCGGCTTTCGCGTCCGCCTCGTCACTGACGAGCGCGCACTGCGCTATAGCGGCCTCTTCAGCAAGGACATGATCGACGTGGTGAGCAGCGAGACTGCGCGCGGTCGCAATCCGTTCCAGCTTGCCTATGCCGGCCTCACGCTCGCCGCCGGCACGCTTTCCGCCTACACTCTGATCAAGCGATTGAAGCCCGTTGCCGTCGTCGGCTTTGGTGGCTATCCGACGTTGCCGCCGTTGGTTGCGGCAAAATTCGCCGGCGTGCCCGGCATCATCCACGACGCCAACGCTGTGCTCGGCCGCGCCAACCGGTTCCTGTCGAGCCGCGTCCGCGCCATCGCGACGTCCTTGCCCGGCGTGCTCGACCGCGATCCGGCGCTATCGGGCAAGACCACGACGGTCGGCACGCCGATGCGGCCCGCGATCCTCGCGGCTGCAGCGGTGAAATATGTCGCGCCTGAAGTGAGCGGCCCGCTGCGCCTGCTCGTCGTCGGCGGCAGCCAGGGCGCGCGCATCATGGCCGACATCGTGCCGGGCGCGATCGAGCGGCTCGAGCCTGCGCTGTGGAGCCGCCTCGTCCTCACCCAGCAGGTGCGCGAGGAGGACATGAATCGCGTTCGCGCGGTTTACGACAAGCTCAAGATCAAGGCCGAGCTCGCACCCTTCTTCACGGATCTGCCGGCACGGCTCGCCTCCAACCATCTGGTGGTGTCGCGTTCCGGCGCGGGTACGGTCGCCGAGCTTGCCGCGATCGGGCGGCCCTCGATCCTGGTGCCGCTCCCCGGCTCGATCGACCAGGACCAGTTCGCCAATGCCGGCGTGCTGGCGAAGGTCGATGGCGCCATCCGCATCCCGCAGACCGAGTTCAGCTCGGATCGCCTTGCCGCCGAAATCTCCGCCTTCGCCGCCGAGCCGGGGCGTCTTGCTGCCATGGCCGAAGCGGCCCGCAGCGCGGGCCGGCTCGATGCGGCTGAGCGGCTCGCCGATCTGGTGGTCAAAGTCGCGGGAATCTGACGCGAAAAAGCCCTTGTCATCGCCTTCCAAAGCGGGGCATCCAGTAGGAAAGGCGCGCGGCTGATTTGGCCGTGACCTTCGCCAGATGCCGCCTTCGCGGGCGGCGAGGTCAGGGAACAGAGCATGAGACTGCCGCGCGAGATCGGACCCATCCACTTCGTCGGGATTGGCGGGATCGGCATGAGCGGCATCGCCGAGGTGCTGATCAATCTCGGCTATGCCGTGCAGGGTTCCGACGCCGCCGACAATTACAATCTCGACCGTCTGCGCAAGAAGGGCGCGAAAGTCTCGGTCGGCCACAAGGCCGAGAACGTCGACGGCGCCGAGGTCGTTGTGGTCTCCACCGCGATCAAGCGCGACAATCCGGAGCTGATGGCTGCGCGCGAGCGGCGCATTCCCGTGGTGCGTCGCGCCGAGATGCTGGCCGAGCTGATGCGGCTGAAGAGCTGCGTCGCGATTGCCGGCACCCACGGCAAGACCACGACGACCACGATGGTCGCAGCGCTGCTCGATGCCGGCGGGCTCGATCCGACCGTGATCAACGGCGGCATCATCAATGCTTACGGATCCAACGCACGTCTTGGCGCCGGCGACTGGATGGTGGTGGAAGCCGACGAGAGCGACGGCACGTTCCTGAAGCTGCCGACCGATGTCGCCATCGTCACCAATGTCGACCCCGAGCATCTTGATCACTTCAAGACCTTCGATGCCGTGCAGGATGCGTTCCGTCATTTCGTCGAGAACCTGCCGTTTTATGGCTTTGCCGTGATGTGCATCGATCATCCCGTGGTGCAGAGCCTCGTCGGCAGGATCGAGGATCGTCGCATCATCACTTACGGCGAGAATCCGCAAGCCGACGTGCGGCTGGTCGGCCTCACGGCGGGCGGCGGCGGCTCGAAATTCAAGGTCGTGATCCGCGACCGCAAGAGCGGGGCTGTGCACGAGATCGCCGACCTCGCGCTGCCGATGCCGGGCCGGCACAACGCCTCGAATGCGGCGGCGGCAATTGCGGTCGCGCACACGCTCGGTGTTCCCGATGACAAGATCCGCAGTGCCATCGCAGCCTTTGGCGGCGTTAAGCGGCGCTTCACCAAGACCGGCGAGTGGAACGGCGTCACCGTCATCGACGATTACGGCCATCACCCGGTCGAGATTGCCGCCGTGCTGAAAGCGGCGCGCGATTCCTACACCGGCAAGGTAATCGCCGTGGTGCAGCCGCATCGCTACACCCGCCTGCAATCGTTGTTCGAGGAATTCTGCACCTGCTTCAACGATGCGGATGCGGTGATCGTCGCCGACGTCTATGCCGCCGGCGAGGCGCCGATCGAAGGCATCGATCGCGACCATTTCGTCGAAGGCCTGCGCGCCCACGGCCACCGCGAGGCGATTCCGCTGCCGGCGGCGTCGGAACTCGCCGGCATCGTCAAGGGATTGGCGAAATCAGGCGATCTCGTCGTGTGCCTTGGCGCCGGCAACATCACACAGTGGGCATATTCCTTGCCGGATGAGTTGAAGGCGCTGGGGTAGGGCGGTGGAATTTCCCGACATCACGCCCTCACTCAGAGCCGCGATGCCGCAACTGCGCGGTCGGCTGCTCGCCAATCAGTCGCTGGCCGAACTCACCTGGTTTCGCGTCGGCGGTCCCGCGCAGGTGCTGTTCACGCCGGCGGATGAAGACGACCTCGCTTACTTTCTTGCGCATCTCGCTACCGACATTCCGGTCTATGTCGTCGGCGTCGGCTCCAACCTTATTGTGCGCGATGGCGGTATTGCGGGCGTGGTGATTCGTCTTGCACCGCGCGCCTTCGGCGAGACGAGCGCGAGCGGCGATGTCGTCACCGCGGGTGCGGCGACACTCGACAAGCGCGTGGCGGAAGTCGCGGCCGCCGCCAATATCGGCGGCCTCGAATTCTATTTCGGCATTCCCGGCACCATCGGCGGCGCGCTGCGCATGAATGCGGGAGCCAATGGCGGAGAGACCAAGGACGTGCTGATCGAGGCGCGAGGCGTCGGCCGCGACGGCACGAAGCATGTCTTCTCCAATGCCGAGATGAAATTCGCCTACCGCAACAGCGGGGTCGATCCGTCCATCATCTTCACCTCCGCGCGATTTGGCGGCGAGATCAGGGATACCGATGCGATCCGCGCGCGCATGGCGGAGGTGCAGAGCCATCGCGAGACCGCGCAGCCGATCCGCGAGAAGACCGGCGGCTCGACCTTCCAGAATCCGCCCGGCCATTCCGCCTGGAAGCTGATCGACGCGGCCGGCTGCCGGGGCTTGCGCGTCGGCGGAGCGCAGGTCTCGGAGATGCACTGCAATTTCCTAATCAACACCGGCGAGGCCACCGCGCACGATATCGAGACTCTGGGCGAGACCGTGCGCGAACGCGTGAAGGCGAATTCCGGAATTGAGCTACACTGGGAAATCAAGCGGATCGGGGTTTCCGTATAATTGTCGTTCCGGGGCGGTGCGCGGCGCCGAACCCGGAACCTCGAGATTCCGGGTTCGCGCTTTGCGCGCCCCGGAATGACAAAAAGACAGAGGCGACGAGACACCATGCGCATCACCATCCTCTTCGGCGGCTCCAACCGCGAACGTCTGGTTTCGGTCGCCTCGGCCCAGGCGCTGCACCAGGCGCTGCCCGAGGCCGATCTGTGGTGGTGGGATGTCGAGGACAAGGTGCATGTCGTGCAGTCGAAGCAGTTGCTCGACCATGCCCGTCCGTTCGAGGACGAGTTCAAGCCCGGTACGCGCGGCATTCCGCTGGCGCAGGCGCTCGACCAGGCCAAGGCGGAAGGCCGGGTGCTGGTGCTCGGCCTGCATGGCGGGCGTGCCGAGAACGGCGAATTGCAGCTGATGTGCGAGGCGCGCGGCGTGGCCTTCACCGGATCGGGCTCGGCCTCCTCGCATCTCGCTTTCGACAAGATCGCGGCCAAGCGGTTTGCTGCGCTCGGCGGCGTGACGCCGCCGGCCAACGTTGCGCTCGACAACATCGACGAGGCTTTCGCCGAATACGGCCGGCTGATCGCAAAGCCGGCGCGCGACGGATCGAGCTACGGCCTGATCTTCGTCAACGCCAAGCAGGATCTCGTCGCGGTCCGCAACGCGGCGAAGCACGAAGAGTACGTCATCGAGCCCTACGTCGCCGGCGTCGAGGCGACCTGCGGCGTGCTGGAGCGCACCGATGGCTCGATCATCGCGCTGCCGCCGATCGAGATCATTCCGGGCGAGGGCAATTTCGACTACGCCGCGAAATATCTTTCGAAGTCGACCCAGGAGATCTGCCCGGGCCGTTTTGCACCCGAGATCACCGCTGCGCTGAGGGAGCAGGCGATGCTGGCGCATCGGGCGATGTCCTGTGATGGCTATTCCCGCTCGGACTTCATCGTCTCGGACAAGGGCCTCGTCTATCTCGAAACCAACACGCTCCCCGGGTTGACCAACTCTTCACTCTACCCCAAGGCGTTGAAGGCCGAGGGCATCGCGTTCGTCGACTTCCTGCGCGGCCTGATCGAGCTCGCCGAGCGGCGGGCCCGGAAATAATTAGGACTGGTTAACGGCCGAACCGCCGAAACGACCCGATTTGGGGCCGAAAGCCGGCAAAATGCCGGACATCGCGGCATAAATGCCTCACATCGCGAGGCAAAAAGCATCCCGCGTTAACGAATTTTACCTTTTGTTTACCAGGACGTCCGAAGGTTAACGCTGGCGGCGCATATGGCGCTTTGGTTGCCGGCGCGTGAGCTGTTGCGGGTGATGTCACCTCCAGCGAACGCTTTGAAGGGGAGAGGTTTTCTTCTGAAGACCAGCCTCCCGGTCCGGCAGGCCCGAGACGTCATGTTCGCCAGGATCCGCGCGATGTCGCGGGCAAACTGTTGAGCTCGTGCAATGGATGGTGCAGGAAGCCTCACCCGGTCGCTTCTGAGATCGCTGAGGCCCCAAGCTGACCTGAAAGCGGCCGCTATCGGAGCGGTCGTGCTTCTGCGCGAGTGGGTGCAGGACAAGCACGCCGAGGCGCGCGCCGCCGCCAAGGACAAGATCAAGACCAAGGCCAGGGTGAAGGCCGTCGTCGAGCGCGAGCCGCCGCCGCGTGTGGTCGCGCTCGTCGAGCGCTATCTGCCGCGCCGGGTCGGGATCAGCATGACCGTGCTGCTCCTGATCGGAAGCTGCGGCTTCGGCATCGTCAAGGGCGGCCATCTCCAGGATTTCATCACCGCGGTGAACGATGCCCGCAACGCGCTAGCCAATTCCGCCGGCTTCCGCATCACCTCCGTCGTGATCAACGGCCGCAAGCAGCTGACCCAGGACGAGATCCTCGCGATTGGCGGCGTCAGTGGTCGCTCCTCGCTGCTGTTCCTCGACGCCGAGGCGGTGCGCGACAAGCTCAAGGCCAATCCCTGGATTGCGGACGCGACCGTACTGAAGCTCTATCCGGGCCAGCTCATGATCGAGCTCACCGAACGTAAGCCGTTCGCGCTGTGGCAGGAGGCCGGCCGGCTCTCCGTAATCGCCGATGACGGCGCCGTGCTCGAACCCTATGTCTCGCGCCGCTTCCTGTCGCTGCCGCTCGTGGTCGGCAAGGGCGCCGAGGCGCAGGCTCGCGATTTCCTCGCCCTGCTGGCGCGTTATCCGCAGGTCAATTCGGTGACGAAAGCCGCGATCTATGTCGGCGAGCGGCGCTGGAATCTGAGGCTCAAGGACGGTCTCGACATCCGCCTGCCCGAGCAGGACGTCGGCAACGCGCTCGCGATGCTGTCCAAGCTCGACAAGGAGGACAGGCTGTTCTCCCGCGACATCGTCGCTGTCGACATGCGCCTGCCTGATCGTCTGGTGGTGCAGCTGTCCGACGACGCCGCCAAGGCGCGCGAGGAGCAGTTCAAGGACAAGAAGAAAAAGAAGGCCGGGGATTCCGCATGACCGGTCTCGATCGCACCCAGACGCCGAAGACACGCCCGATGCCGCACAAACGCGGCGGCATCGTCGCCTGCCTCGATATCGGCACCAGCAAGATCGCCTGCATGATCGCGCGGCTGAAGCCGTCGCCGCCGAGCGAGGCGTTGCGCGGCCGCACCCATGCCGTGGAATTGATCGGCTACAGCCAGATCCAGTCGCGCGGCATGAAGGCCGGCGCGGTGATCGACCTGACCGAATGCGAGCAGGCGGTGCGACAGGCCGTCGGGCTCGCGGAGACGATGGCCAAGGTGCGGGTCGAGTCCGTGCTGCTGTCGGTCTCCGGCGGCCGGCTCTCCGGCCAGCTGGTCGAGGCTGCCGCCGACATCCGAGGCGGCGCTGTGACCCCGGCCGATGTCAGCCGCGTCACCTCGACCGGCATGCGCCATGCCACGGGCGAAGGCCGCACCGTGCTGCACGCGCTCCCGGTCGGCTACACCCTCGACGGCGTCAAGGGCATCCGCGATCCCCGTGGCATGGTCGCGCACCAGTTCGGCGTCGACATGAATGTCGTCACCTGCGACGCCACCGTGGCGCGGAACCTGATGCTGGCAGTGGAGCGCTGCCACATCAATGTCGAAGCCATGGCGGCAAGCCCCTATGTCGCCGGCCTGTCGGTGCTGACCGATGACGAGGCCGATCTCGGCGCTGCCGTGGTCGAGATGGGCGCAGGCACCACCACGATCGCCGTCTATTCCGGCGGCCGTTTCGTGCATGCGGCCGGTTTTGCGGTCGGCGGGCAACACATCACGATGGATCTTGCGCGCGGACTCTCCGCGACCATTGCCGATGCCGAGCGAATCAAGACGTTATACGGGACCGTTATCACCGGCGGATCGGACTCGCGTGAGCTGATGTCTGTGCCGACAGCCGGTGACGAGCAGGATCTGCCGCAGATCGTCTCCCGCGCCACGATCGCCAACATCGTCAAGCACCGTGCCGAGGAAGTCTTCGAAATGGTTCGGGACAAGCTGAAGGATTCGCCTTTCGCCTCAGAGCCCAACGGCCGCGTCGTGCTCTCGGGCGGCGCCTCGCAGCTGACCGGCCTCGTCGAGCTCGGCACCCAAATTCTCGGCCGGCCCGTGCGGGTCGGACGTCCGCTCGGCTTCGGTCGGCTGCCCAACGAGGCGAAGAACGCCGCGTTCGCGGTGCCGGCCGGACTTCTCGTCTACCCGCAATATGTTCACCTCGAACATGTCGAACCGCGGCATACGCGGCAGCAGGTCAAGACAGGGACCGGCGGATACTTCGGAAAGGTCGGACGATGGCTACGCGAGGGCTTCTGATGACTGCTTTCCGCAATTGTCGATTTTCACCAACTCCCGCGGCCGCCGGCCGGGGCGAACCCACGCGCGCGTGATCGAGAGGCAGCAACCATGACCATCAGCATCAATGTTCCTGATATTCACGAACTGAAGCCCCGGATCACCGTGTTCGGCGTCGGCGGCGCCGGCGGCAATGCCGTCAATAACATGATCACGGCGGGCCTCCAGGGCGTCGACTTCGTGGTCGCCAACACCGACGCGCAGGCGCTGACGATGTCGAAAGCGCAGCGCATCGTGCAGATGGGCACGGCGGTCACCCAAGGCCTCGGCGCCGGCTCGCAGCCGAACGTCGGCGCCGCGGCGGCGGAAGAGGTGATCGACGAACTGCGCGACCATCTCTCGGGCGCCAACATGGTGTTCGTCACTGCCGGCATGGGCGGCGGCACCGGCACCGGCGCTGCACCCGTGATCGCCAAGACCGCGCGCGACATGGGCATTCTCACCGTCGGCGTCGTGACCAAGCCGTTCCACTTCGAGGGCGGCCGCCGCATGCGCACCGCCGAGGCGGGCATTAACGAGCTGCACAAGGTCGTGGACACGCTCCTGATCATCCCGAACCAGAACCTGTTCCGGGTCGCCAACGAGAAGACCACCTTCGCCGACGCCTTCGCGATGGCCGATCAGGTGCTCTATTCCGGCGTTGCCTGCATCACCGACCTGATGGTCAAGGAAGGCCTGATCAATCTCGATTTCGCCGACGTCCGCGCCGTCATGCGCGAGATGGGCAAGGCGATGATGGGCACCGGCGAGGCGTCGGGCGACAAGCGCGCGCTGACCGCCGCAGAAGCTGCCATCGCCAATCCGCTGATCGACGATAGCTCGATGAAGGGCGCCAAGGGCCTCCTCATCTCCATCACCGGCGGCAAGGACCTCACTCTGTTCGAGGTCGACGAGGCCGCGACCCGCATCCGCGAGGAGGTCGACCAGGACGCCAACATCATCGTCGGCGCGACCTTCGACGAAGCGCTCGATGGTCTGATCCGCGTCTCGGTCGTTGCCACCGGCATCGAGCAGGCCGCGATCGCCCGCAACAGCCAGGCGACCTCCGCTCCTGTCGCGAACCCGGCTCCGCAGGCACAGCAGGCCGCCGCTGCTCCGGCCGTCGCTGCCGAGAGCCGTCTTGCCGATTTGACCGCGCGGCTCCGTGCCGACAATCAGCGTCTTGCCGAACGCGCCCAGAAGCTCGACGCGCAGGCCCCGGCGGCCGCGCCGGCTCCGGCCGGTGCCGCGCCCCGTCAGAACGTCGAGCGCGCTGCGCTCGCCGCCATCGCCGCCGCCGTCGCGGACGTCCCGCAGGCGCCCGCGCCGGTGCAGACCTACGGCGATGTCACCGTGCGCCCGATCGCGCAGAAGCCGACCCTGTTCCCGGAGCCGGAGCAGGCCCCGATCGCGATGCAGGAGCCGATGACGCCCGAAAACTTCATCCCGCCACAGGCCGAGCGCCCGCCGGTTCGCGCGCCGCGGATGCCGCGCCTTGAGGAACTGCCGATGCCGGCCCAAGCCGAGATTCGCCAGGCCCGCGGCGAGGTCGAGGAAGAGACCCCCCAGAAGAGCCGTCTGTCGCTGCTCCAGCGTCTCGCCAATGTCGGCCTCGGCCGTCGCGACGAGGAGAGCGAAGCGCCGATCGCCGCCCGCACCGCTGGTCCCGCGATGCCACCGCTGCCCGAGCGCCGACCGCAGAAGACCGTCGCGCAGCAGATCGCGACGAGCGAGCCGGTATCGGAGTATGCCCGCCGTCCGGCGCCGCAGGGCTTGGACATGCACGGTCGTCCCGCGCCTGTTGCGCCGGCGCCACAGGGAGACGACCATCTTGATATCCCGGCCTTCCTGCGGCGGCAGGCGACCTGAGGATTGTTACACCGAGCCAGACGAAAAAAGGTCCCGGCAACCCGTTTGCCGGGACCTTTTCTTTTGTCCCGTCCATGCCCGGATTGCGCGACTAAGTAGCTGATTTTAAATCATTAATTCCGCAGTTGATGGTTCAGTGAAACTGCCTATGACGGCCCCCAGACCTCAGTGCAATTTGGTTAAGCCTTGGCGCGAATACGGCGGGTTTGGGGTAACAATCGGTAAAAAAGCGTGAGTTGGCGCTGTTTGGGGCAGTGACTATGGTTTGCCCGTGACTTGGGGATACGGATTCGCGGGACGTCGGCACTGGCCGGCCGGGCGGGTCTCGTATAAGTCGCGGTGGTCGTAGTGGGGCGGGTTCCTGATGAAATTTAGCCGGCAAACAACGCTTCGTGCGCAAGCCTCGGTGGCAGGCGTGGGCGTTCATTCCGGTCTTCCCGTCACTCTCACGCTTGGGCCTGCGCCTGTCGACGCGGGCTTTGTTTTTGTCCGCACCGGGCTTGAGGGAAGTGACCGCGAAGTTCAAGCGACCGCCGAGCAGGTGATCGCGACCGACTTCGCCACCGTCCTCGGCGATCGCGACGGCCCGCTGGTCTCCACCGCCGAGCATGTGCTTGCTGCACTGCGCGGGATGGGTGTCGACAATGCCACGATCGAGATCGACGGGTCCGAAGTGCCGATCATGGACGGCAGTGCCGCCGCCTTCATTGCCGCGATCGACCAGGCCAGCATCGTCACCCAATCGGCCCAGCGCCGCTTCATTCAGGTTTTGAAGCCGATCTCGGTGAAGATCGGCGACTCCTTCGGCGAGATCAGGCCCTACGCCAATGGGTTCCGCACCGAGGTCGAGATCGACTTCACCAACCCCGTCATCGGCCAGCAGAGCTACGCCTTCGACCTCAGCCCCGAACGTTTCCGCCGCGAAGTCGGCCGGGCCCGGACTTTCGGGCTGATGGGCGATGTCGCGCGGCTCTGGAGCGCGGGTTATGCCCTCGGCGCCTCCTTCGACAATACCGTCGTGTTCGACGACGAGCGGCTGCTCAATACCGAGGGCCTGCGCTATGCCGACGAATGTGCCCGCCACAAGGTGCTGGATGTGATCGGCGACCTCGCGCTGGCCGGGCTGCCGCTGCTTGGCGCCTACCGCTCGGTGCGTGGCGGCCACAAGCTCAACCATGCCGTCCTGACCGCGCTGCTGGCCGACCGTACCGCCTGGCGGGTGGTCGAAGGCGAAACGGCCCGCCGCACCACGCGTCCGCAGGGCGAAGTTGGTCGCGGTATCGTCGGCGGCCGGATCGCCGCAGCCTACGGGCCGGACGTGTCCTGACAGACCTGTTGTCGCAGCCACGGCTTGCGACCGACCCCGGGAAATTCCTGGTAACCATGATCGACTAGCATTGCGGCACGTTCGCCTTAATCCGGGCGAAATGCCTGCCTATCCGGTTGGTAACGATCGTTTTTCGGATAGATCGGCGTGGTCGTATGGCAGGCACCACGGTCACATTTCGCGCCCATGACGGGGGTCATGGGCTGGCGGGCACCGCATCACAGGGCGTCAAGGCAAAACTCATGTCGGCACAGCGTATGACGCGCGGATATCTCCCGGTCTCGTCTCGAGCCCGCGGCCTGCTTCACGCCGTCACCTTCATCCTGCTCGCGCTGCCGCTGGCCGGCTGCGGCACCGGCGCACTCTGGGACAAGTTCACCGCCAAGGACGACACCTTCGTCGAGGAGCCCGCCGACAAGATCTACAATGAGGGCCTGTACCTCATGAACGAGAAGAAGGACATGAAGGCGGCGACCAAGAAGTTCGAAGAGGTCGACCGCCAGCATCCTTATTCCGAATGGGCCCGCAAATCGCTGCTGATGTCGGCCTACGCGTCCTACCAGGGCGGCGACTATGACGGCTGCATCGGCGCCGCCACCCGCTATGTCACGCTGCATCCCGGCAGCCCGGACGCGGCCTATGCACAATACCTGATCGCCGCCTCGCATTACGACCAGATCCCGGACATCAGCCGCGACCAAGCCCGCACCGAGAAGGCCATTGCCGCGCTGGAAGAGGTAGTGCGCAAATATCCGAACTCGGAATACGCCACCTCGGCCAAGGCCAAGATCGAGGGCGCGCGCGACCAGCTCGCCGGCAAGGAAATGAATGTCGGCCGCTATTACGCGCAGAAGCGCGACTACACGGCTGCGATCAACCGCTACAAGACCGTCGTCACGCAGTACCAGACCACCCGCCACGTCGAGGAGGCGTTGTTCCGGCTCACCGAGGCCTATATGGCGATCGGCATCGTCGGCGAGGCGCAGACCGCGGCGGCCGTGCTCGGGCACAATTTTCCTGATAGCCGCTGGTACAAGGACGCCTATAATCTTGTAAAATCCGGCGGTCTCGAACCGAGCGAGAATCAGGGGTCTTGGATCAGCCGGACCTTCAAGAAGATGGGTCTCGGCTAGGAAATTTGGTTCCATGCTGGCGCGTCTGTCGATCCGTGACATCGTCCTGATCGAACGGCTCGATATCGAATTCGCCACCGGCCTTGCGGTTTTGACCGGCGAGACCGGTGCGGGCAAATCCATCCTGCTCGATGCCTTTGCGCTGGCGCTCGGCGGCCGCGGCGACGCCGGCCTCGTGCGCCACGGTGCGGAGCAGGGGCAGGTCACCGCCGTGTTCGATGTCCCCAAAAATCACCCCGCGACGAAGATCCTGGCCGAGAACGGCTTGGACGATACCGGTGAGATGATTCTCCGCCGCGTGCAGCTCGCCGATGGCCGCACCCGTGCCTTCATCAACGACCAGTCGATCAGCGTGCAGACACTGAAGGCGGTGGGCGCCGCCCTGGTCGAGATCCACGGCCAGCACGATGAGCGTGCGCTGGTCGATGCCGCCACCCATCGTCGCCTGCTCGACGCTTTCGCCGGCCTCGAAAAGGACGTCGCCGCGGTCGAGATGCTATGGGACGCGCGCCGCACCGCCAACACCGGGCTTGAGGAGCACCGCGCCGGCATGGAGCGCGCCGCCCGCGAGGCAGATTATCTGCGCCATGCCTCCGACGAGCTGAAGCAGCTCGCGCCCAAGGACGGCGAAGAGACATCGCTGGCTTCGCGCCGCACCACCATGATGCAGGGCGAGAAGATTGCCTCCGATTTGCGCGAGGCGCAGGAGGCGGTTGGCGGCAATCATTCGCCGGTCGCGGCGCTGTCCGCCGCGGTGCGACGGCTGGAGCGCCGCGGCGTCAACTCGCCGGCGCTGGTCGAGCCCGCGGTGAAAGCGATCGACGCCGCGATCAACGCGCTGGAGGAAGCCGACCAGCACCTTCAGGCGGCCTTGGCGGCAACCGATTTCGATCCCGCCGAGCTCGAGCGCATCGAGGAGCGGCTCTTCGCTTTGCGTGCGGCGTCACGCAAATATTCGACGCCGGTCGACGGGCTCGCCGCGCTTGCCGCCAAATATGCCGCCGACGTCGCGCTGATCGATGCCGGTGCCTCGCAGCTGAAGAAGCTGGAGCAGGCCGCGATCGAGGCGGATGCGCGCTATGCGGCCGCCGCCAAGAAATTGTCGCTGGCGCGGCAGAAATCGGCGGAGAAGCTCAACAAGGCGGTCAATGCCGAGCTCGCGCCGCTCAGGCTCGAACGCGCAAAATTCATGACTCAGGTCGAGACCGACGAGGCCGCGCCGGGACCGCAGGGTTTCGACCGCGTCGAGTTCTGGGTGCAGACCAATCCGGGTACCAAGCCGGGTCCGCTGATGAAGGTCGCCTCCGGCGGCGAACTCTCGCGCTTCCTGCTGGCGCTTAAGGTCGTGCTGTCAGATCGCGGCTCGGCGCCGACCCTGGTGTTCGACGAAATCGACACCGGCGTTGGCGGGGCGGTCGCCGACGCCATCGGCGGCCGTCTGGCGCGGCTTGCCGGCAAGGTCCAGGTGATGGCCGTGACCCACGCCCCACAGGTCGCCGCCCGCGCCGACCAGCACCTCTTGATATCCAAGGACGCCCTTGACAAGGGCAAGCGCGTCGCCACCCGCGTCAACGCACTGGCCGCCGATCACCGCCGCGAGGAGATCGCGCGGATGCTGGCGGGTGCGGAAATCACGGCCGAAGCCAGGGCGGCCGCGGAACGGCTGCTCAAGGCGGCGACGGCTTAGTTATCCGTCATTCCGGGGCGGCTCGAAGAGCCGAACCGGAATCTCGAGATTCCGGGTCTGGTCCTGCGGACCATCCCGGAATGACGCGTCATTTGCAGATCGACTCGTAGAGATCATTCCAGTTTGGATTCTCCTTCTTGATCAGCTGAGTTTTCCAGACCCGCTTCCACTTCTTGAGTTCTTTCTCGCGCGAGATTGCAGCTATTGGATCATCATAAGTCTCAAACCGACCAGCCGTGTGATGTTGTACTTGGTCGTGAAGCCCGGCACCGCCTTGATTCGATGCTCATAGACGCGACGCACAAGGTCATTGGTGATGCCGACGTAGATTGCCCCATCCCGTCGGCTTGCTAGAATATAGACGTAATAAGCCACGAGCCCCTCCCACTGTCATTCCGGGGCGCACGACGTGCGAACCCGGAATCTCGAGGTTCCGGGTCTGGTCCTCCGGACCATCCCGGAACGACGAGACGCAACCTTAAGTATAATGGTCAGAGCAAAATCCAAAGCAACACCGCTTCGTGACGTCGCCGAGCTCACCAAGGCGCAGGCCAAGGTCGAGCACATGCGGCTCGCGCTTGAGCTCGGCGAGCACGACAGGCGCTACTATCAAGAGGACGCGCCCACCGTCAGCGACGCCGAATATGACGCGCTGCGCCAGCGCCTCAATGCCATCGAAAAGCGCTTTCCGGAGTTCGTCAGCGCGGAATCGCCGTCACAGAAGATCGGCGCGGCGCCGTCGGGCCGCTTCAGGAAGGTGCGGCATGCCGTCCCGATGTTGTCGCTCGACAACGCCTTTGCCGAAGAGGACGTGCGCGACTTCGTCGGCCGCATCGTGCGCTTCCTGAAGCTCGACGACGATCAGGTCAATTTCTCCGCCGAGCCGAAGATTGACGGTCTCTCGATGTCACTACGTTATGAGGGCGGCGAGCTCGTCACCGCCGCAACCCGCGGCGACGGTGCGGTGGGCGAGGACGTCACCGCCAACATCCGCACGCTCGAAGACGTGCCGCAGAAGCTGAAGGGCCGCAACGTCCCCGACATCTGTGAGGTGCGCGGCGAGGTCTATATGACCAAAATGGCGTTCCTGGCGCTCAACGAGCGGCAGAAGGCGGAGGGCGGCACCGTCTTCGCCAATCCGCGCAACTCGGCCGCAGGCTCCTTGCGGCAGAAGGACCCCACCATCACCGCCTCGCGTCCGCTCGGTTTCTTCGCCTATGCGTGGGGCCAGATGAGCGCGATGCCCGAGGGCACGCAGAGCGGCATGATCGCCTGGTTCGAGCGTTGCGGCTTCAAGACCAATCCGCTGACCAAGCTGTGTCACTCCGTCGAGGAGCTGCTGGCGTTCCATCACGCAATCGAGGAGCAGCGCGCAAAACTCGACTACGACATCGACGGCGTCGTCTATAAGGTCGACCGTATCGATTGGCAGGAACGGCTCGGCTTCGTCTCGCGCACGCCGCGCTGGGGCATCGCGCACAAATTCCCGGCCGAACGTGCCATGACCGTGCTGCGCGACATCGAGATCCAGGTCGGCCGCACCGGCTCGTTTACGCCGGTCGGCAAGCTCGAACCGGTCGGTGTCGGGGGCGTGATCGTGCAGAACGTCTCGCTGCACAATGAGGATTACATCAAGGGCATCGGCAACAAGGGCGAGGTGCTGCGCGAGGGCCGCGACATCCGCATCGGCGATACGGTCGTGATTCAACGCGCCGGCGACGTCATCCCGCAGGTGGTCGATGTCGTCCTCGACAAGCGGCCGAAGACCGCCAAGGAATTTCACTTCCCGAAGAAGTGCCCGTGTCCGCTGCACACCGACGTCGTGCGTGAGGAGACGGCGACCGGCGAGGAGGGCTCGCGCGCCCGCTGCACCGGCGAGTTCGCCTGCCCCTATCAGAAGATCGAGCATCTCAAGCTATTCGTCTCCCGCCGCGCCTTCGACATTGACGGTCTCGGCGAGAAGCAGCTCCAGTATTTCTTCGACGAGGGATGGGTGAAGGAGCCTGCCGACATATTCACGCTGGAGAAGCGCAACTCAAAGCTCAAGCTTGAAGAGATCGAGGGTTACGGCGCGACGTCGGTGCGAAATCTGTTCGACGCCATCGAGAGCCGCCGGAAAATCGCGCTGGAGCGCTTCGTCTATGCGCTCGGCATGCGCCATGTCGGTGAGACCACGGCGCTGGCCCTCGCACGCGGCTACGGCTCCTGGGACGCCTTTCACGACGCCTGCCTCAAGGTCGCCAAGGGCGACGAGGAGGCGATGGCGGACATGGACGCGTTCGACCAGATCGGCGACACCGTGATCAAGAGCATCGCCGACTATTTCGGCGAGAGCCACAATCGCGGCATCGTCGAGCGGCTGACCAAGGAAGTCGAGATCGTCGACGCCGAGAAGCCGAAGAGCAATTCGGCCGTCGCCGGCAAGACCGTGGTGTTCACCGGCTCGCTGGAAAAGATGACGCGTGACGAGGCCAAGGCAACCGCGGAGCGGCTGGGTGCAAAGGTGTCGGGATCGGTGTCGAAGAAGACCGATCTCGTGGTCGCCGGTCCCGGCGCAGGCTCGAAGCTCGCGGAAGCCAACAAGCACGGCGTCAAGGTGCTGACCGAGGACGAGTGGCTGAAGCTGATCGGCGAATGAGGTTTTCTTCGTCATTGCGAGCGCAGCGAAGCAATCCAGAGTCTTTCCGCGGCGACGGTCTGGATTGCTTCGCGGAGCCAGTCATCGGGCCGCGCTTCGCGCGGAACCGTCGGCTCGCGATGACCGCGAGGCGGCAAGCCGTCCCTCACATCATCCCGCTCTCTTCCTCTTCCGCTTGCCCGATCAGGGTCTCGCTCACCACCATCTCCCGGTGGGGCACGACGAATATCATCATGCAGGCGCAGAGCAGCGAGATCGCGAGGACCGCGGAGGTCAGCGGCAGCGTGGTGGCGGAGTGGCCGCCGAGATAGGCGCCGAATTGCGACATCAGTGCGCCGATACCCTGTTGAAGGAAGCCCATCGCGCCCGAGGCGGTTCCGGCGGCTTCGGGACGGATGCTGATGGCGCCGGCGGCCGAATTCGCCATCACGAAGGCATTGCCGACCATCACGATCATCTGGGTGCCGAACAGCCAGCCGGGCGCTTCGTTCCAGCCGGCGAAGCTCCATAATAGGTTCAGCAGGCTGCCGCAGAGCTGGAGGGCAAGCCCGAACCAGATCAGCTTCTCCAGCGAGTGCCGCGGCGCAAAGCGCACGCAAAGCAGATTGCCGACAAGATACGCGAAACCCGTCGTCGCAAACCATGCGCCGTATTCCGCGCTGCTGCGGCCCATCTGCGTCACCACGATATAGGGGCCGCCGCCGGCGAAGGTGAAGATGATCTGCGAGGCCAGCACCTGGCACATCACGTAACCCACGAAGGCGCGGTTGCGGATCAGGATGCCGACGTCGCGGCGAAAGCCGCTGCCGGCGGCACGGGTGCGGCGCGTCTCGGGCAGTGCGACGGCGATGCCGACGGCGACGATGATCGCGGCGATCGTGATGGCGTAGAAGATCGCGCGCCAGCCGAACGCGGTCTCGATCAAGCCGCCGGTGAGCGGGGAGACCATCTGTCCGATCATCAGAGCAGCGACCACGAGACTGATCATCGAGGCGACGCGGTCGCGCTCATAGATGTCGCGGATGATGGCGCGGCTCACCACCATGCCGGCGGCTCCGCCCAATGCCTGGAAGAAGCGCGCGGCGATCAACTGCGGCAGATTTTGCGCGAAGATGCAGGCAACGCTCGCCGCGATCATCAGCGCCAGCCCTCCAAGCAGCACCGGGCGCCGGCCGAACCTGTCCGACAGCGGCCCCATGATGAGCTGCGACAGCGCGATGCCGACCATGTAGAGCGACACTGTCATCTGCGCGATCGAGATGTCGCTGCCGAAATTGCTCGCCAGCACCGGCAGTGCCGGAACCAGCATGTAGAGCGAGATCGGCGCGATCCCGGTCATGACCACCAAGAGCAGCAGCACCAAGCGCGACGTCGCGAGGGTCGCCGCTCCCGGCGGCTTGCTGATCATGCCGTGCATGCGTATCCGTCTCTTCAAAATGCGAGTCGGACTGTAGCTTGCTCGCGCAAGGCGGATATCGGTGTTTCGGAATGCGGCTATACGGATTCCGGGAGGGTTATGGTGAGGGTGATCGCGATCGATTGGGCGCGTTGCCCGTGCGCCACTCTAGTTGTCATTCCCCGCGAAGGCGGGGAATCCAGCATTCCAGAGGCAGTCGTGCTATGCGGAGACGCCGCGGCGTACTGGATGCCCCGCCTTCGCGGGGCATGACAGCTCGGTGGGGCGAGGAGAGTTGCGTAGCGCGTGCGGCGCCATGCGCATTACGCCCTCAGCTCCGCCGTCGCCTGATCGAGCCAGGTCTTCGTCGCTTCGTCCAGCCCCGGCCGCACCTCGGTCCGGACGCGGCCGTGGTAGGCATTGAGCCAATCGAGCTCGTCTTTGGCCAGCATCGCCACATCGATCAGTCGGCGGTCGATCGGCGCCAGTGTCAGCGTCTCGAATGCATTCATCGGCTTCTCGGCACTCTTGATGTCGGCGGCGACCACCAGTTCGAGGTTCTCGATGCGGATGCCGAAACCGTCGGTCTTATAGTAGCCCGGCTCGTTGGACAGGATCATGCCGCGCTTCAGCGGCGTGGTGCCGAGCTTCGAGATCCGCGCTGGCCCCTCGTGCACCGAGAGATAGCTGCCGACGCCGTGGCCGGTGCCATGCTCGAAATCGACGCCGGCGGCCCAGAGATATTGCCGCGCGAGCGTATCGAGCTGCGCGCCCGTGGTGCCGTCGGGAAAGACCGCGCGCGCAATCGCGATATGGCCGCGCAGGACGCGGGTGAAGCGGTCGCGCATCTCCGCCGTCGGTTCGCCCACGGCCATCGTGCGGGTGACGTCGGTGGTGCCGTCTTCATACTGCGCGCCGGAATCGATCAGCAGCAGGTCGCCGGGGGCGATCCGGCGGTTGCTCTTGCGGGTGACGCGGTAGTGCACGATGGCGCCGTTCGGGCCAGTGCCCGAGATGGTCGGGAACGAGACGTCCTTCAGCGCACCGGTGTCGCGGCGGAATGTCTCCAGCGCCTCGACCGCGTCGATCTCGGTGAGCTTGCCGCTCGGTGCCTCGCGATCGATCCACGCGAGGAAGCGCGCCAGCGCCACGGCGTCGCGCACATGTGCCGTCTTCGTGCCCTTGATCTCGGTTGCGTTCTTCACCGCCTTGAGCAGCGCGATCGGGTCGCTGCCGCGCACCGGCTTGCCGCCGGCGCCTGCAATCAGCCGGCTGAGCGCGTCGGCTGCGGTGGCATTGTCGAGCGCGATTGCGACGCCGCTCTTGGCGAGCGCCATCAGCGTCGGCGCCATCGCATCGGGCTCACGGACGTCGGCGGACTGTTCGAGATGGTCGCGCGTGCTGTTGGAGAGCTTGCGCTGGTCGATGAAGATCGTTGGCCGTCCGTCCTTCGGCACCAGCGCGTAGGACAGCGGCAGCGGCGTATGCGCAACGTCGGCGCCACGGATGTTGAAGGTCCAGGCCACGGCATGGCTGTCCGACACCACCAGCGCGTCGACGCCGAGCTTGTCGATCTCGGCTCTGATCTGGGTCAGCTTGTCGGCTTCAGTGAGACCGGCATGTTGCATTCCGTGCACGGTCACCGGCGCGAGGGGAGGTTGCGGTCGGTCCTGCCAGATCGCGTCGACGGGATTGTTGTCGACCGCAACCAGCTCGGCGCCGGCCTTGCCGCAGGCAGCGGACAGGCGCTCGGCTGCTGAAGAAGTGTGCAGCCATGGATCAAATCCGAGGCGCTCGCCGGGCTTCAAGTGCGCCGACACCCAGCTCTCCGGCGGCGGATCGATCAGCGATTCCACCGCCCAAGCCCTGGCATCGACCTGCTTGGCGGCTTGGAGCGTATAGCGGCCATCGACGAAAATCGCGGCCTCCTGGGTCAGCACCACCGCCAATCCAGCCGATCCAGTGAAGCCGGTCAACCAGGCGAGCCGCTCTTCCGACGGCGGCACATATTCATTCTGCTGCTGGTCGGCGCGTGGGATCACGAACCCTGTCAGCTTGCGGCGGGCGAGTTCTTCGCGGAGCGCAGCGAGGCGCGCCGCCAATGCGACGCCGGCCTCGGGCTCCTCGAATGTTTGGAAGTGCGCTTCGAACATGGTGGATCACTTTAGGATGATGGGGATCAGTCCGCAATCTAGACGCATTTGCGTCGCATCTGGCATGGACTGTGCTTGAAATGGTTCCATTCGAATTGAGTGGAGTAAAGGGTGCGGCAGTTGCGCTTCGTCCGGATAACAGGGAAATTCGAGCAGGTGGTTCATCTCAACGGCGAGGGGACACACGATGCCATCATTCACGTTTGAGAAGATTTCGCCGCCGGTGCGCCGCGCGCCGGCTACGGCGACACCGAAGAAGCCGCGCGGCCTCATCAGCCAGATGATCGATCGATTCGCCGAACGCCGCGCGAGGCGGGCGTTGCAGGACGAGCGCGCGACGCGCCAGAACGAGAAGCCGGGGGAGTAGTGGGCGTTCGCGAATGAGGTTGGTGGACACGCTGCGCTTGGCCCAACCTAGGGCAGCTTCGACCAGTCACCCCATCTTCCGCAGCAACAGACTGCTCCATCCCTCGATGCGCAGGTGCCGCAGCGGCACGAGGCCGCGCGCGCGGTAGGCGGCGATCACGGCGGTGGCCTGATGCGTCAACAGGCCGGAGAGGATGACGTAGGCGCCGGCTGCGAGATGCCGCGCCATCGGACTCGCCAATTGCCGCAATGGATTGGCGAGGATGTTGGCCAACACCAGGTCAAACGGACCCCATTTGCCGAACTCCGCCGCGGCGAAGCCGGTGGCGCGGATCACCCGCACATGGTTGCCGACGTCATTCAGCGCCGCGTTCTGGGCCGCCACCCGCACCGAGGGCGGATCGATGTCGGAGGCAAGCACCGCGCGATGCAACGCCTTCGCGGCTGCAATCGCCAGCACGCCGGTGCCGGTACCGAGGTCGAGCAAGTTGCGCGGCCGGGAACTCTTCAGGACATGGTCAAGCAGCAGTAAACAGCCGCGGGTCGTGCCGTGGTGGCCGGTACCGAAGGCGAGCGCCGCCTCGATCTCGATGGCGAGCTTGTTCGCTGCCACGCGGTCGCGGTCATGGCTGCCGTGCACGACGAAACGGCCGGCCGGGACGGGGACGAGGTCTTCCAGGCTCGCTTTGACCCAGTCCTTGGCTTCGACGATATCGAAGGCTAGCGTCTGTGCGATCTCATTTCCTGCTGAAGTTGCAACCAGTTCGCGCAGCCATGCTTGGTCCGGCGCGGCGGCAAAATGCAGGGTGACGTCCCATCGGCCGTCCGGCCGCTCGAAAGCAGCGACCGCCGCATCCCCCTCGAAAAACACCTCGGTGAGCAGGTCGACGACACGCCTGGCGGCGGCCTCGCTGCCGATCGAGAAGCTGGCGCGATGGGTAGGGGCGGGCTGCATTCTAAGGTTCCGTCGGGTTCAATTTTTGCAGTTTTTAGTCCCAATTTTCAGCACAAGTTGCAGCTCTCAGATTAACCGGACCGTAGGTCGCATGCCGTAAATTTCCGGATGTTTGGCGGCGCCAACACAGCTTGAAATGGAACGGAGGCAAATCTTGAAGCGCATGGTTCAGAAGTTCTGGTCGGACGAGTCCGGTGCAACTGCGATCGAATACGGCTTGATCGCAGCCGGTATTGCCCTCGCGATCATCACCGTGGTGAACAGCCTGGGCACCAGCCTGAACGAGAAGTTCGGTTCGATTAGCACCTCTTTGAAGTAATTTCCGCCTCCCATTTCCCAGCGGGGGCTACTTTTCTTCATAGGCTGTTTTTGACCCAGCGCCCGCGAGGGGGATTACCCCCTGGCGGGCGAGGTCGTTTTGCGACATGTGGCTATCGAGCAGTCTCCACAGGTTATCCGCACCTTGTACGACGCCTATCCACGGACTTTTCCGGCAGTGGCCCCGCAGTTCTCCACCGCCTATCGACCAGCCTGTGGCGCTCCGCCGTGCGCAGGCATCTCGACAGGCGATCCACAGCTCGTCCACAGACCTATCCACGGCTTCCGAACAGCGACCGGTGATCCCTCAAGATCACCTGTGCGGCGTTGTGGCCGGGAGCGCCGGTGACACCGCCACCAGGATGGGCGCCGGAGCCGCAATGGTAGAGGCCTTTCAGCGGGCCGCGATAATCGGCATGGCCCAGCATCGGCCGCGCCGAGAACAGCTGGTTCAGCGTCAGCGCGCCGTGGAAGATGTCTCCACCCAAGAGGCCGAACTGCCGCTCAAGATCGAGCGGCGAGAGGATCTGGCGGCCGAGCACGCTCGCCGCAAAGCCCGGGGCATATTTGTCCACCGTCGCGATCATGAGATCGGCGACCTCGTCACGATGGTCGTCCCAGGACTTTCCATCGGGAAGCTCCGGCGCGACGTGCTGGCAGAATAGGCTCGCGACATGTTTGCCTTCGGGCGCCAGCGTGCCGTCCAGCGTCGAGGGGATCAGCATCTCGACGACAGGTTCACGGCTCCAGCCCTGCGCGCGCGCATCGTGATACGCGCGGTCCATGTAGCCGAGGCTCGGTGCCAGGATAATGCCCGAGGTGAGATGATCGCCCTGACCGGGGAGCGCCGTGAACGAGGGCAGGCGGTCCAGCGCCACGTTCATGCGGAAGGTGCCGGAGCCATTCTTCCAGTGCCGGATACGGGCGAGGAAGTCTTGGGGCAGGGCGTCGGCCGCAACCAGCCGCGTATAGAGCAGTTTTGGGTTGACGTTGGCTGCGACATATTTGGCGCGGATGGCGGTGCCGTTCTCCAGCACTACGCCGACCGCGCGGTCGCGCTCGACGATGATCTCGCGCACGCCCGCGTCGGTATCGATCGCGACGCCCCGATCGCGCGCAGTGCGCGCCATCGCCTGCGTGATCGCGCCCATGCCGCCGATGGCGTGGCCCCAGACGCCCTTCTTGCCGTTCACCTCGCCGAAGGCGTGATGCAGCATCACATAGGCCGAACCCGCCGCGTAGGGACTGGCATAATTGCCGACGATGGCATCGAAACCGAACAGCGCCTTGACAAGATCATGCTCGAAACGCTCGTCCAGCATCTCGCCGGCGGAGCGGGTGAAGAGGTCGAGCAGGCTGCGGCTCTGCTCCAGCGTCAGCCCACGCAGAATGTTGGCCGTCTTTAACGCATTCACGGCCTCGCGGATCGCGCTCGTGCCAAAGCCGTCAAGCAGGTTCGGCGGCGCGCGCAGCACGAACTGCCTGAGCACGTCGGCAATCTCTTCCAGCTCGCGCGTGAAACCGTCGAGCGCATCGGCGTCATGCGCGTTCAGCCGCGCCACGGAATCCTTCGTCCGCCCCTCGCCGGTGAGGAGATAGCTGCCGTCGGGTGCGGGTAGAAAATTCTGCGCGCGCCGTTCGACGATGCGCAAGCCTTGTTCCGCAAGATTCAAGTCGCGGATCACCTGCGGATTGAGCAGGCTCACGGTGTAGGCCGCGACCGAATTTCGGAAGCCGGGGTGAAATTCCTCTGTGACCGCCGCTCCGCCGATCACCTTGCGGCGCTCGACCACGCGCACGCGTAGACCTGCCGTCGCGAGATAAGCTGCGCAGGTGAGGCCGTTATGGCCAGCGCCGATGATGACGACGTCGGTTTCTGTCATGAAGTGTTCAAGTCCAATCCACCGTCATTCCGGGCGCGCGGAGCGCAACCCGGAATTTCGAGGTTCCAGGTTCGATGCTTCGCATCGCCCCGTACGACATCTGTATATCAAGCATTCCTCGCCGCAACATCAGGAGCGCCTTTATTGCCCGTTCAGGCGCCTTGTGCTCCATTGCGGCCGTCCGGCGCCCGCCGGGGGCATCGTCCGACGCGTTCTGTCGCGCGAACCGGTGCCCACTTCGCTGGAAAACGCTTTTGCCGGAGCTTCCATGGATTCGATCGTGCAACCCGCCGCCACGGAGCAGCCGTCCTCATCACGCAACCGGCTGTTGCTGACGGTCTACACCGCCGCGATCTTCGTCAGCGCGCTCTTGCTGTTCTCGGTGCAGCCGCTGTTCACCAAGATGGTGCTGCCGCGGCTCGGCGGCTCGCCGGCGGTGTGGTCGGTCGCGATGGTGTTCTTCCAGTCGCTGCTGCTGGCGGGTTACGCCTATGCGCATCTGTTGATGCAGGTCAAAAGCCGCATCGTTCCGGTCGCAGTGCATCTGGTGCTGCTGATCGCGGCCTTGGCGACCCTGCCGCTCGGCATCGCCTCCGCCTATGGCGAGCCGCCCGCTTCGGGCTATGCGGTCTGGCTGCTCGGCCTGTTCGTGGTCTCGATCGGCCTGCCGTTCTTCGCGCTCGCCGCCAACAATCCACTGTTGCAAGCCTGGTTCGTCCGCACCGGCCATCCCGCCGGGCACGATCCCTATTTCCTCTATGCCTCCTCCAACATCGGCAGCTTCCTCGCGCTTTTGTCCTATCCGTTCCTGCTGGAGCCGATGTTCACGCTGCACACGCAGAACCGGTTGTGGACCGCCGGCTATGGCCTCCTGATCCTGCTGATCGCCGCCTGCGGCGTGCTGCTGTTGCGCTCGCCGCAGCTGACGGTGGTCGATGCGCGAGCGGAGGAGGTCAATGCGCCGGCGCCCGGTCTGGTGACGCGGCTGCGCTGGATCTTCCTGGCCGCGGTGCCGTCGGGTCTGCTCATCGCGGTGACCGCGCACATCTCCACCGATGTCGCGGCGGCACCGCTTCTGTGGGTGCTGCCGTTATCCCTGTATCTGCTCACCTGGGTCGTCGTGTTCCAGTCGCGTCCGCTGCTGCCGCACAAATGGATGCTGATGCTCCAGCCGGTCGCGATCGCGGGCGTGGTTGTCCTGCTGGCTTTCGGCGGGGAGCAGAACCTGCTGCTCACGCTCGGCGGTCATCAATTGTGCTTCTTCCTCATCGCCATGGCCTGCCACGGCGAACTGGCGCGGACGCGGCCGGCAGCCAAATATCTCACCGGCTTCTATGTCGCGCTGTCGTTCGGCGGCATGGTCGGCGGCCTGTTCGCAGGGCTCGTCGCGCCGTTCACCTTCTCGTGGATCGCCGAATACCCGATCCTGATTGCGCTCGCCGCGCTATGCCGGCCGTCGGCGAACGAGCGGCTGGCGGGCATCGTCAAATGGTACTGGCCGGCGCTCGCCGCGCTCGCGGTGGCGCTCGTCGCGCCCTCCACTACGACGGGCGACCTCTCGACCTGGTTCGAGGACCATCGCGTCTGGATCGCCGGTGCCGTCGGCGGGCTGGCAGCTCTTCTGGCGCTGACGCTCAATGCCGGCCGCTGGAAGATTTTTGCGACCGTCGCCCTCGCGTTGGCGTTGATCCGGGTCTATCCCGCAGACGAGGGACGCGTCACGACGGTGCGCAGCTTCTTCGGCGTGCACAAGATCGTGGTGACGCCCGGCGGCTATTTCCACGTGCTGATGCACGGCACCACGATCCACGGCGCGGAGCGCTTCCGCAACAATGATGGCACGCCGGTCGTCGGCCGGCCCGAGCCGATCACCTACTATCACAAGGACGGCGGCATCGGTCAGGCGGTCAGCGCGATCCGCGAGCGCAAGGGCGCGCCACTGAAGGTTGCTGCGATCGGTGTCGGCTCCGGCACGCTTGCCTGTGCTGCTGAACCCGGCGAGAGTTGGAAATTCTTCGAGATCGACCAATCCATGGTCGACGCAGCGCGCGACCCCAGGAATTTCCGCTACATCTCGAGCTGCCTGCCGGATATGAAGCCGGTGATCGGCGATGCGCGGCTCACCTTCGCAAAGGAGCCCAACGGCGCCTACGACCTCATCATTGTCGATGCCTATTCGTCCGATGCGATCCCGATTCACCTTGCGACCAAGGAGGCGATGAAGATCTACAAGGACAAGCTCGCCCCGCATGGCGCCGTGGTGATGCACGTCTCCAACCGGCATCTCGATCTCGAGACCGTCGTGGTCGGCATTGCCGATGCCAACGATCTCACGAGCTGGGTCTTCAACGAGGATTCCGGGCGCGATTCCGATTACATCTTCTCGACCGACGTCGTCATCTCCGCGCGGGAGGAGGCGGACATCGGCAGGCTCGCTTCCTCGAAGTCATGGGAGCAGACCGAAGCTGACGACAGGATGCGGGTCTGGACCGACGACTATTCCAATATTCTGGGTGCGCTGTATCGGCGCTTGCGGGACGGGGAGTAGGGCAGGCGAAGGTATGGCGCGCAGATCCACAAGAGGTCGTCATGCCCGGGCTTGTGCCGGGCATCCACGTTCTTCGGACGACGACGGAACGCGTGGATGGCCGGGACAGGCCCGGCCATGAAGACGGATAAACCTTACGGCGCCACCGGCGTCCCCGCCGGCAACGCAATTCCCTTCTCGCCGGCGATCTGCCGCAACAGGTCCGGCCTGTCGGAGATGATGCCATCGACGCCGAGCTCGATCATCCGCGCCATGTCGTCGGGCTTGTTGACCGTCCACACTACGACGCGCAACCCAAGTCCGCGGGCCTCCGAGATGAGCGCCCCGGTCACATCGCCGAAATAAGGCGACCAGACCGCGCCACCGGCGGCCTTGATCGTCCGCGGCAGCGAGCCGCCGTGATCCGCAGGACTGAAGCCCGCCGTCCAGTTGGTGGCTTTGTCGAGCGCCACCGTCTGGCCTGACCCGCGCTGGAGCGTGAGGTACACGGTTGGTATTTTCGGTGCTTGCTGCTGCACGAGCAGCAACGTTCTCCAGTCGAACGACTGGATCATGACACGCTCGGAAAACTGTTCGGCCTCGATCAGGCTGAGCAGCCTGGTGACGAAAGCCTGCGGGTCGAGCGTTTCGTCCGGATGGTTCGGATCGATCTTGGTTTCGATGTTGAAGCGCACGCGCATGTTGCCGGACTTGCGCACCAGCGCGAACAGCTCGCTCAAGGTGGGAATGCGTGTCCCCGGTAAGGCGCGCTGATCGGGGAATTGCTTTGCGTACCCACTATCCGGCCGGATCCGGCCGACGTCGTAGGTCCTGACCTCGTCGAGCCGCAGTTTCACGAACGGCATGCCGGGCGGAGTGATGTAGGCCCCGTCTGGGCCGCGCGTGAGATCCGGATTGAGCCCGCGCTCATGCGAGACGACGACTTCGCCGTCGGCAGTCACGCCGACGTCGAGCTCGAGCGTGTCCACGCCCATCGACAGCGCGTTGGCGAAGGCCGGCAGGGTATTTTCCGGCAGCAGCGCCCGCCCGCCGCGATGCGCTTCGAGGTCGAATCCCATCGCCGGTCCCGCTAGCAAAGCCCAGAGCACAGGCAGAATGGTCGTGGCACGTGGCGGCATGATGCCTCGAATGGCAATCTGTTGGTCGTGCTGATCGCCGAGCGCGGTTGGCGGAAATGGTTGCGAGCGTCAGTTCTGATAATAATAGCCCCGCGGCTGATAAACGTGCCGGGGCTGTGGCTGATAGGAGTAGCCCTGCTGGCTATAGCCCTGGTCGTAATAGGGGCGCGGCTGCTGCTGCTGATAGACCTGCGCGTCATAGAGCGGGCGGCTGGCCGAGCGCGGCGCCGGATAGCGTGCGCCGGTGTCGCTGCCGTCGGCCGGATAGATGTAATTGTCGTCCTGCGGCATGTAGCGGCGGGCGGGCTGCGCCGGCGGCGTCAAGTTCACGGGATCGCCTGCGGCACTGTATTGTTCTTCGGCGGGCTGTGGAGCGCGGGCGACGGCGGTGGGATTGCGGCCGCGCGGATTGCGCGCCAGCGCCACCTGCGCCGAGCCGGTCAACGTCACCGTGGTGTTGAGCACGCCCTGTTGCTGCACCAAGGCATAGAGCGTCGAGGCATTCTGACGCGACAGCCGCACGCAGCCATGCGAAGCCGGCGAGCCGAGCCGGCCGACCGAATCGGTGCCGTGGATGGCGTGCCCCACCTTGGTGAAGAAGATCGCGTGCGGCATCGGCGCGTCGTCGAATTCCTTGGAGTAGTGATCCTCTTCCATGCGGAAGGCGCGGAACGCGCCGTTCGGCGTCTCGCGCGAGGGGATGCCGGTCGACACCGGCCAGTGATAGCGCGCGACGCCGTCGACGGCGACGGTCATCTGTTGGTTGTCCTTGTCGACGGTGATCTCGACCTTGGCGTGCGCGGCGCCCGCGCTCAAAAGCATCAGGGATGTGAAAGCAATCAAAAATGTACGCATCTGACTTCCGGCCTCCGGCCTGTTCACGCTAGGCGCCGCGGCTCTCCGTCCCCGGCGTGCATTATGCCTGTCATTCGGCGTTGGTTCCAGTGGCCTGCCTGTCCATCGTTAACGTCATGCCTGATGTAAGCAAGGCCGTCTTGTGCCGCACGGCGCCCGGCAGCGCTGACATTTTCGCGAGCCGGACGTGGATTCACAACGCCGGCAAAGGGGCAATTGGTACCCCACCTCGTCATTCGGGGGCGCCACGCAGTGGCGAACCCGGAATCTATTCATCGACCAACTCTGCTGCACGATGGATTCCGGCTCGTGCTTCGCACGCCCGGAATGACGGCAGGCTCAATTCTTCAGCCGATACCCCGTGCGGAAAATCCACCAGATCACGATCAGGCAGGCCACCAGGAATGCCAGCGTCATGCCGACGCTGACGGACACGCTGACATCCGCGATCTCGTAGAAGCTCCAGCGGAAGCCCGAGATCAGATAGACGACTGGGTTGAGCAGCGCCACCGTGCGCCAGCCGGCCGGCAGCATGTCGATGGAATAGAAGCTGCCGCCGAGGAAGGTCAGCGGCGTCACCACCAGCATCGGGATCATCTGCAGCTTCTCGAAGCCGTCGGCCCAGATGCCGATGATGAAGCCGAACAGGCTGAACGTCACCGCCGTCAGCACCAGGAAGGCCAGCATCCAGACCGGATGGTGAATATGCAATGGAACGAACAGCCCGGCGGTGGCGAGGATGATCAGGCCGAGGATGATCGACTTGGTCGCGGCGGCGCCGACATAGCCGAGCACGATCTCGAAATAGGAGATCGGCGCCGACAGGATTTCGTAGATCGTTCCGGTAAATTTCGGGAAGTAAATGCCAAATGAGGCATTCGCGATGCTCTGCGTCAGCACCGAGAGCATGATCAGGCCCGGCACGATGAAGGTACCGTAGCTGACGCCCTCGACCTGACTGATGCGCGAGCCGATCGCGGCGCCGAACACCACGAAATAGAGCGAGGTCGAGACCACCGGCGAGACGATGCTTTGCAGCAGCGTGCGCCAGGTGCGCGCCATTTCGAACAGGTAGATGGCGCGGATGGCGCGGTGATTCATGACGTCCTCACGAGATCGACGAAGATGTCCTCGAGCGACGATTGCGTCGTGTCGAGATCGTTGAAACGGATGCCGGCGGTGCGGAGGTCGCTGAGCAGGCTGGTGATGCCGGTGCGATCACCCTTGGTGTCGTAGTCGTAGACCAGCGTGGCGCCGGAATCGCACAGGTCGAGCTTATAATGGCTGAGGCTCTGCGGCAGCGCGTCGAGCTTGCCCTGCAAATGCAGCGTCAGCCGCTTCTTGCCGAGCTTCTGCATCAAGGTCGTCTTGTCCTCGACCAGCACGATCTCGCCCTTGTTGATGACGCCGATGCGGTCGGCCATCTCCTCGGCTTCCTCGATGTAGTGCGTGGTGAGGATGATGGTGACGCCGGACTGCTGAAGGCCGCGCACGACCTCCCACATGCCCTTGCGCAGCTCGACGTCGACGCCGGCGGTGGGCTCGTCCAGGAACAGGATCTGCGGCTCGTGCGACAGTGCTTTTGCGATCATCACGCGGCGCTTCATGCCGCCGGAGAGCGTGATGATCTTGTTGTCCTTCTTGTCCCATAGCGAGAGGTCCTTGAGGACCTTCTCGATGTGATCAGGATTCTTCGGCTTGCCGAACAGGCCGCGGGAGAAGCTCACGGTCGCCCACACGCTCTCGAAGGCATCGGTGTGCAGCTCCTGTGGCACCAGGCCGATTAGAGAGCGCGCCTTGCGGTAGGAGGTCTGGATGTCCTCGCCGGCGACGAGGACGCGGCCCTCGCTCGGGTTGGCGATGCCGCAGATGATGGAGATCAGCGTGGTCTTGCCGGCGCCGTTGGGGCCGAGCAGCGCAAAGATCTCGCCACGCTTGATGTCGAGACTGACGTTCTTGAGCGCCTTGAAGCCGGACCCATAGGTTTTCGACAGATTGGCGACGGAAATGATAGAGGACATGATGGCCGCAAGGCTGAGGGGCAAAGGCTGGGGAGGGAGGCTGGAACCCGTCCCGGGAGGGCGGGTCAGCGGAGCCATGAGATAGGAACGCCGTTGCCGGGTCGCAATTGCTCAGAGAAAAATGGTCTCAAAACAGGCCCTTCAGTGGCAGGTTTCAGCCAAGTGTTGCGCGATGGTCACGGAGCGCGGCTAAGATTGTCGCTCACGCGGCTCTTTGTTGCGTCTGCGAGCGGGCCGTGGCTACGATTCCGACCAATCGCGAAGCGTATTGTCCCCAGGGAAAACATCGATGAGACCGAACGGCCGTCACACCGCCGGCGCCAGCCAGTTGCCCGCCCTCCGCATGTGGGCGATGGGCCTGCTTCTGCTGTCAGCTGTTGCCATAAGCCCGACCGGCGCCAAGGCCGCGCCGAGCCAGGCAGCGGCAGCGACCACGCATGTCTACCTGCTTCGTGGCGTGCTCAACATCTTCTCGCTCGGGCTCGACACGATTGGCGCCCGGCTCCAGGCGCAGGGCATCCCGGTGACCGTCGCCAACTTCGTCTCGTGGTCCTCGCTCGCCGATGAAGCGGCGACCGCCTACAAGGCCGGCCGCCTCAAGACCATCATCCTGGTCGGCCATTCCTCGGGCGCGACCGCGCTGCCGGACATGATCGCCAAGCTGAACCAGCTCGGCGTTCCCGTGAAGCTCGCGATAGGCCTCGACTCCGTGTTCAAGACCAAGCTCTCGACCGGCGCCGAGCGCTACATCAACATCTATATCGGCGATGGTCCCGGCGAGCCGGTGCGGGCCGCGGCTGGCCTGCGGGGCAAGCTTGACAATGTCGATGTTCGCGGCACCGGTGTTGGCCACATCTCGATCGACAAGAACGAGGCGATCCAGCGCCGCGTCATCGCGGAAATCAACGCCGCGATCATGCGCTCGCGCGCCCCGGCTGTGCCGGTCGCGGAGCCCGGTGTGCCGCGGTCAGCGCGCTCGGCGGCCGCAGCGGCTCCGGCCAGGAACTAGGCCGCCATCACCCGCACCGGCATGCTCGCAAGGCCGCGCAGCGAATTGTTGAGCCTGCGCCTCGGCTCTGCCGTGAGCTCGATGGTCTTCACGCGCCTTGCGAGCTCGCTGAAGATCAATTCGCCTTCCAGGCGCGCGATCATCTGGCCGACGCAGGCGTGGATGCCGGCGCCGAAGCCGACATGGCCCGTCGCAACCCGCTCGACGTCGAAGCGGTCGGCTCTGTCCCAGCGTGCGGGATCGCGGTTGGCGGAAGCCATGAACAGCAGCACCTTGCGATGCGCCGGGATCACGCCGCCGCCAATCTCGACATCGCGCGAGGTGGTGCGGAAGAACGTCTGCACCGGTGAATCGTAGCGCAGTCCTTCCTCGAAAGCATTGCGCGCCAACTCCGGTTTGTGATGCAGCTTGCGATATTCATCCGGATGGGTGGCTAGCGCAAGCAGGGTGTTGCCGATTCCGTTGACGGTGGTGTCGATCCCCGCGGTAAGGAACGGCCGCACCAAATGCGTTGCCTCGTGCTCGCTGATCTCGCCCTCGTCGGCCGCTTGGTAGATCATCATGCCGAGCCCGTCGGGCCGTAGCGCATCTCGCGCGCAGCATTCCATGATCCAGCTTTGGGCGGCGAGACCTTCCTTCCGCGATGCGGCCAGCATCTCGTTGTCAGGGCCAAAGCTGTCGAACACGAACGTGCTCCAGCCAGCAGCTTGTCACGGCCATCCGGCCTGATGCCGATCGCATCCGGAAACACCTTCATGGGATAGGCTTCGGCGAGATCGGTTACGGCATCGAATGTGCCTTTGTCGATAAGCTCCGACACCTTCTTCTCTGCTTCACGCTGAAACGTCTCGCGCAGCTTTCTTGCGAGACCCGGAGACAGCGTACGGCCGAGAACCCGCCGGCCTTTGTCGTGGTCGGGAGGATCGATCTGGAGCGTCAGCGGCTTCGGGAGTGCCGGGTTCATGCCGTGGAGCCCGACGCCCTCGCCACTGATGAACGTCTTCCAGTCCTTCAGGGCTGGTTCGACCTCGGCATAGCCTGCCATGGCCCACACGCCGTAACGCTCCAGTGCGAACGCAGGCCCGAGCGCGCGCAACGCCTCATAGGCGGGATAGGGGTCGATCAGGAAATCGGGCGCAAACGGGTCGACCGGACTCGATGCAATGCCGCTCATGGTCAGCTCCCAACCGCTATTGCTTCGCCAGCGGGCACTGACCGTCGCTCTCGGAGCGGAACGCGTCCTCGCCTTGATCGTGGCGACGACCTTCAGCAGATCCCAAGTGGAGGTCGACTTGGAGACATCGCTGGATCTGCGGGCGCTGCAGCGGACACCCGGCTTCATGCTGCGCCTGGCGCAGCTGAAGTTCTTCGAAGGCTTCTACGAGGAGTTCGCCGCGTTGGGCCTGACGCCCGCGACCTATGCGATCTTCGTCGTCATTCGCGACAATCCCGGCGTTCCCCCCAGCAGCCTTGCCAGCCTGCTCCGCCTGCGTCTGCCGAACTTGATCAAGATCCTGAACGAGCTCGAGTCATCCGGCTTCATCAAGCGCAACCGCTCGAAGTCGGATCGCCGCGCCGTCGAGTTCATGCTGACGCCAAAGGGCGCAAAGCTCATTCAGGAGGGGGCAAGGCTGACGCAGCCCTACAATGAAAGGATGCTGGCGCCGCTCAGCGACGCGGAGCAGCGCACGCTGCTCGACCTATTGAACCGGATTCTGCCGCTTTAGCTCTCGCGACGCCGGCCTGAGGCCGATCGTCGCAAAGCCTGTCATCTCCCGCGGATACGCGGCAGCTCGATGGATTTGCGAGGGGCCGCAGCCGGTTCCGTGCCCCAAAATCCACCCAATCGGTGGTCACTAAGCCCGGCAGGGAAGGCCGTTGCCTTCCGTGGTGGGACTGGTGGACTGATGATTCGTTTGAGGCGACTAGTCGCGCTGGCCGCGGTTGCGCTGCTCGCCATGAGCAGCGGCGTGGCCGCGACCTCACCGGCCAAGTCCAAGGCCACCGCGGCCGTCCCCGCCGCGCCGCCGCCGCCCCCGTTCGAGCCATTGCCGCCGCCGAGGGTCTACCTGTTCCGTGGTGCCATGGGCCCGATCTTCTCGACCGGCATGGACCGGCTCGGCGAGAAACTGACCCAGGCCGGCTTCTCGGCCGATGTCTATGAATTCACCCTGTGCCGGCTGATCGGCAACCGTGTCATCGCCAGCTACAAGGAGAAGGCGGCACCGATCGTGCTGGTCGGCCATTCCATGGGCGGGCTGTGCTCGATCGTCATCTCCGAAATGGCGGCGAAGGAGAACGTCCCGATCAGCCTCGTCATCGCCATCGATCCCGCGCATGCGACCGGCGACGTCCCGCTCAATGTCGAGCGCTTCATCAACATCTTCCTGTCCGACAGCGTGCTGGGGGGCGGCGATGTCGTGGCGGTGCCCGGTTTTCGCGGTCATTACGCGAGCTATGATCTGAAGGAAAACGCGCGCGTCTCGCACATCAACATCGAGAAGTCCGACGACATCCATCGCCAGATCGTCGAGATGGTGACGCAGTTGCCGCGCATCCCACCGCAGGCCCAGGCTGATGCCGTGCCGCTGCGCTATCTCGTGCCCGGCGATGCACTGGTCGAGTTGTGGGATAGCGGAGTTCGGCTGCCGGTTCGTCGCGGCGACACCATGGAGAGCATCGCCGCTGCCAACCGCGTGCCGCTGTGGTCGCTCGCGCAGAGCAATTCATTGCCGGAGAACGCGCAGCTCGTCCCGGGCCAGACCATCATCGTTCCGCGCCACCTCACCCCTCCGGCGCCGGCCGCCGCGATGGCGACGCCGCCGGCGGCTCCCGCGGGGCGGAGGTAGAGCGCATCATCGCTGCGAAAGCAGCATTCATTGAGCGTCCGGCTGTTCCGCAAATTCGTCACGCCCGGGCTCGTCCCGGGCATCCACGTTCTTGGTGCCGCACGAAAAGGTCGTGGATGGCCGGGGACAAGCTCGGCCATCACGGAGAGTGGCGATCAGACGTTCGACCCGTGGATCGCGTCGATCACGGCATCCGTCACTTCCTTCGTCGTCGCCTTGCCGCCGACATCGGGTGTCAGCACGCCGGCTGCGCAGACGCGCTCGACGGCGGCCATCAGTCGGCTCGCCGCATCCTTCTCGCCGAGATGCTCGAGCATCTGCGCGCCGGTCCAGAACGTTGCGACCGGATTGGCGATGCCCTTGCCGGTGATGTCGAAGGCCGAGCCGTGGATCGGCTCGAACATCGAGGGGAAGCGGCGCTGCGGATCGATGTTGCCGGTCGGCGCCACGCCGAGGCTGCCCGCCAGTGCGCCGGCGAGATCCGAGAGGATGTCGGCATGGAGATTGGTCGCCGCGATCGTGTCGAGGCTCTTCGGATGCAGCGTCATGCGCACCGTCATGGCATCGACCAGCATCTTGTCCCAGCTGACGTCGGGAAAATCAGCGGCGACCTCGGCCGCGATCTCGTCCCACATCACCATGCCATGGCGCTGCGCGTTCGACTTGGTCACGACCGTGAGCAGCTTGCGCGGACGCGATCGCGCGAGCTCAAACGCATAGCGCATGATCCGGGTAACGCCGACGCGGGTGAAGACCGCGACTTCGGTGCCGACCTCTTCCGGCAGGTCCTTGTGGGCGCGGCCGCCCATGCCGGCATATTCGCCTTCCGAATTCTCGCGCACGATCACCCAGTCGAGATCGCCGACGCCGACATTGCGCAGCGGCGAGGCGACGCCCGGCAGGATTTTTGTCGGCCGCACGTTGGCGTATTGGTCAAAGCCCTGGCAGATCGGCAGGCGCAGCCCCCACAGCGTGATGTGGTCAGGCACGTCAGGCGCACCGACCGCGCCGAAATAGATCGCATCGAATTTTTTCAGCTCGGTGAGCCCATCGGCCGGCATCATCACGCCGTGCTTCTTGTAATAGTCCGAGCCCCAGTCGAACGTTTTGACGTTGAAGGCGAGGTCGCCGCTGCGTTTTGCCAGAGCCTCCAGCACGCGGATTCCGGCCGAGATGACCTCGGGACCGATCCCGTCGGCGGGAATGGCTGCGATCGAATGGGTGCGCATGAGAATACTCCGTATCAGTGGGATTGCGGCGGCGGATCACAGTCCACGCCATGCCGGGGATCGGTAAGGCGAACTCAATTCGCACTGGCTTATACAGAAAACGATACGCTATGACATCAATCCAGCCAGAAAGTGGGATGCGATGACCGAACATAAGGCTTCGAGCGATTTGCGGATTGCCATCGCGGGATTGGGCTCGATCGGCACCAAGATCGCATCTGCGTTGGATCAAGGCATCGAGGGACTGACATTGTCGGCGGTGGCGGTGCGCGATCCCGTCAAGCATCGGGCGTTTCTCAGCGGCCTGCGGCGGGCACCATCCGTGCTATCGATTGATCAGCTCGGCGATGCCGCCGACATCGTGGTGGAATGTGCACCGAGCCGGCATCTGCGCGAGATCGTCGAGCCCGCGGTCAGGCGCGGCAAGGCCGCGCTCGTGGTCAGCGTCGGCGGGCTGCTCGACAATTTCGATCTCGTCGATGTCGCCCGCGCCAATGGCGGCCGCATCATCGTGCCGACCGGCGCGCTGATCGGGCTCGACGCCGTCAACGCGGCCGCAATCGGCACCATTCATTCGGTGAAGATGGTGACGCGCAAGCCGATCGACGGCTTGAAGGGCGCGCCGTTCATCCTCGAGAACAGCATCGATATCGACAAGCTGCGCGAGCCGCTCAAGCTATTCGAAGGCACGCGCGCGAGGCCGCAAAGGGTTTCCCGGCCAATCTCAACGTCGCGGTCGCGCTGTCGCTTGCCGGCGTCGGGCCGGATCGCACCCAAGTGCAGATCTGGGCCGACCCGACCGTGACGCGCAACGTTCACCGCATCGAGGTTGAGGCAGATTCCGCACGCTTCTCGATGGGAATCGAGAACATCCCGTCCGAAAATCCCAAGACGGGGTTGATCACGGCGCTGTCGGTGATCGCGCTGCTGCGCAAGCAGCGCGCTACGCTCTGCGTTGGGACGTGATCCTCTAAGCGCCCGTCACGCGCCAGATCACGTTGCCGACGTCGTCGGCCATCAATAGCGACTTGTCGGGGCCGATCGCGACGCCGACCGGGCGGCCGTAGGATTCCTTCTCATCGGGCGCGAGGAAGCCCGAGAGGATGTCGCGCGCGGGGCCGGAGGGACGACCGTTCTCGAACGGGATGAACACCACCTTGTAGCCGGACAGCTTGCTGCGATTCCACGAGCCGTGCTGACCGATCACCATGCCGTCCGGGAAGCCGGGCAGGGTGCCCGCGGGCATCCAGCACAGGCCGAGCGAAGCGGTGTGGCCGCCGAGCGCATAGTCCGGTTGAAGCGCCTTGGCGACCATCGCCGGATCCTGCGGCACGCGGTCGTCCACCGTCTTGCCCCAGTAGCAATAGGGCCAGCCATAGAAACCGCCGTCGCGCACCGAGGTCAGATAGTCCGGCGGTGTCTCGTCGCCGAGCCCATCGCGCTCGTTGACGACAGTCCAGAGCACGCCCGTCGTGGGCTCCCAAGCCAGGCCAACCGGATTGCGCAGGCCGGCAGCAAAAATGCGATGCGCGCCGGCGGCGAGGTCGAGCTCATAGATCGCGGCGCGGCCTTGTTCGACCTCCATCCCCATCTCGGCGATGTTGCTGAGCGAGCCGACGCCGGCATAGAGCTTCTTGCCGTCGGGGCTCGCAAGCAGGCTACGGGTCCAGTGGCCGCCCGGCTTGAAATTGGTGAGCCTTTTGCCCGGCGCAGTGATGCGATCGGCGCCCGCGACATAGGGAAACGCCATCACGCCGTCGGTGTTGCCGACATAGAAGGTGTCGCCGACCAGTGCCATGCCGAACGGCTGGCGGAGGTTTTCCATGAAGGCGCCGCGAACCTCCGCAACGCCGTCACCGTCCCTGTCGCGCAGCAGCGTGATGCGGTTGGCGGAAACGCCGAGCGCGGCGGCGCGCCGCATCGTCGCTTGCATCGCGTAGTGAAACACGGTGCGCGGAGGGCTGGCGATCTGCGTCGCTTCCGCGATCAGCACATCGCCATTGGGCAGCACCTCGATCCAGCGCGGATGATCGAGGCCGGTCGCAAACGCATTGACCTGGAGCCCGGGCGCGACGGACGGCTTCTGGCCCGCGCTCCAGCCGCGCGCGGTCGGCATCTTGAGCGTCGGGATCGTGCCTTGCGGCTTGGCCTCGGGGATCGCTGGCTTCTCTCCCCAGGCGGGTGCGGGCTCGGTGCCCGATAGCTTCCGCCATTGCAGCGCGATGCCGCCGAGGAGCGCAACGAACTGCGCAAAGATGCCTGAAAACGTCATGAGAAGCCCCTGTTTGCGCGCGCATCCAACTGGCTGGCGGCTCGGACGTCAACCTGTGCGGTGCGTCGTCAGGGTCTATTCCATTGGAATGGCAGCCGATCGAATTTGCATGGGACGAGCGCCGACGGGCTGTGCGGGGAGATCAGCGGCCGATCTGCCGCTCGAGCCGCCGTACCGCGCGAAAATCATCGAGATGATGGATGTTCGGCGCAAGCGCGGCCTCCTTGGACAGGAGGTGATAGACCCGCGCCACCGTGCGCTGCTTTCGCTTCGGCCGCCCGGGCGGCAACGCCCGCGCCTTACGGACGGCGGCAATCGCGTGCTCGCGAAAATAATCGTAGGCATCAGACATGGCGATGCTCTGCGGCTAGTTGCAGGCGTCGTGGGTAACGGGCGCAGGGAGCGGTGGTTCCTCATAACAGGCAGGGTTGATGCGGTCCCACGCACTGCTTCCCCAGCGTCGTCCTGGCGAAAGCCAAGCTTTCGCCAGGATGACAACGGCGGATATGGCGGCTGGTTACGTCACCGCGGCGACAGGAACGGAATAATCATCGGCACGCGGCGGCAATAGGCGCCATAGGCGTCTTCGCCCAGTTCCTTCGACAGGAACACCTCTTCCATCCGGCCCTTCTGCCACATGCCGAGCGAGATCAGGATGGCGCCGAGGATTGCGGTGACGGTGCCGACCGCGATGCCGGTCGCCAGCATGCCCGCGATCAGGCCGGTGTAGATCGGGTGGCGCACGATGCCGTAGGGGCCGGTGTCGACGACGCGATGATCTTCCTTATGGGTGATGGTGTTGGACCAGAACTTGCCGAGATGCAGCCGCCCCCACCAGGTGAAGGAGATGCCGGCGAGCACGATCAGGGCCGTGATGTAGACGCCGGTGTTGCTGAACACCCAGAGCGGCTTCTCGTTCAGCACTTCGGCCGTCCAGGGCGTGAACAGGATGCCGCCGACCAGGATCGGGATCCGATAGCGGCCGGATTCCAGCGTCATCACCTGCTTCTGGGTGCGGCCCTGCCAGAACGAGGCGCCGACCCAGCTTACGAGCCAGGCGAGCCAGATCAGGGCGAGCAGTTGCGTCGGCCAGGTCGTGGTCCAACCACCCCAGGCGACAGAGAGAAGCTTGCTGAAATCGAAGGACATGAAGGTTCTTTGCGTTGGGCCGAGAGCTCAGCTCGCGCGCGAGGAGAGCGCGTGATGCTCGAGCGAGCCGGAGGCCGACTGACCGTTGCGGGCGAGAAGATGGGTGATGGTTTCGCGCAGCACAGGCTCGATCGGACGCGGCGAATAGCCGAGTTCGGTGCGCGCCTTGCCGATCGAGAGGTCGCTCGCGGCCAGCGCAATGCGCACGCCCTCGGCAGTGCCGTTGGGCGGCCGGCGCGTGATGCGATCGGCGATGTATTCGAGCATGATCGCGGAGAGCTCGGCGATCCTGCCGGGCACGATGATTGGAAACTGCCGTCGGCCGCTCATCGCCGACATCATCCGCAGGATGTTGCCGAGCGGGACGCAGTCGCCGCCCAGAATGTAGCGCTGGCCAACCCGGCCGCGTTCCATGCTCAGCACGAGGCCCATGGCGACGTCGCGGACGTCGACGAGGTTGACCAGGAAGTTGAGATGCGGCTGCACCTTCTTCTGGAGGAAGTACCACAGCATCGCCGTCGGCGGCGTCAGATTGTGGTCGGCGGCACCGATCGGCATGGTCGGCGTGCCGATCACGAGCGGAAAGCCACTTGCTGCGGCCTTTGCGGCGCAATGCTCGGCGAGCGACTTCGAGCGCGTATAGGCGCCGGGCATCGCTTCGGCAGGCTGCAGAGCCTCTTCGGCGGGAACACCGTTGAGGTCGGAATAGGGGAACAGGATCGATTCGGTCGAGCAGTGCAGGAAGCGCGACACGCTGCGCTTCATCGCGGCCGCGAGCACGATTTCTGTGCCGCGGCAATTGACCTCATGAAAGTCCTGCTTGTTGGCGACCCACATGCCGGGAAGGCCGGCGAGGTGATAGACCTGATCGACGCCGGTCAGCGCGGCATCGACCGCATCGCGGTCGAGCACCGAGCCATGGGCATATTCAACGTCCGCGTGCGCCGCGGCCGTCGGCCGGACATCGAGGACACGCACCTGCTGCCCGCGGGCGCGGAGCGCTTCTACGAGATGATGTCCGATGAAGCCGCTGCCACCGGTAACCAGTACGAGAGCCATGAAGACGGTTTGCTGTTTCGCTTCTGGAAGTTATCGGGTCGAAAGGGAATTGGCCGGAAGAGGCGCCAGAATCGCGGCAAGGTCGCGACGGAAGCCCAATGCAATGAATAATTTCGCCATGACAAACATCGGTCCAAGCAGGAAATGCGTGGGGTGATCGACCATCGACGGCTGCCGTTCCTCGAAAACCTTGTGACCGACAATCTGCGCTGCGACGCCAATGCCGATCAGCACGGCAAAAATCGACCACATCATGGCGACCGAGACCTGATTGCCGATTGCGGTTGCGACTGAAAGCAGCACGATCATCGAGACCAGGATGGCGAACCCGATCCCGGCGTCCAGCATCAGCCAGTAGACCAGCACGGGCAGCGCCATGATCACCGCCAAGCTGACCTCGATCCCGAAGACGGAGACATGCACGAGGGTCAGCGGCAGCACGGCGCCGGTGAACAGCAGCAGGATGCCGACCACGTGCATCGCGCAGTTCCAGGGATCGCGATGATATTCGACGTAGTCGGCCAGTTGGCGTTGAAAATAGCCAGCCATCTCGCTCTCGTTCAGCACAGGGTCGGGGAAGGACGAAAAAAGCCTATAGCACCTGACCGGGCGGTGCACAAACCGGCCCTATTGTCGCGCGAAACCGTGCTGTTGCGCTGTGAGACAGGTCACAAAATGGTCAAAACTTCAAAGGGTTCCGTCGGACGCTGGGATGCACGCGCTCAGCGCTTCTTGGCGGGCTTTTTCGCCGCAGGCGCAGGTGCCGCAGCAGGGTGCGCAGGCTCTTCCGGCAACTTGGCATAGGTCAGGATCTGCAACTGGCCGTTGACGGCGGACGTCGGCTTGGCCCGGTCGAGAAACTGCTCTTCGCCGAGGCCGATCGGATGCAGCCGTTTGGTCGAGATCTTGAACGTGTTCACCAGCACGTCGCGGATCGCATCTGCCCGGCGCTGGCTCAGGATCGCGTTGGCCTCGCGCGTCTTCGAATTGGACTCGACATGGCCGACGATCAGGAACGTGTAGGGGAGCAGCGAGGAATGCACCAATGCGTCCGCGATGCGGCCCACCGTCTGGTAAGACGCCGGCTGGATGATCGGCGTGTCGGCGTCGAACTGAATCTGTGCGTTGAAGGCGGGCAGCTTGGCAAGATCGGGCGCGATCAACGGCCGGTTCACCGGACCGGGATCATTCTTGATCCTGGCCTTGGCGCGCTCCATCACCTGCTGCTTCAGCGCGGGAAGATCGACCTCGGCGGCTTCCTCGAAATGGTTGAGCTTGCCGACGATGTCGTCGCGGGTCGGTGCCGCCGTCTGCGCGCCGGCCGCGCTCGCGAGCAGGACGAAACTCAGCGCGATGCCTAGTCCGGCGGTGGAGAGCCCCTTCGCGCGCATCAGCGATACCCCGCGTCGTCGATGGCCTTCAGACAATTGTTGCTGATGCCCTTGGGGGTCGAGACCAGGCAGGGGATCGACTTGCTGGTCTCCCTGGTCGAGCCGCCGCAGACCTTGACGATCTCGCGCTGGCAGGCGTTCGCCACCGTGACGCGCGCCGAAACGCGTTTCTGGATGGCGTCGAAGACGCCGAGATAGTCGCTCTGGCACTGCGGCGACAGCACGTCGCGGTTGCGCGACAGGCACTCCTTCAGGCGGGTCGAGTCCGGATTGACGCCGCGGCAATTGGCGACGATTTCCGCGCCGCAACTCGCCGCCAGCTTGCCGATCGCATCGCCAAAGCTCATGGTCTCCGCCGCTGCGAGCGGCGGCATTCCCAATGCAAGCACGATCAATGTGATGGAGCCCCGGACCATGGGCTTCATCTGATACGGGGAAGTTCGTGATGGTCAAGGGGCGAGCGGAAGAAACGCGGCGGCGTAACACCGCTGCAACAGGGACGGGCGCTCACGCCCGCTGCACAAAGCTGTCCACGACCTTCTTCTCGCCGGCCTTGTCGAAGGCGATCGTGAGCTTGTTGCCGTCGATCTTGGTGACGCGGCCGTAGCCGAATTTCTGGTGGAAGACGCGGTCTTCCAGCGAGAATTCGGACGTCGTGCCGGTGGATTTGGCGACCAGCTCGCCCTCGATGGTCAGGGGCCCGCGGCGGCGCGAGGAGAAGCTGCCGAAATCGGGCGAGGAGGAAGACGAGAACGAGGCGGTCTCTTCCTCGAAACCGCCGCGGCCACCGCCATTGCGACCTTGACCGCCGCGGTTGCGGTTGGCCTGCGCCCGCTGCCAGCCCGGCGTCGAATAGCTGGAGCCGAACGCCTCCATGTCGTCGAAGCGCGAGGCGCCATAGCCGCCGGTGCCGCCCCAGGCCGAGCCGCCCTTGGATTCTGTAATCTCGACATTGGCCGCCGGCAGTTCGTCGAGGAAGCGCGACGGGATCGTGGTCGACCAGGTGCCATGGATGCGCCGGTTGGTTGCAAAATAGATCATGGCACGGCGGCGGGCGCGGGTCAGGCCGACATGGCCGAGCCGGCGTTCTTCCTCGAGGCCGGCGCGGCCCTGTTCGTCCAGCGTGCGCTGGCTCGGGAACAGGCCTTCCTCCCAGCCCGGCAGGAAGACGTTGTCAAATTCGAGCCCTTTGGCCGAATGCAGCGTCATCAGCGACACGGCGTCGTCCTCGGCGCCGCCGTCGCGGTCCATCACCAGCGAGATATGCTCGAGGAATCCTTGCAGGTTCTCGAACTCCTCCATCGAGCGCACCAGCTCTTTCAGGTTCTCCAGCCGGCCCGCGGCATCGGCCGAACGGTCCTTCTGCCACATCTCGGTGTAGCCGCTCTCGTCGAGCACGATCTGGGCAAGATCCGTATGCGCGGTGACCTCGCGCTGGGTGCGCCAGCGGTCGAACTGCGTGATGAGATCACGAAGCGAGCCGCGCGCCTTCGGCTTCAGCTCGTCGGTCTCGACCACCGCGCGGGCCGCTTCGAACAGCGGGATGCGGCGCTTGCGGGCGTGATCGTGCAGCATCTGCACGGTGGCATCGCCAAGGCCGCGCTTGGGCGTATTGACGATGCGCTCGAAGGCGAGATCGTCGGCCGGCGAATTGATGACGCGCAAGTAAGCCAGCGCGTCGCGGATTTCGGCGCGCTCGTAGAAGCGCGGCCCGCCGATGACGCGATAGGGCAGGCCGAGCGTGACGAAGCGGTCTTCGAACTCGCGCATCTGGTATGAGGCGCGCACCAGGATTGCGATCTCGTTCAGCTTCTCGCCCTGGCGCTGGAGCTGCTCGATCTCCTCGCCGATGCCGCGCGCTTCCTCTTCGGAATCCCACGAGCCCGTCACCGTGACTTTTTCGCCGTCCTGATCCTCGGTGCGCAGCGTCTTGCCGAGTCGGCCTTCGTTATGCGCGATCAAATGCGAGGCGGCGGCGAGGATGTGGCCGGTCGAGCGGTAGTTGCGCTCGAGGCGGATCACCTTGGCGCCCGGAAAATCGTGCTCGAAGCGCAGGATGTTGTCGACCTCGGCGCCGCGCCAGCCATAGATCGACTGGTCGTCGTCGCCGACGCAGCAGATGTTTTTGGTGGGGCCTGCAGCCGCCACCGTCATTCCGGGATGCGCCGAAGGCGCAGACCCGGAATCTCGAGCTGAGGACTCATCTCCAGATTCCGGGTTCGCGTCTTCGACGCGCCCCGGAATGACGGCTTTGGTTGATGCCGGCGCCTGCGACAGCAGCCGCAGCCACAGATATTGCGCGACGTTGGTGTCTTGGTACTCGTCGACCAGGATGAATTTGAAGCGCTGCTGGTACTGCCGCAGGATGTCCGGATGCTCGCGGAAGATGCGGATGTTTTCCAAGAGCAGGTCGCCGAAATCGGCGGCGTTCAATATCTTCAGCCGCTCCTGGTAGCTCGCATAGAGCTTGCCGCCTTTGCCGTTGGCAAAGACAGCGGCCTCGCCCGAGGGCACCTGCGACGGCATCAGGCCACGGTTCTTCCAACCGTCGATCAGCCCGGCGAGCATGCGCGCCGGCCAGCGCTTGTCGTCGATGTTCTCGGCTTGCAGGAGCTGCTTGAGCAGCCGGACCTGGTCGTCGACGTCGAGCACGGTGAAGTTCGACTTGAGCTGCGCCAGCTCGGCATGGACGCGCAGGATGCGGCCGCCGATCGAGTGGAAGGTGCCGAGCCACGGCATGCCCTCGACCGCGTGGCCCAGCATTTGGCCGAGCCGGTGCTTCATCTCGCGCGCGGCCTTGTTGGTGAAGGTCACCGACAGGATCTCGGCGGGGCGGGCGCGGCCCTGGCTCAGGATGTGGGCGATGCGCGTGGTCAGGACGCGCGTCTTGCCGGTGCCGGCACCGGCCAGCACCAGAACCGGGCCGTCCAGGGTTTCGACCGCCTCGCGCTGCTCCGGATTGAGCCCGGACAGATATTTCGGACCCACGGAGGCCCGCGCACGCGCGGCAATGCCGCCGGCTGCGGGCTGGTGGTCGGGAACGTTGGTGATCTTGCTCGGCTCGGTCATGCGAATCATTGGCCCCACGATCGCACCGCGGGGTGGTGGAAGGGAGCCTTCTTAACAGGGATTAGTCCCTATATGGGGCGATGGACAGGGTTTTCCACGTGCGCGGCGGGCCGATTTGTTCCTGCGAAGGCAGCGAATTTCGCTCCTGCGTCGGCCGGAACCATCATTCTCGCGTCGAGATTGTCTGGGCAGGCGGCGCGGTCAGCGCCGGACGCAAGACGGACATCAAGACGAGGGTTTGACCATGCTTGGCTGGGTTGTGACGTTTCTGGTTATCGCACTGATCGCGGGTATCCTGGGCTTCGGCGGCATCGCCGGCGCCTCGATCGAGATCGCCAAGATCATCTTCTTCATCGCGGTCGTCCTGTTCCTGGTCTCGGCCGTGGTCGGCTTGGCGCGCGGCCGCAACAGGATATAGCGGCTACCGCTTCGAGGGCATCGCCACGCTGCGGCCGATGCCCACGGGGCGGGGCAGGGTGCTGTGCGCCTTTGTGACCGCGGCGATGCGCGCCTGGATATCGGGCGGAAATGGCGCAACGCGCCGCGCCTTCATGTCCATGTGCAGCGACATGTTCTCGGAAGTTGCCGACAGCCAGCCTTCGCTAGCATGACGCATCTCCTCAAAAGTGTGCAGCCGCTTGTCGTCGGCCTCCAGCAGCCAGACGAAGATCTGCACGGGATCGCCGAGGTGGATCTCGCGCAGATACCGTACATGGCATTCGGCGGTGAAAGTCGAGCCACCTCGCTCCTTCATGTAGGCTGGCCCGATCCCGAGCTCGAGCCAGAGCTGGTCGATCGCGCGGTCGAACATCACATTGTAATAGGCCATGTTGAGATGGCCGTTGTAGTCGATCCATTGCGGCTCGATCTGCATGATCGAGGCGCGGAACGGCTCGGCTTGTGGCGCTGAGGCGGCAGTCTCCGGCATATGTCCTTCCCTAGCCATGTGTCCGGTCCCTTGACTTGACCGATTTTATGTCCTTTGCCACGGTCCTTCTGTCGGGAGGAATTCCGTGGGCACGACCATCACCAATAATCCGCCGCGGCCGGAGCCGAAAGCCCTCACAAGCGCGCTGGAACAGCTTGCCGCACGCTTCGGCAACCGCCTCATCACCTCGCAGGCCGTTCGCGAACAGCACGGCCATACCACGACGTGGATTCCCAACCAGCCGCCTGACGGCGTGGTGATGGCGCAGGAGACCGCCGACATCCAGGACGTGGTGCGGATCTGCGCCAAAAATCGCGTCCCTGTCATTCCCTTTGGCACCGGCACCTCGCTCGAGGGCCAGGTCAACGCACCGGCCGGCGGCATCTCGATCGACCTGCGCGACATGAACAAGGTGCTCGCGGTGCATGCCGAGGACCTCGACTGCGTGATCCAGCCGGGCGTCACCCGCAAGGCGCTCAACGAGCATCTGCGCGACCAGGGCCTGTTCTTCCCGATCGACCCCGGCGCGGATGCTTCGCTCGGCGGCATGGCCTCGACGCGCGCTTCAGGCACCAATGCGGTGCGCTACGGCACCATGCGCGACAGCGTGCTGGCCTTGAAGGTGGTGCGCGGCGACGGCGAGATCATCACGACCGGCACGCGCGCCAAGAAATCATCCGCCGGCTACGACCTCACCCATCTGTTTGTCGGCGCCGAAGGCACGCTCGGCATCATCTCGGAATTGACCATTCGCCTGCGCGGTATCCCCGAGACGATCGCGGCGGGTGCGGTGTCATTCGAAACCGTGCACGGCGCCTGTCAGGCCGTGATCCTGGCGATCCAGACCGGCATTCCCGTGGCGCGCATCGAGTTGCTCAATGCCGCGCAGGTCAAGGCCTGCAATGCCTATTCGAAGCTGACGCTGCCGGAGACGCCGCTCTTGCTGATGGAATTCCACGGCAGCGAAATCGAGGTCGCCGAGCAGTCCAAGGCCTTCGGCGAGATTGCGAAGGAGTGCGGCGGCGGCGAGTTCTCCTGGACCACAAAGCCGGAGGACCGCACCAAACTGTGGCAGGCGCGGCACGATGCCTATTGGTCGGTGAAGGCGCTGCGGCCCGGCGACAGCATCGGCGTCGTCGCGACCGACGTCTGCGTGCCGATCTCGCGCCTCGCCGACTGCGTCAGCGAGACCGAGGAGGATCTCAAGCGGCTCAACCTGCTGTCGCCGATCGTCGGCCATGTCGGCGACGGCAACTTCCATTGCTCACTGGTCTGCGACGTCAACGATCCCGACGAGATGGCGCGCGGCGAGGAGTTCATGCATCGCCTGGTCGAGCGCGCGCAGGCGATGGACGGCACCTGCACCGGCGAGCACGGCATCGGCCAAGGCAAGCAGAAATATCTCAAGGCCGAGCTCGGTCCCGAAGCGCTAGATGCGATGCGGGCGCTGAAAAAGGCGCTCGATCCGCTCAATATTTTCAATCCCGGCAAGATCGTGCCGGAGGCCTAGGGCCCTGCGCAGCCAAGAACCGGGAACTTTTGGCAACGTTGCCGGTTCCATTCCCGCCAAGTTCCGATGCCTCAACGGCAGGGCTTTGCGCGGGAGGGCGTGATGATGCGACCGGTCATTGGAATTGCCGCGGTGGCGTTTGCCTGCATGCTGGCAGGCGCGGCGCTGGCGAAGGGCGGACATGGCGGTGGCCATGGTGGCGGGCACGGAGGCGGGCACGGCGGTGGTCATCATGGTGGCGGCCATTTCCGCGGCCACGGCGGCGGGCACGCGCACGGCGGCGGGCATCATCGCGGGATGCGGTTCGCAACAGGCGCCCGGCGCGGCAGCCCCAATTTCGGTCATATCCGCAACGCGGCGATACGGCCCGCGAACTTCCGCAATGCGCTCAACTCAAGCACATTTCGGAACGGCCGGCTGATCAGCAATCCAGTGGCGCGTGCGCAGATCGCGACCGCGGCCGCACTGGCCGGCTGGAGCGGCGCAAGCAGCGGATGGTGGCAACATGCGGGTGGCGGCTATGGCTGGGTCGGACCGCTGTTCTGGCCGTTCGCCTACAATGATCTCTACGACTACACAATCTGGGGCGACGGTCTCGGCTTCTGGGGCTACGGTTATCCGGACATCTATGCCGGCATTTTCGGCCCCTACGGTTATGATCGGTTGTCGGCCTATCTGCCGCAGCAGCCGCAGGGACGACGGCGGGCGCGCAGCGCGCCGCTCGATCAGCTCTGCGGCAGCGACCGGCGTGCCATCGTCGGTCTGCCGATCGACCAGATTGCGGCGGCGGTGCAGCCGAGCGATGCGCAAGGCGCCGATCTCGATGCGCTCGGCAATGCCTCGATGGACGCTGCAGCGCTGATCCGCACATCCTGTCCGACGCAGGCCGCAGCGACGGCGCCCGGCCGGCTCGCGGCGATGCAGCAGCGTGTCGAAGCCATGCAGAAGGCCGTCGATCTGGTCCAGCCTGCGCTCGACAAGTTCTATGGTTCGCTGACTGACGAGCAGAAGGCGCGCTTCAATGCGCTGGCTGGCGACCAGCGGCGCGCGACCGCATCGAACGATGCGAGTGGATCGTCGGTGCAGAATTGCAGCGCGTCCGCCGCGTTCGATTGGCCTGGCGCCACGATCGAGGAGAGGATTCGTCCGAACGATACCCAGCGCGCGGCCCTCCAGGTGCTCCAGGATACCAGCGCCAAGATCAGTGCATCGCTCAAGGCAGCCTGCGAGCCCAATGACGTGATGACACCGCCGGCACGCATGTCCGCAATCCGCCAGCGCCTCGGCGTGATGCTGGATGGGATCAAGTCGGTGCGCGCAGCGCTCGATGATTTCTACGCCACGCTCAATGACGAGCAGAAGGCGCAGTTCGAGGCCATCGGCCCGCGCCGCATGTCCTGAACGCGACGACGCCGTGCGCCGCATCGTCCGGTACTGTTGCAGTAGATCCGGCTTGCGCTATCGGCGCGAGCCGGATCTCTGTTTGTGCCGGGCCGGCTCAGTATCTGCGGTAATCGCCGCGATAATGATCTCCGCCGCGGCCGCCGCCCATTCCCATGCCGATCCCGATACCGATGCCGATGCCCTGCATCACGGCGCCGGGCGGCGGCCCCGGGGGCGGCGCACGCTCGTAGACGACCTCTTCGGGCGGCGGCCGGCGCTTCGGCGGCGTCTCGACCACCTTGCGCTTCGGCGGCGTGTCGTCGACGCGCTTCTTGATGATGGGCGCGACGCTCGGATTGACCGGCGTTGCAGGCGGCGACGGCGTCGAGCACGGGCAGGTCGGCGCCATTGCGACGGCGATCGGGGCCGGCGCCGCAGCGGCGGCAGCGGCCTGGCCATAATTGCGGTTCTGGACGCGAAGCAGCAGCCTGCGCGCGGTCGCAGCTAAGTCGCTGTTGTCCCAGTTCGCAAGATAAGCTTCGAACGAGGCGCGGGTATTGATCGAGACCGCGCGCTCCCAGGCCAGCATCTGCCGCCGCCGCTCCAGCACCGTGCGCAGGCGCGGCGTCTGAGCGTCCTGTGCGTACAGCTCGATATAGGCCTGATAGGCCGGCACCGTATCCTCACTGATCACGAGCTCATAGGCGACCTTGGCGGGCTTGCCCTGCAAATCCTTGCGCCAGTCCTCGACGCTGCGCGTGGCGCTGGCGAGCGCCATCGAATTTGCGCCCGGAAGGGAAGGCGGCTGGTCGCTGCTCTCGCCGAAGAACTTGAAATCAGTGGTCAACGACGAGCTTTCCCAGGGGATCTGCCGCCCTGCGGTCGATTGCGCCACGGCGACGCGGATGCGCTTGAACACCTCTTCGATCGGCAGATTGGGCTGCTTGGCGATGGTCAGTGCGGCGGTGGTATAGGGGCTGTCGATGCCGTTGCCGTCCTCGGCTTCGGCGCCGGGCGAGGTCGAATAGGAGATGAAGGAGCCGGGCGCGCCGGCCTTGGTGTCGACGATCGCAAGCCCATGACCGGCGCCGCTGAGCGCGGGGAACGGATTGTTGCGGCAGGCGTCGAGCATGAAGATGCGCGCCCGCGTCGGCAGCGCGCCGAGCGTGTTGAGCAGGTCGTTCAGCCGCACGCCCTGGAGCGGAATGTCGGCCTCGCGCTTGGGGTCGAGATCGACCGGCACCAGATAGTTCTCGCCGTCGATTTGCAGGCCATGGCCGGCATAGAACACCAGAGCCACGGTGTCGGCGCCGCTGGCGCTGACCTTGCCGGCGAAATCCGAGATCGCCGCACGCATCTCGCTCTGCGCCAGATTGGCCGCCGTGGTGACGGTGAAGCCGGCATTGCCGAGCAGCTCCGTCATGCCCTTGGCGTCGTTGGCGGCGTTGGGCAGTTCCGGCACGGTGCGATAGGCGGATTGGCCGATCACCAGCGCGAGCCGTGCCTCGGCGGCGGCGCCGGTCGGCATCATCAACTGTGCGAGCGCAAAAAAACCGGATGCTAGAAGCAAATTGGAAAAGACTGGACGGCGCATGGGCGTCACCTCCATCGGCGCGACGATGTCACCTTTGGTACGTTTGCGCCATCACGCCGTCTGTGCGCTGGATCACGCAGCGGGCCGCGGCAAAATGGGGCAGGGGACCTGCCGGGAGGGGAGCATCGTTCGAGCGCAATCCATGTGAATTGCGCATTGATCCATGCGCCAATTAGATCAATCCGTGGCACCCCGCGAAACCCTCGTCCTCACACATCGGCCGCAAGCCGATCCTCATCGATAATCCCGGATAACCTCGGCGTTTTCACGATCCGCCCATGCTGCCGCCAGTCATCGCGCGCCGCCCTGCCGCGACTGGCGCTAGCCTTGCCTGCTTCGTCGCTTTGGCCATACAGTCTGCGTAACAGGCTGCGGCAACGACCGCGGCGAACAAGAATAATCGGGGAGAAGCCGCACCATGACCATCGTGCCCGTGAACCGTCGCGCGTTCATCAAGTCATCGGCGGCGGTCACCGCCGGCCTCGTGCTCTCTCCCGCGATCGTCGGCCGCGCCGAAGCTGCCACGCTGAAACTGAAATGTTCGTCCTCGCTGCCGAACGATCCCAAATACGCCAACGGCCGCGTCTATTACGACAATCTGGTCAAGAGCCTGAAGGCGAACGGCCTCGGTGAGCAGATCGAGGTCGCCTTCTTTCCAGACAACCAGCTCGGCCAGGAGATCGACGTCATCAATTCGGTGAAGCTCGGCGTCATCGACCTCATGGTGTCGGGCTCGTCGATCTCGGCCAATCTCGTGCCGCTGGTCGGCACCTTCGACCTCGGCTTTCTCTTCTCGAGTTTTCCGCAGCAGACCAAGGCGTTCGACGCCGGCGCCGCCAAGCCGATCGAGGATGCGCTGCTCAAGGGTGGCAACATCCGCATCATCGCCTGGGCCTATAATTTCGGCTCGCGCAGCGTACTGGCGAGGAAGCCGGTCAAGACGCCCGAAGATCTCGCGGGGCTGAAGATCAGAACGCTGCCCAACCCGGTCATCACCGAATGCCTGCGCCTGATGGGTGCCGCGGCGACGCCGCTGGCATTCGGCGAAATCTACACGGCGTTGCAAGCCGGCGTGCTGGATGGGCTGGAGCATGATCCGCCGACCATCCTGGCCAGCAAGTTCTTCGAAACGGCGAAGTTCTATGCGCTGACGCAGCACAATTTCTCGCCGCTCGCGATCTATTTCAGCGACATGACCTACAACCGCATGGATCCGAAGCTGCGCGAGGGCTTCCTCGATGCCGCGAAGAAGGCCGCGGCCGACACGCGCACCCATGGGCTTGCGGTCGAGAAGGAGGCGCTGGCGGCGTTGACGGAGAAGGGCGTGACGGTGGCCGAATGCGACCGCGAAGCGTTCAGGAAACGCGTGGCGCCGCAGACCGATAACTTCATCAAGGCGCGGCCGGAATCCAAGGCCGTCATCGATATCATCCGCGCGACGCAAGCCTGAGATGGCCAAATCTGAGCTGGCGATGACAGCCGCCGTGCCTCTCTCGGGCGGACGCCACGGGAGCATCACCATGCTGCTTCGCCTCAGCGACGCGATCGCAGCCATTCTCTTGGCCGTCGATCTCGTGGTGGTCTGCGCCTCCGTGCTGCTGCGCTTCTTCTTCAACGCGCCGGTCGAATGGTCCGACGACGTCGCGCGCGGACTGATGGTCGGCTCGGCCTTCTTCGGCGCGGCGAGCGCGCTCGCGCGCGGCGAGAATGTCGGCGTGTCGTTCTTCCGGGATCTGCTGTCACAGCGATTGCAGGTGCTTGTCGATGCCGCCAGCGCGCTCCTGGTCGTGCTGATCTCCGGCTATGTCGCCTACAACGCCATCAAGCTGGGTGCGCTGACGGCGGGACAGACCACCGGATCCGGCCTGCCACTGGAGCTGACCTTCTATCCGATGGGTGTCGGCGCGCTGTTCATGACGGTGTTCGCGATCAACCATCTCTGCATGCGGCCGCTCCCTGAAATCGTCAGGGGCCTCGTTGCGATCCTGGTCGTCACCGGCCTTTATCTTGCCTGGGATTATCTCTCGCCGTCATCGGTGCCGTCGGCGGGCATCTTGATGCTGATCGGCTTCTTCGCCACCCTGTTCGGCGGATTGCCGATCGGGTTTGCGCTGGCACTCGCCGCGCTGATCTTCATCTGGGTCGAGGGCGCGCTGCCCGGCGTCATCTTCGCCCAGCAGATGGCGCGGGGCATCGACAATTTCGTGTTGCTCGCGATCCCCTTCTTCATCCTCGTCGGCTATCTCATGGAAGCCAACGGCATGTCGGTGCGCCTGATCGAGCTGTTGCAGCGCGCGGTGGGGCGGATGCGCGGCGGATTGAACGTCGTGATGGTGGCCTCGATGGTGCTGTTCTCCGGCATCTCCGGCTCGAAGATGGCGGACGTCGCCGCGGTCGGCTCCGTCTTGATCCCGGCGGCGCGCCGCTCGAAGCAGAATCCGGGCGGCGCGGTGGCGCTGCTTGCAGCGTCCGCGGTGATGGCTGAGACCATTCCGCCCTGCATCAATTTGATCATCCTCGGCTTCGTCGCGAACCTGTCGATCGGCGGCCTGTTCGTCGCAGGCCTCCTGCCGTCGGCGCTGATGGCGCTGGTGCTGATCGCGGTGTCCATCATCTTCGGCAAGCGGCCGGACAAGATAGAGGAGGTCGAGCCGCAGATGCCGGTGTCAGGCCTGTGGAGCGGCGCGATCGCCTCGTTCGGCCTGATCTTCATGATCTTCTTCGGCTTCAAGACCGGCTTTGCCACCGCGACCGAGATCTCGGCTTTCGCCGTCGCCTATGCGCTGGTCGTCGGCAGCGTGGTGTTCCGCGAGCTCGGCTTCAAGTCCGCCGCGCACAGCTTCGTGCAGGCGGCGACGCGCGCGGGTCTCGTGCTGTTCATCGTCGCCGCCGCGCAATCGCTGGCCTTCACGCTGACCTTGCAGCAGGTGCCGCATGCGGTCGGCGACTTCATGCTCGGCCTGTCCAAGACCTCAGGCGTCTGGTTGTTCATCCTCTTGGCGATTGCCGTGCTGATCGTGATGGGCTCGGTGCTGGAAGGCGCGGCCGCCCTCATCATCTTCGGACCGCTGCTGCTGCCGGTCGCCGTGCAGCTCGGAATTGATCCCCTGCATTTCGGGGTCGTGCTTGTCATCGCCATGGGGATCGGCCTGTTCGCGCCGCCGCTCGGGCTCGGGCTCTATGGCGCCTGCCTGATCGGTAACGTCCCGATCGAGCAGACGGTGAAGCCGATCATGGGCTACCTCGGCCTCTTGTTCCTCTGCCTGCTCGTCATCGCCTTCGTGCCGTGGCTCTCGACGGCGCTGCCGCGCGCGTTCGGCTATTGAAGGAGTCTCGTCGTGAAAGTCCTGCTCGCTCACACGCCGGAGATGCGCCGGAACTATTACGGCGATCGCAGCCTGGACGGCCTGCGCGCGACCGCCGAGGTGATGCTGCACGATGGCGACGAGCCGCTCGACGCTGCCGGGCTCGTGCGTGCGGCCAAGGACGTTGACATCATCGTTGCCGATCGCATGACGGAGGGGCGCGGCGAGATCTTTGCGCAGCTGCCGCGCCTGTGTGCATTCGTCCGCTGCGCCGTCGACATCCGCAACGTCAATGTCGACGCGGCATCGAGGGCGGGCGTGCTCGTGACCCGTGCCGGCCCGGGCTTCGTGCAGGCGGTGGCCGAGCTCGCGCTCGGCTTCATGGTCGATCTCTCCCGCGGCGTCTCGCGAACCACCGCCGACTACCAGGCCGGCCGCAAGGCGGAAGCACGGATGGGCCGCCAGCTCGCGGGCAGCCGGATCGGCATCATCGGCTATGGCAGCATCGGGCGCTATCTCGCCGAGGTGGCAAAAGTGCTGCGCATGGAGGTGCTGGTCGCCGATCCCTTCGCGACCGTCAGTGATGCTGCGATCCGGCAGGTCGGTCTTGATGAGCTGCTCGCCGCGTCGGACTACGTCGTCTGCCTCGCGGTGGCCAACGAGCAGACCGAGAACCTGATTGGGGAAGCGGCACTGGCGCGCATGCAGAAGCATGCCGTCTTCATCAATCTCTCGCGCGGCAATCTCGTCGACGAGGCGGCGCTGGCGCGGGCATTGATCGAGCATCGCATCGCCGGCGCGGCCATGGATGTCGGCCGCGCGCCCGATCAGATGCCGACGCCCGAGCTGGCGAAACTGCCGAACGTGATCGCCACGCCGCATGTCGGCGGCCTGACCCCGCAGGCAATCGAATATCAGTCCCTGGAAACGGTGCGTCAGGTCGAAGCGATCGTGAAGGGAGCGATCCCGCAAGGCGCCGTCAATGCCGACCACTGGACGCGGCGGCCTTAAAGACGATCCACCGCTTGAGCGTCCCTCCTTCGGCCGAGATGATCTTGGCGGTGCGCGCAGATTCGGGCCTGCCGCCGCAGCGGCTGGAGATCGAGATCATGGACGATCGCCGCAGGGCCGCTCTCATATGCGATTGCGCTGCCGCTCAAGAGGCATGCACGAAAAGCGCTTGACCCGGGCATCTCCGGATGGTCGGAAGGATCGTCCAGGGATGAAACACAAACATGCGGTTTCCGTTCTTCTACGGCTGGGTCGTAGTCGCCGTGACCTTCGTCACCATGGCCATTGGCGTCAACGCGCGCACCGCCTTTTCATTGTTCTTTCCTCCCATCATCTCCGAGTTCGGCTGGGAGCGTGGCGTCACCGCGGGGGCGTTCTCCTTCGGCTTCGTGGTGTCGGGCGTGGTCAGCCCGCTGATCGGCCGCCTCATGGACCGCGCCGGCCCGCGCGCCGTGATGGAGCTCGGCGTCGTGCTGATGGGCGGCGGCCTGCTGCTCGCGCCGCTCACCAGCGCGCCCTGGCATCTCTACGTCACCATCGGCGTCATGGTCGGCGCCGGCTCGGTCTGTCTCGGCTATTCCGGCCAGTCGCTGTTCCTGCCGAACTGGTTCATCCGCAAGCGCGGCTTCGCCATCGGTATCGCGTTCGCCGGCGTCGGCATCGGCTCGGTGACGCTGCTGCCATGGGTGCAGCACATGATCGAACAGACCGGCTGGCGCACCGCCTGCACCGCGATGGGGCTGCTGGTCCTGATCGTTCTGGCGCCCATCAATCTGCTGCTGCGCAAGCGCCCCGAGGACATCGGCCTTGAGCCGGACGGCGATGCCGCCCGGCTCGCGGGAGCGGCAAAGCCCGTCTCCAATGTCGTCGATCCGGTCTGGGCCGGCACCGAATGGACGCTGAAGCGTGCCGTCGCAACTGCACGATTTTGGTGGATCGCGTTCGGTTATTTCTGCGGCCTGTACATCTGGTACGCGGTGCAGGTGCACCAGACCAAATTCCTGCTCGACATCGGCTTCAGCCCTGGTGTCGCGGTGTGGGCGCTCGGCATCGTCAGCCTGCTCGGCATTCCCGGCCAGATCCTGCTCGGCCATGTCTCCGACCGGATCGGGCGGGAATGGGTGTGGGCGATCAGCTGCGCGGGTTTTGCCGTCTGCTTCGCGGCGCTGATAGCGCTGAAGTTCCAGCCATCATTGTGGCTGGTCTATCTCATGGTGTTCACGCAAGGCGCGCTCGGCTACGGCCTCACCTCGATCATGGGCGCTGTGGTGTTCGAGATCTTCCAGGGCCGGCACCAGGGCAGCATCTTCGGCACGATCATGCTGGCCGCGCTGGCGGGCGGTGCCGCCGGTCCCTGGGTGACCGGCTTTCTCTACGATCGCGCCGGCGATTACACGCTCGCCTTCGGCATTGCCGTGATCGTGAGCGCATTGTCGGCGCTGTCGATCTGGCGGGCCGCGCCGCGCAAGGTGCGGGTGGTGGCCGGCCGGCTGCACGCGGTCCAGAGCGAAGCTGCACAGTAGGTTCCGCATGCACCGCGTTGCCGCCGTCGCCCTGGCGGCACGTTAAGCATGCCGCCTCTTAGTGGGACGTGGAAACGCGACGGTCCTGCGAAGCGACATCCTATTCCGACGCCAACCCGGTCCTCCGCCGCAGATCCGTGATCGCGCGCAAAAAGCTGTCGGCCGGCGTCGTCTCGGGGTCGATCAGCCGGTGCAGGCGGAAGCCGTCTTCCAGTGCGAGCACGACGGAGGCCATCCAGGGCGGGTTCAGACTGTCATTCCGCCCGTTGCTCTTCAACGTCGCCTCGACGATGTCGGCGACCAGCTTGCGCCGCGCGCGCAGGCGTTTTGCAAGTTCCGGGCGGCGCTTCTCGGCGCGCGCGACGAACAGGATCATCTCCATGTGCAGCAGCGGCGAGCGGCCGAGTGGATCCTGCTTGCTGCGGTCCATCGTCTTCAGCGCCGCGATGAAATCGTCGAGATTGTCGTGCTGCGCGAGGATGTCCATGTTGCGCCGGATCGACTGCTCGACATGGTCCTCGAGCATGGCGATGATCAGCTCGTCCTTGCTCTTGAAGTTGGAATAGAACGCGCCGCGGGTAAAACCCGCCGCGGCCGCGATCGCCTCGATGCTGGCGCCGCCAATGCCGTCTTGCTCGAACACGCGCGCGGCCGCCTCGAACAATCTGTCGCGCGTATCGTCCCTGGTCGGCCTGGTTCTCACTCTTGACATCCCGGCAGCTTAGGGCAGAATGCAATTCGATACAACAATGTATCGAGTTGATAATTCGAAAGGGATGGTTACGCCGGGCTGTGGGACAGCTTTGCGTATTCGTGTCATGCGGCAACCGATCTGAGGTCACCATGAACGAGCAAGTGCAAGGCGCGAATCAAGGCCCGAACAGCGATCAGCTGTTCAACCCGCTGTCGCCGGACTTCATCCGCGATCCCTATCCGCATTATGATCGGCTGCGCACGATCGATCCGATCCATGTGACGCCGTTCGGCCAATTCGTCACCAGCCGACACGCCGATGTCAGCCTGGTGCTGCGCGACAAGCGCTTCGGCAAGGATTTCGTCGAGCGCACCAAGCGCCGCTATAGCGAAAAGATCATGGACGAGCCGGTGTTCCGCAGCATGAGCCACTGGATGCTGCAAGCCGATCCGCCCGACCACACCCGCCTGCGCGGCCTGGTCGTGAAGGCCTTCACCGCCCGCCGCGTCGAGGACATGCGCCCGCGCATCCAGGAGATTGTCGACCAGACCATCGATGCGGTGATCGACGGCGGCCACATGGACCTGATCGAGGATTTCGCCTTCCGCCTGCCTGTCACCATCATCTGCGACATGCTCGGTATCCCCGAGGAGCACCGCGAGGTCTTCTACAAGAGCTCGCGCGACGGCGGGCGGCTGCTCGACCCGGTGCCGCTGTCGCCGGAAGAGATCAAGCAGGGCAACGCCGGCAACCTGATGGCCCAGATGTACTTCCAGCAGCTGTTCGAGCTGCGCCGCCGCAGTCCCGGCGACGATCTCATCACCCAGCTCGTGCAGGCCGAGGAGGACGGCAACAAGCTCACCAACGAGGAATTGACCGCCAACATCATCCTCTTGTTCGGCGCCGGTCACGAGACCACCGTCAATCTGATCGGCAACGGCCTGCTGGCGCTCCACCGCAATCCGGACCAGCTCGCGCTTTTGAAGGCGCGGCCCGAGCTGATGGTGGGCGCGATCGAGGAATTCCTGCGCTACGATTCCTCGGTGCAGATGACCGGGCGCGTCGCGCTGGAGGACATCGACGATCTCGGCGGGGTGAAGATCCCCAAGGGCGAGACCGTGCTCTGCCTGCTCGGCTCGGCCAACCGCGATCCGGCGGTCTATCCCGACCGGCCCGACCGGTTGGACGTCACCCGCCAGAACGTGAAGCCGCTGTCATTCGGCGGCGGCATCCATTTCTGCCTGGGGGCCCAATTGGCGCGCATCGAGGCCGAGATCGCCATCGCGACGCTGCTCCGGCGGCTGCCCGATTTGCGCATCGACGATGTCGAAACCCCGGAATGGCGGCCGACCTTCGTGCTGCGCGGCCTGAAGCGGTTGCCGGCAAGCTGGTAAAGGCGTCAGCCCTGGTTCTGCGAGCGCAGGTCCTCATCCCGAGGAGCCCGCGAAGCGGGCGTCTCGAAGGATGGCCGCCGGCGGAAGCGGGACCTCTATGGTTCGGGACGGCGCTTTGCGCCTCCTCGCCATGAGGGCCTCTCGCCGGCGTTAACCTCCGCGCGCAACGGTCGCTGTGACTTCGCCATACTTCCCCCTATATAAGGGGCTGTTCCGGCCCGCCTGAAGCCTTCCGAGGGCAAAGTCTGGTCCGGGCGCCGTTTTGGCCGAGGGGAGACCCGTGCAGACGACGCTGCTCGGATTGGCGATTGCCTTCATCATTGCGCTGCTGGCCGCGCTGATCGGGCCTCACTTCGTCGACTGGAACCAGTTTCGGCCCCAGTTCGAGGCGGAGGCGAGCCGAATCATCGGCGTGCCGGTGCGGGTGGCGGGCGAGCTCGACGCGCGGCTGTTGCCGGCGCCGACGCTGCGGCTGCGCGCGGTCACCTTCGGCGGCAACAACGATCTCGGCCGCCTGCGCGCCGACAAGCTCGACGTCGAGTTCAGTCTTGGCTCCCTCATGCGCGGCGAATGGCGCGCCACCGAGCTTTCGGTCGGCGGCATGGCGGTCGACCTCGGCCTGGACGCGCGCGGGCGGGTCGATTTGCCGTCTACTGCGAGCGGTGCCTTCAATCTCGCGTCGCTCGCTATCGAGCGGCTCAATCTCACCGGCCGCATCGCCCTGCACGATGCCGCCAGCCGCTCGACGCTGGAGCTGAGCGACATCGCCTTTTCCGGTGACGTGCGCTCGCTCGCCGGCTCCCTGCGCGGCGACGGCCGTTTCTCCGCCAACGGCGTGCGCTATCCGTTTCGCATCTCCTCCGGCCCAAGCGCCGACGGCAACGCCACCCGCCTCCACCTCAACATCGATCCGGGCGAGCGCGCCATCCTCGCCGATCTCGAAGGCGTGCTCGCCTTCGACAACCGCCTGCCGAAATTCGACGGCGCACTGACGCTCGCCGTGCCCGCGACGAAGAAGGCGGGCGAGGTAGGGCCGACGCCCTGGAAGCTCACGACGAAGCTGAAGGCCGATCCGGCCGGCGCAAAGTTCGACCAGATCGACGTCAGCTTCGGTACTGAGGACGCCGCACTGAAGCTCGGCGGCGTCGGCGACCTCAAGTTCGGCGCCTCGCCGCTGCTGCGCGCGGTGCTCTCGGCGCGGCAGGTCGATGCCGACAAGCTGGCGGCCAAGGATGCTGCCAAGGACGATGCCGATCCGCAGCGTGTCCTGCCGGCGCTGCGCGCAGGGCTGGCCGCGATCCCGCAGGCGCCGATCCCGGCGCAGATCGAATTCAACTCCGACCAGATCATGCTCGGCGGCCGTCCGCTCCAGAACATCACGGCCGAGCTTCAGACCGACGGACGATCCTGGACCTTCCAGCGGCTCGAGCTGCGCGCTCCCGGCATGACGCAGCTCTCGCTCAATGGCGCGACTCCCGGCGCCGACAGCTTCAGCGGCCGCCTCAGCGTCGAATCGTCCGATCCCGATACGCTGCTGGCTTGGCTGCAGGGCCGCAGCGAGATCAACCGGCGCAGCACGCGGCCGCTGCGCCTTGCCGGTGACGTGACGATTGCCGCCAACCATCTCGCCATCGACAGGCTGAAGGCCGAGATCGAGGGCGGTGCGGTGGAGGGCCGCATCGCCTTCGTCCAGACCGGCGCCAGCAAGGGCTCCCGGATTGATGCCGAGCTCAAGGCCGATCGTCTCGACCTCGATGCCGCGGCAAGTTTTGTGCGCGCGCTTGCCGGGCCGCAGGGCGAATGGCCGGAGGAGGCAAAGCTCTCGCTCGATATCGGCCGCGCCATCTCCGCAGGACAGGAGCTGCGGCCGTTTGCGGCAAAGCTCGGCTACGGCCCGGCGGCGCTATCGCTGGAGCACTTGCGGTTCGGACAGGCTGGCGGCGTGACCACCGAAGCGAGCGGCAGCTTCGATCGCACCCAGGTCACCGGCAGGCTCGCGCTGAAATCCTCCGGCAATTCGCTGCACGAGCTCACGGCGCTGATCGAGCCGTTTGCGCCCGCGGTGCGGGCGCGCTTCGATGCCATGCCGGCATTGGCCGGCGCGACGCGCCTGAAGCTCGACCTCAGCCTCGACAAGAATGCCGAGCATGCCGATCGCAGCAACGTCCGCGCCGTGTTCGATCTCGACGCGCCGCAGCTCAAGGCGACCGCGACGCTGGCCGCGCAGACGCCGGTGGCCGCCGTCAGCGGCTTCGACATCGAGCGCCTGCGCAACAGCGACTTCACACTCGATACGAAACTAACGGCGCCGCAGGCCGGCGCGCTGCTGGCGCTGCTCGGCCTCGATCGCGTGGTGGCCGCAGGCGAGGGCGCTTCGCAGTTCGAAGGCAAGGTGACCGGCGCCTGGAGCCGGCCGCTGCAAGTGAACGCAAAGCTCTCGGGCGCGCTGGATGCGGATGCGCAAGGCAATTTTGACTGGCCGGCATCAAAGGGCAGCGCGAGCCTGCGCGTGCGCAACGCCAATCTGGCGCCGCTGTTCGGGACCAGCGCGACCGACAAGCCAGCGCAGAAAGTCAGCCTGTCCTCGCGCGTCAGCCTGTCCGGCAATCGCCTGACCTTCGATGATCTCGACAGCACCGCAGCCGGCTCGCACCTGCGCGGCCATCTGACGGTGACGCTCGATCAGGACAAGAGTGTCGATGGCGAGGTGGGCCTCGATACGCTCGATCTTGCGCCGGCGCTCGCGATGGCAATCGGCGCCGCCGGACATGAGTCCGGCGAACCGTTGAGTGCGGGGCTCATCGGTGGCTGGCGCGGCCGCATCGCCTTCCAGGCATTGCGCGGCACATTGCCCGGTGGCATCGAGCTGCGCCCCTTCGCCGGCACGATCCGCGGCGACGGCCAGTCGCTCGCGCTCGATGCGCTCAAGGGCGGCATCGGCGGCGGCGAGATGTCGGCAAGTCTCGACGCGCGCAATAGCGCAAATGGCTTGGCCCTGAACGCGCGTATCGAACTCGGCAATGTCGATGCGGCGGCGCTGCGCTACCGCAATCTCGCGCTGCCCAAGGGACGCGCCTCGGTGCAGATGGCGCTGACCAGCCAGGGCCGCAGCGTCGCGGCCCTCACCGGCGCGCTCGCCGGCAACGGCACGGTGACGCTCGACTCCGCCGAGATTGCCGGCCTCAATCCGCGCGCCTTCGAGATCGCAATCCGCGCCAGCGACGGCGGCCAGGTCAGTGACGACAACCGGCTGCGCCAGCTGGTCGAGCCCGCGCTGTCGGCAGGCCCGATCGCGGTCGCTTCGGCGCAGATCCCGTTCACGATCCGCGATGGGCGCCTGCGCGTCGGCGCGACGCCGCTGGAAGCGAAGAACGCCCGCGCCATCGTCTCCGGCGGCTACGACATTCCCGCCGACCAGGCCGACATCCGCGCCAGCCTGACGCCGATCATGACCGGCCTCTCCGGCGCCCCGCCGGAGATCCAGCTGTTCGCGGCAGGCCCTCCGGACAAGCTCAATCGCACCGTCGATCTCGCGCCGCTGTCTTCCTGGCTCGCGGTGCGCACCATCGACCGCGAGACGCGCCGGCTCGATGCGATCGAGCGCGGCGAGCCGCCGCCCGCCACGGCCGCTCTGCCGACCCTGGTCTCTCCCGATGGCGCGCCGGAGCAGGCGCCTGCGAATGTGCCCCTGCCTGGCCAGGATCCGCGGCGCGCACCGGTAAAGGCGAAGGTTGCCCCGACGCCGAAAGCTCCGCACGCGGCCCCCGCTGTGCCGAGCCCACCGCTGGCAAGCCAGCAACTTGCCCCTTTGCCGCCGCCGATCGACGTGAAGCCCGCTCCGGGCCCGCCGCCCGCCAAGCCCAAGCCGAAGCCGCCGCTGGTGCTGACGCCACAGAATCCGTGAGGCGGTGCTAGCCGCAGGTCCGGTCTTCACCTTCCCTTCCGAAGAGGTGAAGCGAGACCTTCCGCGCCGGTAAACCCATTCCCACGCATTTGAATGAATTTTGGTCGGCAAAACTGATTTGCCGGTTTTACTGAATTCTCGCGTTTGATCTCTAGCGTCGGTTCCTGAGGAATCCGGTGTCCTGCCACGAGCGGCGGGACAGCTCGCCAAGCTGCTCGTCAAGAACTGCTCGGCAAGAACTGCTCGCCAAGAACTGGGGGTTATCGAGATGAACGGGGCGAAAACGCTTCTACAGGATCTGGACGACGCGATCGCACGCGGCACCGACGAAAGCCGTGCGAAGGCATTGTGGCATGCGACCGACATCCTGATCACCGGCCGCTACAGCGACGACGAGATCAGCATGTTCGGCGAGGTCATCGGGCGGCTTTCCGACGAGATCGAAGTCGCGGCGCGGGTGCAGCTCTCGGAGGTGATGTCGGCGTGCGACCATGCTCCCTTCAATGTCATCGAGAAGCTCGCGCTCGACGACGAGATCGACGTCGCAGGTCCCGTGCTGCGCGAGTCCAATCGTATCGACGAGAAGATGCTGGTCGAGAGCGCCATGACCAAGAGCCAGTCGCATCTGCTGGCGATCGCCCAGCGCAAGTCGATCGGCGAGGCCGTGACCGACGTGCTGGTCAAGCGCGGCAACCAGGAGGTGGTGACGTCCGTTGCGAAGAACGAGGGCGCACGCTTCTCCGGCTCAGGCCTGCTGCACATGGTGCGCCGCGCCGAGGGAGATTCGATCCTTGCCGAACAGCTTGGCCTGCGCAAGGACGTGCCGCGCCACATCTTCCAGCAGCTGATCTCCAAGGCCTCGGAAGACGTCCGCCGCCGGCTCGAGACTGAACGACCCGAAATGATGACGCAGATCCAGAGCTCGGTGACCGAGGTCACCGGCGATCTTCAGTCCAAGTTCGGTCCGTCCTCGCGCAGCTATTTCGTCGCCAAGCGCGTGGTAACGACGCAATACCGCCAGGGCAATCTCAACCAGGACTCGATCTCGAACTATGCGCGCCAGCACCGCTTCGACGAAGTGCAGATCGGCTTGTCGCTGCTGTCGGCGCTGCCGGTCGACGTGATCGAGCGTGCGCTGATGGACCGCAATCGGGAGATGATCCTGGTGCTGTGCAAGGCACTCGACTTCTCCTGGGACACGACCATGTCGCTGCTGTTCCTCGGCGCCAAGGATCATCTGATCACGGCGCGCGAACTCCACGACAATGAGCACGAGTACGGCCGGCTCAAGATCGAGACCTCGCGCAGCATCCTGAAGTTCTACCAGTCGCGCAAGAACAGCGCGGGTGCCGACGCGGGCCGTCAGCCCGAGCTCCAGGTACACTGAGGAGTATCAGCAATGTTGCCTCAATTCGGCACCGCAGTTCGCAAGAAGATCAACAAGACACCGGCCGCCGATCTCGGCGGTGCGCCGGACAAGGCGTCGGTTGAGGCCGCCTGGCTCGTGCTGGAAGCCGCCAACGACCTCGGTGACCACGCCGCGATCGAAGCCTGCCGCCGCGTCATCGACGCCGAGCTGAACGGCACGCTGGCCGGCAGCTCGGACATCGATCTGGTGCTGGGGTATTTCCGGTGAGCGCACAAACGGCTGGGACCGAGGAACGGACGCGTTGGCAGTCGGTTTGCGTGCATGCCACGCTATTACTTCGACACCCGGGACAATGAGACCTTCATCGCCGACGAGATCGGCGTCGATATCGCCTCCTTGGAGGAGGTGAGAACTATGGTCTCGGCTGCGATGGCCGATTTCGCCAAGGACGTGCTGCCCGGTTCGGCGTTTCGGGCGCTGGCAATCGAAGTTCGCGATGATTTCGGCCCGGTTTTGCTGGTTTCGTTGCGCTTCGAGATCGAGCGGGTATCAGCCCAGAAACTAACTTAGGCCCTCGGTTGGAACCTTCCCCTTAACCTGTGATTGTCCCCGATCACCGGCCGCGACTCTTGGGCGCTGGTGGCTGAGAGTTTTGTGCTCCCGCCTTATGGGCCGGAGCGGCGAGTTCCTCTCCGGCTCAAACGTCCTCAAGCGCGGAGAGGTGCGCGATGCCCGGAACGTTAACGGCTGCGCTCGTTCAAAAGCTCAGTAAGGCCAATCGGCTCGACCAGGACGATGTCCTGGCACTTGAACAACTTTCTATCCATAGCAAGCGCGTCGCGGCCCAGCACCGTTTCGTGCGTGACGGTGACCGCCCCTCGGAATCCTGCCTGATCGTTGATGGGTTTGCATTCCGCTCCAAGCTTACGCCGGATGGACAGAGGCAAATTCTCTCGCTCCATATGCCGGGAGAAATCCCGGACCTCCAGAGCCTGCACTTGCACGTCATGGATCATGACCTGACGACGCTCACAGAATGTACCCTCGGTTTCATCAAGCACGACACCTTGCGTGAGCTAAATCAAAGGCGACCTAACGTAGCGGCTGCGCTCTGGCGCGAAACGCTGATCGACTCCGCAATTTTCAGGGAATGGATCGTCAATGTCGGACGCAGGCCGGCGCGTGTTCGAATGGCGCACTTGTTGGTAGAGCTTTACGAGCGGCTTGAACTGATCGGGCGCACGACAAAGGGGTCCTTTGAGCTCCCAATTACTCAAATCGAACTGGCGGACTGCCTTGGATTATCGGTCGTTCACGTCAACCGGATCCTGCAGCAGCTTCGTCACGATGGTCTCGTCGCAACCGAGCGCAGAACCTTCCACTTGCTCGACAAGGCCAAGGTGGAGGAGGTAGGGCAGTTCGAAAAGATCTACCTGCATCAGCGCCCATCGGTCTGATTTCGCTTTCGCGTGCCTCCGCCCAGCTCAGCGGCAATTCGAGCGCCTTGAGTCCGTGTCGAGCCGAAGCTTTGACTTGACCGCGTGAAGGGCGGCGGCCAGTTCGTCGATATGATAGGGCTTTGCCAGGATCTGAACGTCCTCGGCTTCGGCTTCATGGACGGCCGCTTCGGCGTATCCACTGGTCAGCAAGACGGGTACGTCACTGCGTCTTTTCTTGATCTCTCGCGCGAGCTCGACCCCGTTCATACCGCCCGGCATCATGATGTCGGAAAAGATCAGATCGATGGAGCGCCCGTCGGCCAAGGCGCCAAGCGCCGCCGCCGCGCTGGAGGCGTGCGTGACGTCATAGCCGAGTTGGCCGAGCATCTCGCTGACCAATGCAGCCACCTCGTCATCGTCTTCGACCAGCAGGATCCGACCGTGGTTCTTCTTCTTCGGCCGCACCCTGGTGAGGTCGATGAGGTGTCGCTCCCTGGAAGGAACGTCCAACGATCTCGGCAGGTACAGCTCGATGCTGGTGCCGCGGCCGACCTCCGATTGGATGCGCACCGTGCCCCGCGACTGCGTCGCAAATCCATGAACCTGCGCCAGCCCAAGGCCCGAGCCCTTTCCGACGTCCTTGGTCGTGAAGAACGGCTCGAAGACGCGGGACAAGACGCCCGGAGCCATCCCAATACCGGTGTCGATAACTGAGAGACGCACATAATCGCCGGAGATCTCTTGGTCCTTCAGGTCGGGTAGATTTTCCCCGCGCACGACGATCGTGCCGCCGTTGGGCATGGCGTCGCGTGCGTTGACGGCCAGATTGAGAATGACCAGCTCGAGCTCACCGGGATCGACCTCTACCGGCCACAGCGAATCCGGAAAATCGAACTCGACATGAACATCGCCCCTCAGGCTGCGATCGAGCAGTTCGCGCATGCCGCCAATCTGAGCGGCGACGTCGACGGGCTCCGGCCGAAGCGTCTGCCGGCGGGAAAACGCCAGAAGCTGCTTCGTCAGGCTGGCGCCGCGCTGCGCCGCCTGGATCATCCCGTCCATCAGACGCCGGCGCCGGTTTGGATCTGTCTGGCGGTCGAGCATGTCGAGCCCGCCGGAAATCACCATCAGCAGATTGTTGAAGTCGTGAGCCACGCCGCCGGTGAGCTGGCCGATGGCTTCGATTTTCTGGGCCTGGCGTAACGTTTCCTCCACGCGAGCGCGCTCGTTCATTTCGAGGCGAAGCTGCTCGTTGGCCTCCTTCAGCTCTCGCGTCCGCTCGATCACCAGCTTCTCGAGCTCCTGCGCCGTCTGCTCGCGCGCCTCAAGCAGAGCCCGGATCTCGTATTGACGCCGCCGTGCCCGCATCGCGGATTGCACCGCGCTGGTCAGCGTAATCGGCTGCACCGGCCGCTCGAGCAGCGAAACGTTACGCAAAAGCTCGACGATGCTGCGGCGCCAGGCGACGACCGCCGGCTGCTCTCGATGGCTGGTGAGAACGACAAATGGGAGGTCGGACCATGGCGGTTGGTTCGCGATCCATTGTGCCAGCGGCGCCGTGTCTTTCCCGAACAATCCCTCCTCCGCCAGAAACACGGTGCCCACGCCAGCGGCCATCTCGCTGACGAGTTGGAGCAGGCTTCGGCAGTTGACCGCGTCCAGATCCGCGCCGCGGAAAAGCTCGGCCGATGCCGGTCCGTCCCGGCCGATGGGCGCATATACGAGAACACGGTTGTCCCGGCGGGCGCTCATTCCGCCAGTCCTTCCGGGAGTTCCGAGCCGGTATAACGCGGATTGCCGGAAAAGATGCCGCTGAATTCATTGAGGGGTGGGCCCAGTTTGATCCCGGTGCTGCCGAGCCGAAACTCGCGGATACTATGCTCGTGATTGCCGCTGCGCTTCTTGACGACAGACAAGGCGCGCCGCACTCGTCCGCCGAACTCGAAATAGCGCAGCATCAAGACCGAATCGCTCAAATAGCTGATGTCGAGCGGCGTATCCATCGGGCCGACCAGTCCATGCTGAGCGAGGATAAGGATGGTCAACACGCCCTGCTGTGCCAGGTAGCTCAGGAGTTCATGCATCTGCAGGATGAGAAACCGCTCATCCGGCATCGCATTCAAGTAACCGTTCAGACTGTCGATGATCACCACGCGCGCATTGTCGACCTCGACGCTCCGGCGCAGGCTCGCCGTGAACTCGCCGGGCGACAATTCGGCGGGATCTATCTGCTGAAACCGAATTCGCCCCGAGTCAATGTGCTCCTGGAGAGGCAGGCCGAGCGTGCGGGCTCGCGCCTCCACGGTGCCCCGGCCTTCATCGAAGGCGAAGAACACGGCGTGCTCGCCACGTTCCGCCGCCGCTATCGCATAGGTCAGCGCTAGCGACGATTTGCCGACCCCGGCAGCGCCAATGAGAAGTGCGTTGGTGCCGCGCTCGAGGCCGCCTCCCAGCAATTGGTCGAGCTCGGCGCTGCCGCTGGGCGTGAACTCGCCGGAAAAGGGCTTGTGATGTTCGGCCGCGACCAGCCTGGGGAATATCCGCAAGCCGCCCTCCGAGATCGTGAAATCGTGGTAGCCGCCGCGAAACTTTATGCCGCGCATCTTGATCACGCGAAGCCGTCGCCGCTCGGCCCCGTACTCGATTGCCAGCTGTTCGAGCATAACGACGCCGTGTGCGATGGAATGAAGCTGCAGGTCGTCCTGGGACGATGAGAGATCGTCGAGGAGGACCACCGTGCAATTTCGATTGGTGAAATAATGCTTCAGAGCCAAAACCTGGCGTCTGTATCGCAGCGGGTTTTGAGCCAGCAGGCGCAGTTCGGACAGGCTGTCGAGCACCACGCGAGTGGGATCAACGCGTTCGACCTCCTTGAAAATCAAATTGGTGGTTTCGCTCAGCTCCATCTCTGCGGGATGGAACACCGTGAGCTCGCGTTCGGGATCGAGCGTTGTCTCCGGCGGGACCAGTTCAAAGATGTCCACGCCTTGCAAAGACCAGCCGTGCCGATGCGCGACAAGCTCCAGCTCCCGCCTCGTTTCAGATAGCGAGATATAAAGCACGCGTTCGCCATCGCGCACGCCCCTGAGAAGGAATTGGAGGGCGATGGTGGTCTTGCCGGTGCCGGGCCGTCCCTCATAAAGATACATCCGGTTGGCGTCCAAGCCGCCGCCCAGGATGTCATCCAAGCCGTCGCTGCCCGTCGAAACTCTCGGCAGATCTTTGAGATGACTGTCCGACACAGGCCTCGACGTACCGGTCATTGAACCCCCGTTGCACTTGTTTACTAGAGCGCAGCTGCTTGCCCCAAGGGCCCCGAGGCGAGCAGCCGCATTTGCACTGTAAGATCGGTAAGGAACTCTCGCGCCGCCGCCGGGTTCCACCGGGCCTGACGGCCCGCGCTCTTAGCGGAAGGTGATCGGGGGGCCCGCCGCGTGTCGGCCTGAGGCCGCCGTTCCCCTATGAGCTTATCTGGCCCTTTGAGGTTATTTGGATCCGATAAATTGGCTTACCGGCTTCATCGGTCACTTCCAGGCTCCATGCTTGGCCGGGCCGAAACCTGCCGTCGATGTCCTTGAAGAGCTGCCCGGCAAAGCTCGTGGCTTCGCGCCAGGCGGCTTCGTCATCTGGCAGGTCCTCGCCGTGCTGATCGGAGCTCGGTTCGACGTCGTGGACGTGGAAGAAGTACCTGGGCATGGCGGGAGAATGCTGAGGTAGCCCGATACGTTCCGCAGCTGCGCGAGCCGACTAGTCTACCGGCAGATGGCGAGACGTCCCGGATCAGTCTCTCACCGCCGTTTGCGGTAGATCGCGACGTCCTCGCCGTGACGGTTCGTGCGCCGCTCGAGCAGATAGTGCGACTTCTCCAGCACGCGGCGCGATGCGCCATTCGCGACATAGACGATGCCGATGAGGGATGGCAGCGCGAGCTGCGACAGCCCAATGTCCGTCAGCGCGCTCGCGATCTCGCTCGCAAGTCCCTGGCCCCAGAGATCGCGCTTGAACGCGTAGGCAATCTCGATCTCGGCGACGTCGTCGACGAGGATGTGCCGGATTCCCGCCCGCCCGGCGAACGCCCCGTCTTTCGATCGCAGCGTCCACAGCCCGAAGCCATGCTCGTCCCAATGCGCCATGTTGGTGGCGAGATAATTCGTCGTCGTCTCGGCCGAGCGTACGCCGCCGATATAGCGCGAGACATCGGGATCGAGATGGAGTGCGACGAGGTCGGCGAGGTGGTTTTCGTGCAACCTCTCGGCGGTCAGTCTGTCGGTGCTGAAGTGATCCATGAAGCCGATGGCGATTTCGGACTGGCCGCGATCTTGATGGCGTTGAAGGTGACGATGCCATCATGCCGGTGTTTTGCCCGACGGGTCAACTGATTTTCCGAATTTCGGCCGGTTATCCCGTCTATGGTCGGATGACTTTCGCACACGCGTAAGCCATTGATTTCATGACCCCTGTCTACTGTGCATGGGGTTGTTTTCGCAGCTTTTGTCTTGGGAGGGGCTTTAGCCCGCCCCTAGCGCGACCGCGACATTGTAGGTGACGAGGCTCGCCGCATAGGCCAGCAGCAGCATGTAGGTGAAGGTCACGGCCATCCAGGCCCAGCTTCCGGTCTCGCGCCGGATCACCGCCAGCGTGGAGGCGCATTGCGGGGCGAAGATGTACCAGGCCAGCATCGACAGGGCGGTCGCGAGCGACCATTTCGTCGCCAGCACCTGACCGATCTGCTCGGCCGCCTCCTTGCCGCCCTCGATCGCATAGACGGTGCCGAGGGCTGCGACCGCGACCTCGCGCGCCGCCATGCCGGGGATCAGGGCGACCGCGATCTGCCAGTTGAAGCCGACCGGCGCGAGCAGCGGCTCGAGCGCCTTGCCGATGATCGCAGCCAGGCTGAAATCGATCGCCGGCTCCGTGGCGCCCGCAGGCGGCTGCGGGAACGAAGCCAGGAACCAGATCAGCACCATCATCGAGAAGATCGTGGTGCCGGCGCGCTGCAAAAACATCTTCGCTCGGGTGTAGATGCCGATCGCGATCGATTTTAGCTGCGGCACTTTGTAGTCCGGCAGCTCCAGCATGAACGGCGCCGGGGCATAGTCGCGCAGCATGAAGAACTTGATCACGAACGAGACCAGCAGCGCGCTGGCGATGCCGGTGGCATAGAGGCCGAACATCACGAGGCCTTGCAAGTTGATGAAGCCCCAGACGTCCCTGGCCGGAATGAAGGCGGAGATGATCAGCGTGTAGACCGGAATGCGCGCCGAGCAGGTCATCAGCGGCGCGATCAGGATCGTGGTCAGCCGGTCGCGCTTGTTGTCGATGACGCGCGTTGCCATGATGCCTGGAATGGCGCAGGCAAAGCTCGACAACAGCGGAATGAAGGCGCGGCCGTGCAAGCCGGCGCCGCCCATGATGCGGTCCATCAGGAACGCGGCGCGCGCCATGTAGCCGAAATCTTCCAGGAGCAGGATGAATAAGAATATGATGATGATCTGCGGCAGGAACACGATGACGCTGCCGACGCCCGAGATCACACCGTTCTGAAGGAAGCTCTGGAGCAGGCCGGCGGGGAGGGTGTTGTGGACCAGCTCGCCCAGCGCATCGAAGCCGGAGTTGAGCAGCTCCATCAGCGGCTGCGCCCAGGCGAACACCGCCTGGAACATCACGAACAGGATCAGCGCGAGCACGATGAGGCCGCCGACGGGATGCAGCACGATCGCGTCGATCCGGGCGGTCAAGGTGTCGGGACTAGCAGGCAGGCTGACGCAATCGGCGATGATGCGGTCGGCCTCGCGCTGGGTTGCGCGCAGCTCGGAGACGCTGAGCGCGCGCCAGCTGTTCTCGCGCAGCTCGGCGGCGAGCTTGGACGAGATCTCGTCGGTCAGCTGCAACAGATCGGCCGTGCCGCCCTTGCGCACCGCGATCGAGGTGACCACGGGCACGTCGAGCTCCTTGGCGAGCCGTTCCACGTCGACATTGATGCCGCGGCGCGTGGCGATGTCGAACATGTTGAGCACGAGGATCATCGGCCGTCCCGTGCGCTTGAGCTCGAGCAGCAGGCGGATGGTCAGGCGCAGATTGGTCGCGTCGGCCACGCACAGCACCAGATCGGGCATCGTCTCGCCGGAGGCCTTGCCGAGCACGAAGTCGCGGGTGATCTCCTCGTCCGGGCTGCGGCCGCGCAGCGAGTAGGTGCCGGGCAGGTCGACCACGGAGACCTGGCGACCGAGCGGCGTGACGAAAAAGCCTTCCTTGCGCTCGACCGTGACGCCCGGATAGTTCGCCACCTTCTGCCGGCTGCCGGTCAGGGCATTGAACAGCGAGGTCTTGCCGCTGTTTGGTGTGCCGACCAAGGCGAGATGCAGCAGGGGTAATTCCATGGGAGCAAATATCCGGCCGCTATCTAAGCGACGATGATGGCCATGGCTTCGCGACGACGGACCGCGATGGTGATATTGTCGACCCGCACGGCGATCGGGTCGCGTCCGACCAGCCCCTCATGCAGGACCTCGACCCGGGCGCCCTCGACGAAGCCGAGTTCGATCAGCCGGCTCTCGAGCTCGATGTCCGACAGCGCCGAGCCCGCCTCGCGGGCAGACAGATGCTGGATGACGCCGGTATAGCCGCGCTGCGCCAGGCCCAGCGGCATCTGCGAACGCGTATCGTTGGTGTCGGTCATGCCCTGTATTTTCAACCCAGGGCATTGAGGTCAAGCGCGCTTGCTCGCCGAAGCTGCACCTTAGAGTGATTTTAAAGTGCAGAGCAGGTCGCCCGGGAAAGTCCCCGCAGCTACTGGGCCGAGACCTTTTCCGGCTGGACGGTCATGGCGCGGCTCTTGAAGTAGTCCAGGACGAACAGGCGGATCGCCGACGACAGATTACCCTGCTGGCGGTTACTGTCGATCTCGCCGACCAACTCGGACAGCGTCATGTTGCGCAGGCCCGAGATCTCCTTCATGCCGTTCCAGAACGCCTCTTCCAGGCTGACGCTGGTCTTGTGGCCGGCGACGACGATCGACCGTTTCACGACGGGCGACTTCATGGCTGCTCCTCGCGATCGATCTGGTGCTGATCCAGATGCTCCTTCGCCCGGTCCGCCCGCTTCTCCTCCGCCGACCGCTCCGCTTTCGTGCGGCCGAACTTCGCCCGGTTGGCGTCCGCCTGCTTCGCCGAGGCTTCCCGCTCGGCGCGCTTCCTGAAACGATTCAGGTTGATGACGTTCCCCATGCCGCGTCTCCATCACCCGATCCTCTTCAGGCAGGTTGAAACGTTCAGAAACCGGGCGCTGCATTGCGCCCCCAAAGACTTGATTGCCATTCGCTCGTCCTCGTCAATCGGCCACTCGGCCATCAAACGATGAATTTCGCCCCCGTCGAGGGCAGAAGGGCTGCGCAGCACGCCGCCCCGCAGCGCCATTGACGGTAATCAAATCCCGTCCCCAAAGCCGCATATTTCTGCGGGTCTGGCGTCCGTATCACTACGGATGGCTAGCGGAATTCGGAATTTATCCCGGGCTGGTCATCTTCTCAGGGCGGACCAGGCGGTCGAATTCATCGGCCGAAACGAAGCCGAGCCGCAGCGCCTCTTCCTTCAGCGTGGTGCCGTTGGCATGCGCGGTCTTGGCCACCTTGGCCGCATTGTCGTAGCCGATTTTCGGCGCGAGCGCCGTCACCAGCATCAGCGAGCGCTGCATCAGCTCCTTGATGCGCGTCTCGTCGGCGCGGATGCCGCTGACGCAATGTTCGGTGAAGGAGCGCGCGGCGTCCGCCAGTAAGCGGATCGAGTGCAGCATGTTGTAGGCCAACACCGGCTTGTAGACGTTGAGCTCGAAATGGCCCTGGCTGCCGGCGACCGTGATCGCGGTGTGATTGCCGAACACCTGGCAGCACACCATGGTCATCGCCTCGCACTGCGTCGGATTGACCTTGCCCGGCATGATCGAGGAGCCCGGCTCGTTCTCCGGCAGGATCAGCTCACCCAGGCCCGAGCGCGGGCCGGATCCGAGCAGGCGGATGTCGTTGGCGATCTTGAACAGGCCCGTCGCCACCGAATTGATGGCGCCGTGCGCCAGCACATAGGCATCGTTCGAGGCCAGCGCCTCGAATTTGTTGGCGGCGCTGGTGAAGGGCAGCTTCGTGATCCCGGCAACGTGCTTTGCGAACAGCTTTGCAAAGCGCGGCTTGGAGTTGAGGCCGGTGCCGACGGCGGTGCCGCCCTGCGCCAGCGGATAGAGCTCCTTCACCGCGATCTTGAGCCGGGCGATGCCGCTCTCGACCTGCGCGGCATAGCCCGAAAACTCCTGGCCGAGCGTCAGCGGCGTCGCATCCTGGGTGTGGGTTCGGCCGATCTTCACGATCTTGGAAAACTCCTCCTCCTTCTTGCGCAGCGCGCGGAGCAGCTCATCGAGCGCAGGGACGAGATCGGCATTGATGCGGCTTGCGGCGGCAATGTGCATCGCGGTGGGAAAAGAGTCGTTCGACGACTGACTCATGTTGACGTGGTCGTTGGGATGCACCGGCTTCTTGGCACCGAGCTCGCCGCCGAGCAGCTCGTTGGCACGGTTTGCGATGACCTCGTTGAGGTTCATATTGGTCTGCGTGCCGGAGCCGGTCTGCCACACCACCAGCGGGAAATGATCGTCGAGCTTGCCCTCGATCACCTCGCGCGCGGCGCGGATGATGGCGTTGGCGCGGCGCTGGTCGAGCAGGCCAAGTTCGCGATTGGACTGTGCCGCGGCGAGCTTGACGATGCCGAGCGCATGCACCAGCGAGATCGGCATGCGATCCGTGCCGATGCGAAAATTCTGGCGCGAGCGTTCGGTCTGCGCCCCCCAATAGCGGTCGGCGGCGACCTCGATGGGGCCAAAACTATCGGTCTCGGTGCGGGTGGCGGGGCGGTCGGTCTTCGAGCGAGCAGTTTCTGAGCGGGCAGTCTCTGAGTGGGCAGTCTTGGCCATGAGCACATCCATTTCGCCGTGCGGAATGCCGCGCGGCCCCTTGATATGCCTTCTATATAGGGAGTCGGATATATAGGGAGTCCGGCCGCGCGAGACGGGGCGAGCCCAATCTAGATCATTTCTTGCGGAAACGATCGAGCCGTACGACTTCGGCGCCGCCCTGGTTCGGGGCCGCCGGCGCGTCCGTGCTTTCCTTCGGCTCAGCGGCGGGCGCGGGTACCGCGACGGCCGACGGTGCGGGTGCTGCCGGCAAACTCTCGGGCACCACCTCGGCGAGGTCGGAGGTGTCGAACTGGAGGCCGAATTTCACGGACGGATCGAGGAAGCTCTTGATGGCGCTGAACGGCACCACCAGCCGCTCCGGAATGCCGCCGAACGACAGGCCAACCTCGAAACGGTCCTCGAGCACGGTCAGGTCCCAGAACTGGTGCTGGAGGATGATCGTCATCTCTTCCGGATATTGCGCGAGCAACCGCGGCGACAGCTTCACGCCCTCGGCCTTCGACACGAAGGTGATGAAGAAATGGTGCTCGCCCGGCAGGCCATGGGTCGCCGCATCGGTCAGCACCTTGCGCAGCACGCCGCGCAGCGCGTCGCGGGCCAGCACATCGTATCGGATATGATCGGTCGCCATGGTGGTCCTGTTGCATCCCCGAAGCCGGGCCCTGCCGGCCCGACTCGCCAAGCCGCAATAGTACCGCGCCTGACGGGTCAGCAGGAGTCCCCGCCGGGGAAGAAATCAAAGAGTAAAGTGGAGGCTTCTGTTGCCAGGTGCCTCCGAACCCCGCCTAGCGGAGCTTAACCCGCTAGGACTTTAGAGTGGTCTTTCAAACTGCGTTACGCAGCCTGAGCAACCGGAGCAAAGTTGTCGTTGGCAACTATTGCAGTAGCCCGATAACGGCGGAACAATACCGGGAAAAAGTACGCCCTTTACGCCCTCGTCGATCCTATTTCGCCCCCGCCAAAGCCCACTTCTTGGGCCAGCCCGTCGGTGGGCTTTGGTGGAGGCGCCGGGTACCGCCCCCGGGTCCGAATGGTTTATTGCGACGACCGTTTATTTCCATAGCCGGCGAACCGGCATCCCCAATATAGGGGGCAAACGTTTCGAAAAACAGGGGTTTCAAGCGGCGATCCAGCGGTTTCCATCCGCGGGTTCCGGATGGTCGTCGGTTTGCAATCTTTTCATCGCCATTGAAGTATCCCGCTGCCGCTCCAACAGCGCGACGGTTGCGGTGCTCACCTCCGTTCGCGCATCAATCCACTCTGGCTCCTGCTCGCCGGAGCCTGTTGGGTTTTGCTGGCATTGTGTGATGAAAATCGCTAGGCAGTGATCCGGGCGGGGGATCCAGTTCCAGCCGATTTAGAACAACAGTGCTCGTGACTTACGGGTCGCGGAGGAGACAGCCATGGCCGACACGATGGGCCACTCAGCGACCGCCACCCGAAACACAAAGGTGGCGCTCGGTTTTTGCCTGCTGGCGCTTGCGCCGCAGATTTTCGAATTGATCTGGTCGATCGGGACGATCTTCGGCTGGGGCGCCGGGCGCGGCCCGGCGACGGTCGTCACCAACCACGCGACCGCGCTACTTGCCGGCGCGCCCAGCGCCATCCTCGGATCGTTCGGTGGCGGTGCCAAGAAGGCCTCGTCCGAGGTGCTGCTGGCGCTCATCTATTCCTATCCGCTGTTCGTGGTGGCGATTCTCACGCTGTTCATGACGATCCGATCGGCGCAGGACTATGTCGGCGGCGTTGTCCTGATGGCGCTGGCCCTGTTCGCGTTGTGGGCATCGAGTGATTTGCAGGGCATGCGGGGCTTCTCCTTCGGCGCAGGGACCGCGCCGCGCATGTTCGGCGGCCTGCTGGTCGCCTTGTCCGCCGGTATCGCCCTGACCGGGCTCCTGACGGAGGGAGCCCCGCTCGCCCATTACGCCTGGCGCGGGCCGCTGTTCGTGGTGGCGGCGATCGTCTTTTTCGCACTGGCGATCCGGCCTCTCGGCCTCGTGGTCACAGCCTTCGTAAGCTTCATGATTGCGGCGACGGGCTCGCACGAGACGCGCTGGCTCGAAGCTGCGATCGTCGGCGCCTGCCTGACGTTCGGTTGCGCAATCCTGTTTCCGTACGTGCTCGGGCTGCCGATGCCGATGTTTCCGCGTTTCCTGATCCAGTGAGGGCGTGATGGATATCTTTGCCAACCTCGCTCACGGCTTCGCCGTCGCGCTCTCTCCGATCAACCTTCTGATGTGCCTGATCGGCGCTCTGGTCGGGACGCTGGTGGGCGTGCTCCCGGGCATCGGCACCATCGCGACCGTCGCGATGCTGCTACCGATCACCTTCGGACTGCCGCCGGTCGGCGCGCTGATCATGCTCGCCGGCATTTATTACGGCGCCCAGTACGGCGGCTCGACCACGTCAATCCTGGTCAACATACCCGGTGAGGCGACATCGGTCGTTACCGCCATCGATGGCCATCAGATGGCCAAGCAGGGCCGCGCTGGCCCCGCGTTGGCGATCGCCGCGATCGGCTCGTTCTTCGCCGGCTGCGTCGCGACCGTCTTGATTGCCGTCCTCGGCGCGCCGCTTACGAAGCTCGCGCTGGCGTTCGGCCCGGCCGAATATTTCTCGCTAATGGTGCTTGGCCTGATCTTCGCGGTGGTCCTGGCCAAGGGCTCGGTGCTGAAGGCGATCGCGATGATCGTGTTCGGCCTGTTGCTCTCGATGGTCGGCTCGGACATCGAGACCGGCGCCTCGCGCATGGCCTTCAACATCCCGGAGCTCGCCGACGGTCTCGGCTTTGCGACGGTGGCGATGGGCGTATTCGGCTTTGCCGAGATCATCCGCAATCTCGACGCCGGCGCCGAGATGAGCCGCGATCTCGTGCAGCAGAAGATCACCGGCCTGATGCCGACCAGAAAGGATCTGATCGACTCGACGCCTGCCATCCTTCGCGGCACCGTGCTCGGCTCGATCCTCGGTATCCTGCCCGGCGGTGGTGCGACGATCGCGTCGTTTGGCGCCTATACGCTCGAGAAGAAGCTTGCCAAGAATCCGTCGCGCTTTGGCCGCGGTGCGATCGAGGGCGTGGCGGGGCCGGAGAGCGCCAACAATGCCGCCGCGCAGACCTCGTTCATCCCGCTGCTGACGCTCGGCATCCCGCCCAACGCGGTGATGGCACTGATGGTGGGCGCGATGACCATCCACGGCATCGTGCCGGGCCCGCAGGTGATGCAGAAGCAGCCGGATCTCGTCTGGGGCATGATCGCCTCGATGTGGATCGGCAATCTGATGCTGATCATCATCAACCTCCCGCTGGTCGGCATCTGGGTGCGGCTGCTGCGCGTGCCGTACCGGCTGATGTTCCCCTCGATCGTGATCTTCTGTGCGATCGGCATCTATTCGGTGAACAACGCACCGGTCGACGTCATCCTCGCAGGCGTGTTCGGCCTCGTCGGTTACTGGCTGATCAAGCACGATTTCGAGCCCGCGCCGTTGCTGCTCGGCATGGTGCTGGGGCCGCTGATGGAAGAGAACCTGCGCCGTGCGCTGCTGATCTCGCGCGGCGACTGGAGCGTGTTCCTGACGCGTCCGTTGTCGGCGGTGCTGCTGGCGGTCGCGGCGGGCCTCCTCGTTCTTACGGTGCTACCGGTGTTGCGCGCCAAGCGCGACGAGGTTTTCACCGAGTCTGAGAACTGAGAGGTTGCGCCCTGCGTCGGCGCGCCGCATTCGGAAGTCGAATCGACTTGTATGACGGCTTCGTGGAATGAAAATGCCGGCCCTTGTGGCCGGCATTTTTGTTTGTCTCCCGGGAGATCGAGATGACTGTCATTCGCGCGCTTGCGGGCGCATGTGCCGCGGCGTTCGCATCATTGTGCGTCCTTGCCGCACCCGCTGAGGCACAGACCTATCCGACGCGCAGCATCACCATGATCGTGCCGTTCGCGGCCGGCGGACCGACCGACGTCGTCGCGCGCATCGTCACCGCGCACATGGCGCAGACGCTGGGGCAGAGCATCATCATCGAGAATGTAGTGGGCGCCGGCGGCACCACCGCCACAACGCGCGCCGCGCGTGCGGCCAACGACGGCTATACGCTCATCACCGGGCATATGGGCACGCATGCCGCCTCCGTGCCGCTTTATCCAAAGCTTGCCTATCATCCCGAAAAGGACTTCGAGCCGGTCGCGCTGCTCGCGGGCACGCCGATCCTGATTCTGGCGCGCAAGGATTTTCCGCCGAAGGACCTCAAGGAGTTCGTCGCCTACGTGAAGGCCAACGCCGAGAAGGTGAATGCCGCGCATGCCGGCGTCGGCTCGGTCTCGCACGTCTCGTGCGAGCTTCTGCACTCCATCCTCGACATCAAGCCGGTCGGTGTGCCCTTCAATGGCACGGGCCCCGCGATGAACGCGCTGGTGGCCGGCCAGGTCGACTACATGTGTGACCAGATCGTCAACGCCGTGCCGCAGATCAATGCCGGCACCATCAAGGCCTATGCGATCGCGACGGCGGAGCGCAATCCGTCGCTGCCGAACGTGCCGACGACGGCGGAAGCCGGCCTACCCGCATTCCAGGCCCAGGCCTGGAATGCGATGTTCGCACCGAAGGGAACCTCGCCGGCAATCGTTGCGAGCCTGAACGCCGCGGCCATCAAGGCGCTCGACGACGAGACCGTCCGGAAGCGCCTGCTCGAGCTCGGCAGCGTCATTCCCGGCCCCAAGGACCGTACGCCGGAGGCGCTGGCGACCCTCGTCAAGAACGAGATCGCGAAATGGAGCCCGGTGCTCAAGCCGGCAACTTAGCCAGCGGGATCAGGCTGATAGGTGAGGGGCGGGACGCTGGGTTCCGCCGCTTGTCGTTTGCGCCGGGAACGCTCACTTTTCCGGGTATAATCGGCGCGAACAGCGAATCGCCGCTGTCGCAGCGCGGAGGCGGCCGCTAAGTTTCCAGCCTCCCCAAAGGCGCACGACACATGCACCAGTATCAGGACCTGCTCGAGCGGATTCTTTCAGACGGCGCCGAGAAGACCGACCGGACCGGTACCGGTACGCTGTCGGTGTTCGGCCACCAGATGCGCTTCAATCTGTCCGCCGGTTTCCCGATGCTGACCACCAAGCGGCTGCCGCTGAAGGCGATTGTGCATGAGCTGCTCTGGTTCCTGAAGGGCGATACCAACATCAAATATCTGCGCGACAACGGCGTCACCATCTGGGACGAATGGGCCGATGCCAATGGCGATCTCGGCCCGGTTTACGGGCATCAGTGGCGCTCCTGGCCCGCGCCTGATGGCCGCAGCATCGACCAGATCGCGAACGTGGTCGACATGATCAAGCGCAATCCGGACTCGCGCCGCCTGATCGTCTCGGCCTGGAATCCGGCCGAGGTCGACAAGATGGCGCTGCCGCCGTGCCACTGCCTGTTCCAGTTCTACGTCGCCAACGGCAAATTGTCTTGCCAGCTCTATCAGCGCTCTGCCGACGTGTTCCTCGGCGTGCCCTTCAACATTGCCTCCTATTCGCTGCTGACGATGATGGTCGCGCAGGTCACCGGCCTCAAGCCCGGCGACTTCGTGCATTCGTTCGGCGATACCCATCTCTATTCCAACCATCTGGAGCAAGCGAAGCTCCAGCTCACCCGCGCGCCCCGCGCGCTGCCGGTGATGCGGATCAACCCCGACGTGAAGGACATCTTCTCGTTCCGCTTCGAGGATTTCGAGCTCGTCGGCTACGATCCGCATCCGCACATCAAGGCGGAAGTCGCGGTTTAGCGCCTATGTCGCTCAACATCCGCCGCGTGCGCCCGGGCGAAGCCGGGCTCGTTCTTGCTTTCATCCGCGAACTCGCCGAATACGAAAAGCTCTCGCACGAGGTCGAGGCAACAGAGGCGATGATTGCGGACGCGCTGTTCGGCGAGCGGCCGCAGCTCCATTGCGCGATCGCCGAATGGAACGGCGAGGCGGCCGGTTTTGCGGTGTGGTTTGCGAATTTCTCCACTTTCAGCGGCCGCCACGGCATCTATCTCGAAGACCTCTATGTGCGGCCGTCGCATCGGGGCAGGGGCCTCGGCAAGGCGCTGCTGGTCTATCTCGCGAAGGAATGCGTCGACAACGGCTGGTCGCGCCTGCAATGGGCGGTGCTCGACTGGAATGCGCCGTCGATCGCGTTCTACAAATCGCTCGGTGCCGTCATGATGGACGACTGGACGCTGTGTCGCGTCACCGGGCCAGCGTTGACACGGCTTGCCGGGAGCGCGACCTGATGGAGATCGTCTTCGTCGTCGCGATCGCCGAGAACGGAATCATCGGCGCGGGCAACACCATGCCGTGGCGACTGAAATCCGACATGGCGCGCTTCAAGGCGCTCACGATCGGCAAGCCCGTGATCATGGGCCGCAAGACCTTCGAATCCCTGCCCCGGCCGCTGCCGAACCGCACCAACATCGTGATCACGCGCGATGCGGGTTATCGCGCCATCGGAGCCATCGTCACGACATCGGCGGCTGATGCGGACGCGGTTGCGCGGGGCGACGCCCTGCGGCGTTCGGTCACTGAGATCGCGGTGATCGGCGGCGCCGAGATCTTTCGGCAATGGATCGATCGCGCCGATCGGCTCGAAATCACCGAAGTGCATGCGCGGCCCCAAGGCGACACGTATTTCGACATCGACAAGGCCGAGTGGGACGAGGTGGCGCGCATCCGTCATCCTGCCGGCCCCGACGACAGCGCCGACTTCTCCTATGTGACATATCGTCGGCGGGCGGGCCATTAACCGCATTCGCCAATGTTTACATTGACTTTTTCGCGCCCGAGCATAGCTCGGAGGACGGTCAGGGCTGCGTTGTAAGGGACCTGCCTGTCCCCTATAAAGCCGGACCGGACAAAGCGGGCGGGGGCAATGCCACCCTGCCGAGGAGAGCGTCGAATGCCGTGGAAGAATCAGGGCGGTGGCCCATGGGGCTCGGGTCCAAAGGGACCATGGGGCTCCGGCCCGCAACCGGTCGGGCCGAGGCCGCCGGATCTGGAAGACCTCCTGCGGCGCGGCCAGGACCGCCTCCAGCAGATCATGCCGGGCGGCTATTTTTCCGGCGTCGGCATCACGCTGATCATCCTGCTCATCGTCGCGTTCTGGCTGCTGTCGGGCTTCTTCCGCGTGCAGTCCGAAGAGCGCGGCGTCGTGCTGCGCTTCGGCAAGCATGTCCGCACCGTCGATCCGGGCCTGAATTACCACCTGCCCTATCCGATCGAGACCGTGCTGCTGCCGAAGGCGCTGCGCGTCTCCACGACTTCCATCGGCATGACGGTGATCGAGGATCCGGCGCGGCGCGGCCGCTCCATTCGCGACGTGCCGGAAGAGAGCCTGATGCTGACCGGTGACGAGAACATCGTCGACGTCGACTTCACCGTGCTCTGGCGCATCAAGCCCGACGCCGGCGGCGTGGGCGATTTTCTGTTCAACATCCAGAACCCCGAAGGCACCGTGAAAGCGGTCGCCGAGAGCGCGATGCGTGAGGTCATTGGCCGTTCGCAGATCCAGCCGATCCTGACCGGTGCCCGCAATACGATCGAGCAGGGGGTGCAGGAACTGATCCAGAAGACTCTCGACAGCTATGGCGCAGGCATTCTCATCACCCAGGTGCAGATGCAGAAGGTCGATCCGCCGGCGCAGGTGATCGACGCCTTCCGTGACGTGCAAGCGGCGCGCGCCAATCTGGAGCAGCTGCAAAACGAAGCGCAGACCTACGCCAACCAAGTGGTGCCGCAGGCGCGCGGACGTGCAGCGCAGATCCTGCAGGCCGCCGAAGGCTACAAGGAGCAGGCGGTCGCCGAGGCCAAGGGCCAGAGCGCGCGCTTCCTGAAAGTGTACGACGAATACAAGAAGGCGCCCGACGTGACGCGTGAACGGATTTATCTGGAGACGATGGAGCGCGTGCTCGGCGGCGCCGAGAAGCTGGTCTATGACGGCGGCCCTGCGGGTCAGGGTGTCGTGCCCTATCTGCCGCTTCCCGAGTTGACGCCCAAGCGGCAGCCTACGACCGGTCCGCAGTCGAGCGGAGGCAACCGATGAGGTCTCCGGTTACAGGTTTCGTCTCGCTGCTCGGACTCCTGCTGGTCGTGATCGTCGGCTACATGTCGCTGTTCACGGTGCAGCAGACCGAGCAGACCATCGTGCTCCAGTTCGGCAAGCCCGTCGACGTCGTCACCGCACCCGGCCTGCATTTCAAGGCGCCGTGGAATTCGGTGATCAACATCGACAAGCGGATCCTCGACCTGGAGAACCCGTCGCAGGAAGCGATCGCCTCCGACCAGAAGCGGCTGGTGGTCGACGCTTTCGCGCGTTACCGCATCAAGGATGCGTTGCGCTTCTATCAGAGCGTCGGCTCGATCCAGGCCGCCAACATTCAGCTGACCACGCTCCTCAACGCGGCGCTGCGCCGCGTGCTCGGCGAGGTCACCTTCATCAACGTGGTTCGCGACGATCGCGAGAAGCTGATGCAGCGCATCCGCGACCAGCTCGACCGCGAGGCCGATGGCTACGGCATTCAGGTCGTCGACGTCCGGATCCGCCGTGCCGACCTGCCGGAGCAGAACAGCCAAGCGGTCTACCAGCGCATGAAGACCGAGCGCGAGCGGGAGGCCGCTGAGTTCCGTGCACAGGGTGGCCAGAAGGCCCAGGAGATCAAGTCCAAGGCCGATCGCGAGGCGACCATCATCGTCGCGGAGGCCAATTCGCAGGCTGAGCAGACCCGCGGTGCAGGCGATGCCGAGCGCAACCGCCTGTTTGCGGAAGCCTACAGCAAGGACGCCGATTTCTTCGCCTTCTACCGGTCGATGACGGCCTATGAGAACGGGCTGCGTTCGAACGATACCCGTTTCCTGCTGCGGCCAGACTCGGATTTCTTCCGGTACTTCAGTAACCCGTCCGGCAAGATGGCAACCGAGACGCCGGCGAAGCCGTAAGCTAGACAGGGCGGCCGGCTTGGCCGCCCTTGCCCAGACAAGAACAGCATAACGGGAGGTTCCATTCCGATGAGGTCCATTGCGTTTGCCGACTTCCTCATCGGCCTAGGCATCCTGTTCGTGCTGGAAGGCTTGATGTTCGCGGCCAGTCCCAACTGGATGCGCAAGGCCATGAAGAGTGCTATCGCCACGCCGGACAACATCCTGCGGGCTGTCGGAATCGGTTCGGCCGTGGCCGGCCTGATCCTGATCTGGGTGATGCGGCGCCCGGTTTAAGCATCATGCCAACGCCAAAGTGAAGGCAATCGACCGGTTTTTCGCCGTATTATCGGGGTGTTGAGACCCGTTAAGCTCTGCGCTTGCGCCGTCCCCCCGTTCGAGCGCAGGCTGGCGCCGAACCCTATTCTCTGGAGATCACAATGACCGCTGCCACCATTGCCCCGTCCCGCTTGCGCCATTGGGTGCGAACTGGGCTGGCCGCGCTCGCCATCGGTGCTTTCGGCGCGTTCGGCACGCCGGCCCATGCGCGTGGAGCGGACGGCATCGCCGACGTCGCCGAGAAGGTGATCGACGCGGTCGTCAACATCTCTACGTCGCAGACCGTCGAGGCCAAGGGCGGCGGCAGCAATACCATGCCGCAACTGCCGCCAGGTTCGCCGTTCGAGGAGTTCTTCGACGACTTCTTCAAGAACCGCAGGGGTCCCGGCGGTGGCAGCAAGGGCGGCGACAACAACCCGCCGCGCAAGACCAACTCGCTCGGCTCCGGCTTCATCATCGACACAGCAGGCGTGGTCGTTACCAACAACCATGTCATTGCCGATGCCGACGAGATCCATGTCATCCTCAACGACGGCACCAAGATCAAGGCCGAGCTGGTCGGCGTCGACAAGAAGACCGACCTCGCCGTGCTCAAGATCAAGCCTCCGAAGCCGCTGGTCGCGGTGAAGTTCGGCGACTCCGACAAGCTCCGGCTCGGCGACTGGGTGGTCGCGATCGGCAACCCCTTCAGTCTCGGTGGCACGGTCACGGCCGGTATCGTCTCGGCCAAGAACCGCGACATCTCCTCAGGGCCATATGACAGCTATATCCAGACCGACGCCTCCATCAACCGCGGCAATTCCGGCGGCCCGCTGTTCAACCTCGACGGCGACGTCATCGGCGTCAACACGCTGATCATCTCGCCCTCCGGCGGCTCCATTGGCATCGGCTTCGCCGTGCCGTCGAAGACGGTCGTTGGCGTCGTCGACCAGCTCCGGCAGTTCGGCGAGCTGCGCCGCGGCTGGTTAGGGGTGCGCATCCAGAGCGTCACCGACGAGATCGCCGAGAGCCTCAACATCAAGCCGGCGCGCGGCGCGCTGGTCGCCGGCGTGGACGACAAGGGTCCGGCGAAGCCCGCCGGCATCGAGCCTGGTGACGTCGTCGTCAAATTCGATGGCAAGGACGTCAAGGATCCGAAGGACCTGTCCCGCGTCGTCGCCGACACGGCGGTTGGCAAGGAGGTCGACGTGATCATCATCCGCAAAGGCCAGGAACAGGCCAAGAAGGTCACGCTCGGCCGGCTCCAGGATCCCGAGAAGGTGCAGGCCGCGGTGAAAACCGACGAGCCCGCACCCGAGAAGCCGGTGACGCAGAAGGCGCTCGGTCTCGATCTGGCAACGCTGAGCAAGGATCTACGCACGCGCTACAAGATCAAGGACACCGTCAAGGGCGTGGTCGTCACCAATGTCGAGGCCAATTCCGACGCCGCCGAGAAGCGGCTCTCCGCCGGTGACGTCATCGTCGAGGTGGCGCAGGAGGCGGTGTCGAGCGGCGCCGACATCCAGAAGCGGGTCGATCAGCTCAAGAAGGACGGCAAGAAGTCGGTGCTGCTGCTCGTCTCCAATGCCGACGGCGAGCTGCGCTTCGTGGCGTTGAGCGTGCAATAGGAAGGGCTGGTCGTCCTACCATTCATTGTCATTCCGGGTTCGATGCTTCGCATCACCCGGAATGACGCAGAGAACGTTACCCCTCCACGAACTCCTCGCGCCGATACCCTTGCGCATACAGCAGCGCGGTGAGATCGCCGTGATCAATCCGCGCTGCCGCGGCCGCGGCCACCGCCGGCTTGGCGTGATACGCCACACCGAGCCCCGCCGCCTGGATCATCCCAAGGTCATTGGCGCCGTCACCGACCACGATCGACTCGAGGTCGTCGAGATCAAACGATTCCATCAGATCCAACAGTGTCGCGAGTTTCGCGGCGCGGCCCAGGATCGGTTCCTTCACCTCGCCGGTGAACTTGCCGTCGCGCACGACGAGTTCGTTGGCGCGGTTTTCCTGGAAGCCGATCTTGGCGGCGACCGCGTTCGTGAACAGCGTGAAGCCGCCCGAGACGAGGCAGGTGTAGGCGCCGTGCGCGCGCATGGTCGCGACCAGCTCACGGCCGCCGGGGGTCAGCGTGATGCGTTTGGCCAGTACTTCGTCGACCGCGCTGGCGGGCAGATCCTTGAGCAGCGCAACGCGCTCGCGCAGCGCCGGCTCGAACTCGATCTCGCCGCGCATCGCGCGTTCGGTGATGGCGGCCACATGCGCCTTCACCCCGACCAAGTCGGCGAGTTCGTCGATGCATTCCTGGCCGATCATGGTGGAATCCATGTCGGCGAGAAAAAGCTTCTTGCGCCGGAAGCCGACTGGCTGCACGACGATGTCGATGGGCAGGTCGCCGCGAAGCTCGCGGAGCCGCTGTTCGATGGCGTGGCGGTCGCCTTCGAGGTTACTTTCGGCGCCGAAGGGAATGTCGACCGCAACCCCTTCGAACAACCAGTGCGCGGGAGCTGCTTGTGGCAGCACAGCGCGGGCGCCGTCGACGATGGTAGAGTCGAGCGCAGGATTGTCGGGATTGCAGATCAGCGTGGCGACGAGGGACATTTGAGGTTTTCGTGAGCGAGGGGCAAGTCAGCGGAAGGCGTGTTGGCAAGGCCGTGCTTATCGCAGGCCCGACCGCCAGCGGCAAGTCGGCGCTGGCGCTCGAGCTTGCGCTCGCCACCGGCGGCATCATCATCAACGCCGATTCCATGCAGGTTTACCGCGATCTGCGCATCATCACGGCACGGCCGACAGGGGCTGATGAGGCGCTCGTGCCGCATCGTCTCTATGGCCATGTCGATGCGGCCGTGAATTTCTCGGCCGGTGCCTGGGTGAGCGACGCGGCGAAGGCGCTCGAAGCGGCGATGGCCGAACGCCGCCTGCCGATCTTCGTCGGCGGCACCGGGCTCTATTTCAAGGCACTGACGGCGGGCCTCTCCGTAGTGCCGCCAATTCCTGCCGAGGTGCGCGAGGATGTGCGCGCGCGGCTGCAGCAGAACGGCGTCGAAGCGCTACACGCGGAACTCGCGCACCGCGATCCGCGTGCGGCCGAACGATTGAATCTGCGCGACCGCACCCGGATCGCGCGCGCGCTGGAAGTAGTCGAAGCGACCGGCCGTTCGCTGCTCGACTGGCACGGCGAAGGCCAGCCGCCGTTGCTGCCGAAGGACAATTTTCGCGCGGTGTTTCTCGCCCCCGCGCGCGACGAACTCTATGCCCGCATCGATGCGCGCTTCGATGCCATGTTGAGCGCCGGCGCGCTCAGGGAGGTCGAGCGGCTTGCCGCCAGACACCTCGATCCGCTGTTGCCGGCCACGAAGGCCCACGGCGTGCCGGCGCTGATCCGGCATCTGCGCGGCGAGCTCAGCCTGGAAGAAGCTGCCACAATCGGCCGCGCCGACACCCGCCACTACGCCAAGCGCCAGTTCACCTGGTTCCGGCATCAATTGCCTGAGTTCGAATGGGTGAAGCCGGAGGAGGCGAGGGGATGGCTCGCCGCGATCGTGGACGCGACACGGGATGCGAACTGACGAGCTTTTGTACCCGGTTCCCGAATTTACCGCTCGCCGAACCCGGGGAACACCGCTACACTGCCAAAATCGCGCGGGAACGGCCACATTGCCTTGACATCCGGGCTTTGGCCGCTATGTTTCGCGCAACCTTTGGGAAGCCGAGCGCCTGCCATGCGTAACATTATTACCAAACTCCTTATCGCCGTCGTACCCAGGCACACCGCCGGGGGTGGCTAGCTGCCATCCACAAGACAGGCGGTGTGCGTGGGCCCTCTTCGGGGCCTTTTTTATTTCCCGAACCCGACACGAACGAAGCCGCTGACAACAGCGCATCCGGAGCAAGCCAATGAGCGAGAAGAGCCACGATCCGAACCAGATGACCGGCGCCGCGATGATCGTCCGCGCGCTCATCGATCATGGCGTGACCGACATTTTTGGCTATCCCGGCGGCGCGGTGCTTCCCATCTATGACGAGATCTTCCAGCAGAGCGAGGTCCAGCACATCCTGGTCCGCCACGAGCAGGGCGCCGGCCATGCCGCCGAGGGCTATGCGCGCTCGACCGGCAAGCCGGGCGTCGCGCTGGTGACCTCCGGTCCCGGCGCCACGAACATGGTGACGCCGCTGACCGACGCGCTGATGGATTCGATCCCGCTGGTGTGCATCTCCGGCCAGGTGCCGACGCATCTGATTGGCAACGACGCCTTCCAGGAATGCGACACCGTCGGCATCACGCGCCCCTGCACCAAGCACAACTGGCTGGTGCGCGACGTCAACGATCTCGCCAAGGTGCTGCACGAGGCTTTCTACGTCGCGACCTCCGGCCGTCCGGGTCCGGTGCTGGTCGACGTTCCCAAGGACGTGCAGTTCGCGACCGGTACCTATCATCCGCCGCGCAAGTCCGACGTGCACCGCTCCTATGCGCCGCGCGTGAAGGGCGATGCCACGCAGATCCGCAAGGCGGTGGCGCTGCTCGCCAACGCCAAGCGTCCGGTGATCTACAGCGGCGGTGGCGTCATCAATTCCGGTCCCGAGGCGACCAAGCTCTTGCGCGAGCTGGTCGAGGTCACTGGTTTCCCGATCACCTCCACGCTGATGGGCCTCGGCGCCTATCCAGCTTCGGGCAAGAACTGGCTCGGCATGCTCGGCATGCACGGCACTTATGAAGCTAACATGACCATGCATGATTGCGACGTCATGCTGTGCGTCGGCGCGCGCTTCGACGACCGCATCACCGGTCGCGTCGATGCGTTCTCGCCGGGCTCGAAGAAGATCCATATCGACATCGACCCATCCTCGATCAACAAGAACATCCGGGTTGACGTGCCGATCATCGGCGATTGCGGCAACATCCTCGGCGACATCCTCCAGGTGTTCAAGGCAGAGGCGAAGAAGCCCGACATCAAATCGTGGTGGCAGCAGATCGCGCAGTGGCGTGCCCGTAATTCGCTGTATTACAAGAAGAGCAACGACGTCATCCTGCCGCAGCATGCGATCCAGAGCCTGTTCGAAGCGACGCGCGGCAAGGATACCTACATCACGACCGAGGTCGGCCAGCACCAGATGTGGGCCGCCCAGTTCTACGGCTTCGAGGAGCCGCATCGCTGGATGACGTCGGGCGGCCTCGGCACCATGGGCTACGGCCTGCCGGCCGCGATCGGCGTGCAGGTTGCCCACCCGGACAGCCTCGTCATCGACATCGCGGGCGATGCCTCGGTGCAGATGACGATGCAGGAGATGTCGACGGCCGTGCAGTACGAGCTGCCGATCAAGATCTTCATCCTGAACAACCAGTACATGGGCATGGTGCGGCAGTGGCAGCAGCTGCTGCATGGCAACCGCCTGTCGCATTCCTACTCGGAGGCGCTGCCGGATTTCGTCAAGCTCGCCGAAGCCTATGGCGGCATTGGCCTCCAGGTGCACAAGCCTGGCGATCTCGAGGGCGCCATCAACGAGATGATCGCGGTCAAGCGCCCGGTGCTGTTCGACTGCCGCGTCGCTGCGCTCGAAAACTGCTTCCCGATGATCCCCTCCGGCAAGGCGCACAACGAAATGCTGTTGCCGGAGCAGGCCAACGACGCGGCCACCGCAAAGGCATTCGCCGGCGGCAAGGCGCTGGTGTGAGCGCAATGGTCACAAGCTCCGCTGCCATCGCCCGGCTCGACCGGCCGATCCAGTACGCCGCTCCCTGTGTAGGGATCTCAGGCCGTGGCAATTACTGGCGGCCCGCCTTCGCGGACATGACGAAAAGGATTTGAGGGGACGACAATGAACCAGCCGGCATCCGCCTACTTCATCGAGGACCGTCACGATCCCAACGAGACGCACACGCTCGCCGTGCTCGTGCAGAACGAGCCCGGCGTGCTTGCGCGCGTCATCGGTCTGTTCTCGGGCCGCGGCTACAACATCGAGAGCCTCACGGTCTCGGAGACCGAGAGCCAGAAGCACCTCTCGCGCATCACCATCGTCACGACGGGCACGCCAATGGTGATCGAGCAGATCAAGCACCAGCTCGATCGCATGATTCCGGTCTATCGCGTCGTCGACATGACGCAGACCAAGCGCTCGATCGAGCGGGAGCTCGCGATGGTGAAGGTGCGCGGGCAGGGCGAGCACCGGGTCGAGGCGCTGAGGCTTGCGGATGCGTTCCGCGCCCGCGTGATCGACGCCACCACCGAGAGCTTCGTGTTCGAGATCACAGGCAATACGGACAAGATCAATCAGTATATCGACCTGATGCGCCCGCTCGGCCTCGTCGAGGTGTCGCGCACCGGCGTTGCCGCGATTGGTCGCGGGCCTGAAGGGATGTGAACCATGCTGGCGCGCGACTGGTACTATAATGAGCGGAACCGGATGGGGATCGAGCCCGCAGTGGCGTCGATCTATGACAGCCATGACGATGCCGACCTGCGGGCGCGCGCCGCGCTGAAAATGCTCGGGGTCCAGCGCGGCTGGCGCATCGCCGATATCGGCTGCGGTAACGGCGTGCTGGCCACCGAAGCGGCGCTAATGGGCGCCGAGGTCGATGCTATCGACATCTCGCCCGCGATGCTGGCGCTCGCCGAGATCTATGCACGTGACCGCAAGGCGCCGGTCCGCACCCAATCGGCCGGCCTGCTGAGCTTCTCCTACCATCCGGAATCCTACGATTTGATCGTCAGCGAGTTCACGCTGCACCATCTGCCGGACTTCTGGAAGGCGGTGGCGATGTCGCGGATCTATCGCGCGCTGAAGCCGGGCGCGAGCTTCTACCTGCGCGACATCGTCTACACTTCAATGCCGGACGCCATTGAGCGCGACGTCGAGCAATGGGCCGACTTCCAGATCAAGAACCACGACTTTTCGCGTGAAGGTGTCGTCGCGCACATGCGCGACGAATATTCCACCTTCGGCTGGGTGATGGAACGGATGCTGACCGACGTCGGCTTCAGGCTGGTCTCGGCCGACTATCACGCCCCGATGCACGGCACCTATCTGCTGCGGAAACCGAAAGCCGGCGAGCAAGGCTAGATCAGAACAATAACAGGGACTGCACGACAGGGCAGGACCGGGAACAACAATGAAGCCGGCCGACATCCTCATCGCCGTCCTGGTGGCGATCATCTGGGGGCTTGCCTTCGTGGCGAGCCGGATCGCGCTCGACGAGTTCTCGCCGGAGCTGATGACGGCAATGCGCTTCACCATTGCTGCAGTACCGTGCCTTTTCATTCCCAAGCCGAAGGTCGCCTGGCCGCTCCTGATCGCGATCAGCGTCACGCTGTTCCTCGGCCAGTTCCTGAGCCAGGCCTATGGCATCGCCCACGGCGTGCCGGTCGGCCTGGCCAGCGTGGTCGTGCAGAGCCAGGCGCTGTTCACGATCGGCTTCGCCGCTGTCGCATTCGGCGAACGCCCGACGCCGATGCAGACGCTCGGCATCGTCATCGCAGCAGCCGGCCTTTTGATGATCTGCGGGACCGTCGGCTACGATTTCAGCGTCGGCGCCTTCGGGGTGCTGATGATCGCGCCGGTCTGCTTTGCGGTCGGCAATCTGCTGCTGCGGGGCGCCCGTGGTGCGCCGATGTTCGACCTGTTCGCCTGGCTGTGCCTTACTGCCGCGGTGCCGCTGTTCGCGCTCGCGCTGGTCGTCAACGGGCCAACGCCGACCTGGCAGTCGCTGATCCACATGTCTCTGACAGGCCTGATCTGCCTGCTGGTGATCGGCGCCGTCTCCACCAGCATCGCCTACTGGCTGTGGGGACGATTGCTGCGCGATTATCCGGCGGCGCAGGTGGTGCCGTTCGCGCTGCTGGTGCCGTTCGTGGGATCGGCCGCCTCCAGCATCGTGTTCGGCGAGCGGTTCGGACCCCTGCGCCTCGCCGGCATGCTGACCGTGATCGGCGGTATCGCGGTGATGGTGCTGGCGCAGCGGCCCAAGGCATCGCCCAAAGAGCCGCTGCCGAAAGTCGCGTGAGGCGAACATGTCCCAGTCGCTGTTCTATGCCTTCCTCACCTTCATGGTCGTGATGTACTTCACGCCTGGGCCGAACAACATCATGCTGCTGTCCTCGGGCCTGACCTACGGCTTCCGGCGCACCATCCCCCACATCGTCGGGATCGTCATCGGCTTCGCCTTCATGGTCGCCGCGGTCGGCCTCGGGCTCGGCTCCGTGTTCCTGGCCTATCCGGTCCTTCAGACCATCTTGAAATATGCCGGTGCCGCCTACCTGATCTATCTCGCCGCCGCGATCGCCATGTCCGGGCCGACCAAGCCGGGCGACGGCGCCGCCCGCGGCCCGATGACCTTCTGGGGCGCGGCGATGTTCCAATGGATCAACGCCAAAGGCTGGGTGATCGTGATCGGCACCATTACCGCCTACGCGGCGATCGCCCAATTCCCGCTCAACATCGCAATCCAGACCCTGATCAGCCTGCTCGTAGGCACGGTCTCGACCGTGGTCTGGGCTCTGTTCGGCTCCGCATTGCGGCCGGTCCTGACCTCAGAGCGGCTGGTCCGTGCCTTCAATGTGCTGATGGCCGTCCTGCTGCTCGCTTCCCTCTACCCCGTCTTCATGGATGCATGATGCCGCAGATTTCCATGCAGAAACGGGTTTCCCAGCGGCCCTAAAATGCTCTAGACAGCCCCCGAAATCCGTCAATTCACCTTCGAAATATCTGACCATCGGCCGATTTCCGGCCCCGAACGAGGAAACGAACTATGCGTGTTTATTACGATCGCGACGCCGACCTGAACCTGATCAAGGGCAAGAAGGTCGCCATCGTCGGCTATGGCAGCCAGGGCCACGCCCATGCGCTGAACCTGAAGGACTCCGGCGTCAAGGAGGTAGCGATTGCGCTGCGCAAAGGGTCGGCCTCGGCCAAGAAGGCGGAGAACGCCGGCTTCAAGGTGATGGAAGTCGCCGAAGCCGCCAAATGGGCCGACCTCGTCATGATGCTGACCCCGGACGAGCTTCAGGGCGACATCTATCGCGAGCACCTGCACGACAACATGAAGAAGGGCGCCGCCCTCGTGTTCGCGCACGGCCTCAACGTCCACTTCAATTTGCTCGATCCGCGCGCCGACCTCGACGTGCTGATGATCGCGCCGAAGGGCCCCGGCCACACCGTGCGCTCGGAGTACCAGCGCGGCGGCGGCGTGCCCTGCCTGATTGCGATCGCCAAGGACGTCTCGGGCAACGCCCATGACCTCGGCCTGTCCTATGCCTCCGCGATCGGCGGCGGCCGCGCCGGCATCATCGAGACCACCTTCAAGGAAGAGTGCGAGACCGACCTGTTCGGCGAGCAGGTGGTGCTCTGCGGCGGCCTGGTCGAGTTGATCAAGGGCGGCTACGAGACCCTGGTCGAAGCCGGCTACGCCCCGGAGATGGCCTATTTCGAGTGCCTGCACGAAGTGAAGCTGATCGTCGACCTGATCTATGAAGGCGGCATCGCCAACATGAACTACTCGATCTCCAACACCGCCGAGTACGGGGAGTATGTCACCGGTCCGCGCATCATTACCGACGAGACCAAGAAGGAGATGCGGAAGGTTCTCGCCGACATCCAGGGCGGCAAGTTCGCGCGCGACTGGATGCTCGAGAACAAGGTCAACCAGACCTCCTTCAAGGCGACCCGCGCCAAGCTCGCCGCACACCCGATCGAAGAGGTCGGCGCGAAACTGCGCGACATGATGCCCTGGATCAAGAAGGGTGCGCTGGTCGACAAGAGCAAGAACTAAGCCGTTGTGCCCCGGACGCAGCGCAGCACCTTGGTGATGCCCTGCTGATCCGGGGCCAAGCGGCCTCTGGATCCCGGCTCCGCGACGCATTGCTTATGCGCTGCGCCTTGTCCGGGACACGCGAGCGAAAGCTTCGCTCGCCAAACAAATCTTTAAGCCTTCGCGACTATGTTCGAGCGAGATCGCAAACGCGATCTTTCTCTTCCTTCTCGCGCGAAGCATAGTTGCTTCATTCAAATTCTTCGCGAGTTGATGCGCTGCTTGAACGCCAAGAACTGACGCTTAAACCACATTCTTGATCTCGCGTCCCTTTTCAAAAATTTCTAGAACTCCCTGATCGTGAAAAGGGCTGCGTCGTCAGAGTGAAAGATTCGGCTCTTCATCCGCCTTTTCAAGGTGCCTTCGACCTCATGTCGCAACGTTCGCGCGCCGCTTCATCTTAACAACCGACACCTGCTGCGCGGACTTGCGCGCTGGGCGCCATTTGCACACAGGCACCTTCCTCCTGCATGATCACGGCAACCCGAGGTGGAAAGACCATGCGATCTGTCGTCGTTACCGGGGCGTCTACGGGCATCGGCTGGGCCGTTGCGAAATTCCTGATCGGGCGCGGCTATCGCGTGTTCGGCAGTGTCCGCAAGCAGGCCGACGCCGACCGGCTGCAAGGCGAGTTCGGTGCGAACTTTGCCCCGCTGCTGTTCGACGTCACCGACGAGGCAGCAGTCCTCGCCGCCGGGCGAAAAGTTCGCGGAGCGTTGGGCGGCGAGACGCTGGCCGGTCTCGTCAACAATGCCGGCATCGCGGTTGCCGGTCCCGTGCTCGAATTGTCGGCCGATGATTTCCGCCGCCAGATGGACGTCAACGTCATTGGCCCTGTCATCGCGACGCAGGCGTTCGGGCCGCTGCTCGGCGCAGACCCCTTGCTGAAGGGGCCGAAGGGCCGGATCGTGATGATCAGCTCGGTCGCTGGCAAGAGCGGCAATCCGCTGTCGGCGCCTTACAGCACCTCCAAGCACGCCATCGAGGGCCTGTCGGAGAGCCTGCGCCGCGAGCTGATGCTGTTCGGCATCGACGTCATCATCGTCGCCCCCGGCGCGGTGAAGACGCCGATCTGGAGCAAGGCCGAAGAGATCGACCTTTCCGTCTACCAGAACTCGCCCTATCTGCCGGCGCTGAACAAGGTGATGGCGTTCATGATGGACATCGGCGCCAAGGGCCTGCCCGCCGAGCGGATCGCCGAGATCGTGTTCGAGGCGCTGACGGCGCCAAGCCCGAAGGTGCGCTACCAGATCACGCCGGACCCGCTCCGCCACCTGATTGCGGCCGTGCTACCGAAACGGACGCTCGACCGCATCATCGCCAAGCGGCTCGGATTGCTGCCGCAGTGAGTTTGGGCGTTTTCAGCCCGCGGCGACGGTTTGCCTGCGCGGGTGGCGGGCCATCGCTATCATGCGCAACGTCAGCACGATCAGCAGCGGAACGAGGAATGCGGCGTAGAGCGGCATGGCCGGCACGCGCTTGCCGAACGACACCATGAACTGGAACCAGAGATAGTAGCCGCCCGCAACGTGCAGTATGCGCCAGGTGCGCAATCCGAGCAGCGCGGCGGTGCGGTCGAACGAGGTCGCACTCATCGCGATGATGAAGCCATAGCCGATGCCGCCAAAGATGTAGGAGGCGGCGGAGGTCGCCTGGGCAAAGCCGGCCGGATCCATCCTGGCGAACGCGACGATCGCCGCCGCGTGGATGGCGTGGGAGGCCGCGAAGCTCAAGCCGAGATAGCGGCGGTTACGGTGCTGCCAGCGCGTCCAGGCATTGGGCGAGAGCCGCGCCAGCGCCGCGGCACTGAAGGCGAGGCAGAACAGCAGCAGCGAACTTCGCGCCGTGAAGCGGATCACCATACGAACGCCCTCAACCTCGAACAGCCGCATCGAGGCGATCCACAGGCTCAGGGCGATCAGACTGAGCGTTAGGACGGCAAGCTGCCGCCAGCCTTCGAGCCAGCTTTGACGTTGTGACATGGCGATCTCCTCAAGGATGTAATCAATGATTACATATAGAGCAACAAAATCGTCAATAGTGTAATCGCTGCTTACATTCACGTTCGGGTGATGCTAGAAGACGCTATGCCCGCCCGTCAGACGTCCAAACCGCGTGCCCGCCGAACACCCGAAGCCCGGCCGTATCACCACGGCGACCTTCGCCGTGTGCTGATTGACGCTGCGCTGCAATTGGCGGCCGAAGGTGCGGAGGTCTCCGTCCGCGAGGCGGCGCGCCGGGCCGCGGTGTCGCCGGGCGCGCCGTTCCGGCACTTTCCGAACCGCGATGCCTTGATGGCGGCGGTGGCCGAGGAGGCGCAGCGGCGTTTCCGCGCTGAGATCGAGGCGGCGCTGGGCGAGGAGCCGCCCAAGGGTCCACTGGAGCGTTTTCGCGCCTTTGGACTCGCTTACTTGCGCTGGGCCATGCGCAATCCGGCTCATTTCGAGATCATCTCCACCGGGCGCTACTTCGCCCATGGCAGCTCGGCGGACCTGACCCGCGACAATACCGAGCTGATCGCGCTGTCGGAACGGATGCTGACTGATGCGGCCGAGCAGGGCCTGCTGAGGTCGGCGGATCTGAAGCGCATCCAGATCGCCAGTCGCGCGTTGGTCTACGGTTTTGCCCGGATGAATCTCGATGGCCACTTTCCGCGCTGGGGCATCGAGGACGGCCAGATCGAGCGGATGGCGGAGGGGGTGATCGACCTGTTCATCGCGGGGATCGCCCAACCCTGACGTTGAGCAGCTGCCTGCCGGCTGCGGCCCAACCCGTCTTTCGCCAACAATAAGCGATGTCGGATCGCCGGACGCGTTGCCTGACGTTGACCGTTCCGTTACAGTTTTATGACACGGCGCAGGCTTCCGGCTGCGCCGGGCGCCGCCAGCTGTCTCGATGCCGGCCAAGCGGCTTGGCATCACCGCGCCGGACCAAAAGTTGCGTGTCGTCGATGGCGTCCGCGCCCAATCCAGGTCCTTCTGCCACCACCGCCGTGCTTGCGAGCGTCGCCGCGCTCGGCATCTGGCGGCTGCTCGCGGTCACGGCGCCACATTTCGCAGCGCTGGCGCTGATGTACGAGACCGAGACCGATTTCGGCTCGCGCCTCTCCTTCGCCCTGGCCTGGGGCATCCTCAACTTCTTCTGGATCACGCTGCTGCGGCGCCCGGCGCTGTCGGGCGCGCTGTCCCTGACCATGGTCGTCGTGCTGGTGCTGCTGTCGCGCCTCAAGCACGAAGTCGTGCAGATGACAGTCAACTTCATCGATCTGATGATGATCGACCGCGACAGCGTTGCGTTCCTGTTCACGATCTTCCCGAATCTGCGCTGGTCGGTGATCCTGGCCGGCCTCGTCACGTTGCCGCTGATGTATGCGCTGTGGTGGCTTGATCCGTTCCGGATCCGCCGGCTGCCGGCGCTCGCCTGCAAGCTCGCCTGCGTTGCCGCATTGGTCGGCTATTCGCTTTATCATCCTGACCAGGCCTGGCGCGGCTATTACGACGACGGCTATCTCTCGAAATTCTTCCGCTCCGGCGTCACCGCGGTCGCCGACTTCGTGCAGTACGGTTTCATGGAATCCGCAGCCTCAACCAACGAGCGGCTCAACGTGCCGCTGGTGGACGCCTGCCATCCTGCGGGCCGCCGCCCTAATATCATCATGATCCATGATGAATCGAGCTTCGACATCCGCGCCGCGCAGGGCATCAAGGTGCCGCCGCGTTACGGCGACCATTTCACGTCTTGGGACGGCAAGCAGCGCACGTTCCTGGCCGAGAGCAATGGCGGGCCGAGCTGGTTCACCGAATACAACGTGCTTGCGGGGCTCTCGTCGCGTTCGTTCGGCCGCTTCGCCTATTTCGTGACGCGCATCGCCTCGAACCGCGTCGAACGCGGCCTGCCATTGGCACTGCGCCGTTGCGGCTACGACACCCTGTCGCTTTACCCCGCCCATGGCGGCTTCATGGGCGCGCGCAGCTTCCAGATGACGACCGGCATCGAACGTTTCCTCGATTCGGAGGATCTGGGCGCCAAGGACGTCGAGCCGGACTCCTTCTTCTACGACAAGGCGCTTCAGCTGATGGGGCAACAACCGCCGAACAAGCCGCTGTTCACCTTCATCTATCTCGGCGCCAATCATTTCCCCTGGGAGACGCGCTTCCGTCCTGATCTGCTGCCGAACTGGCGCGCGCCGGGCAACTTGCCGTCCATCGACGAATATCTGCGCCGCCAGGTGATGAGCGCCGAGCAGTACAAAGCTTTCGTCGCCGGTCTGAAGAAGAACTTTCCCGGCGAGCCTTTCCTGATCGTGCGCTACGGCGATCACCAGCCGGAATTCGCGCCGAACCTGCTTGAGCCCGGCCTCGACGAGGGCGCCCTCGGCAAGAAGCTCGACGCTTACGATCCGCGTCTCTACGCAACCTATTATGCGATCGACGCCGTCAATTTCGAGCCGGTGAAGAGCGATGCCGTGATGGACACGATCGACGGTCCCTATCTGCCGCTAGTGATCCAGGAAGCCGCCGGCATCCCGCTCGATCCGTCCTTCGCCGAGCAGAAGGAGATCATGCTCCGCTGCAAGGGCATCTTCTATGGCTGCAGGGATGGCGCCGAGGCGCGGCGGCTGAACCGGCTGCTGATCAACGCGGGGATGATCCGGGGGCTGTAGTGTCTTTCAGCTCTTTGCGAGGAGAGCGCCGGTGGAGCACACATGCCCCTCCAACGTCGTCCTGGCGAAGGCCCATGGGCGAAAGCCATGACGACGCTGAACCAGTCGCGCCAGCCTACCTATTGCTCACCTTCTCCCACAGCCACTTCGCCACTGCGTCGGGCGATGAATTCGCATCGTTGCCGCTCGCGCGCAGATTGGCTTCGCGCATCGTCGCGATGTCGATCCTGCCGAGCAGCGGCCTCAGCGCAGCCTGCAACCGCTCGTCACCGGCTCGCATGGGCGCGAGCAGCAGGATCGCATCGTAAGGCGGGATGGCGTGCCTGGGATCATCGAGCGCGACGAGATCGTATTTCGCGATCAGGCCGTCGCTGGTGTAGCCGGCGATCACGTCGACCTCGCCGCTCGCGACCGCCGCGTACATGAAGTCCGGCTGCATCTGGCGTTGGGTGCGGAACGAAAGCCCATAGGCCTTTTGCAGCGCGGCCCATTCGGGGCGCGAGAAGAACTCGTAGTCGCCGGCGATCGACATGGTCGATGCGTGCGCGGCGAGATCGGCGATGCTGCGGATGCCAAGCGCCTCGGCGCGCTTGCGCGGCATCACCAGCGCATACGCATTCTCGAAGCCGAGCTCGCCGAGCAAGGTGATGTTCTCTTTCGCGAGGGCTGTCTTCAGCTCTGCGAGCAATTCCGCGCGCGGCTTAATGTCGGTGCGATGCAACTGATTGGCCCAGAGTGTACCGGAATAATCGACATAGAGATCAATGTCGCCGGCCTTCAGTGCCTCGAAGATCACGCTGGAGCCGAGGCCGGATCGCGCCGTCGCCGACAGGTCAGCCGCCTGGAGGCGGTCCCTGAGCAGGGCCGACAACACATATTGCTCGGTGAAAGTCTTGGCGCCGATGACGTAGCTCTGGGACGAACGCCCCATCGTCGGCACCAGCGTTGCGGCGACCAGTGCCGCGATCCCGATCGCGCCGAGCCCGGTGCGCATGCGGCTGCGCTGGCGCAGGCCGGTCTCGAGCAGGCCGAGCAGTTGGTCGACGGCAAGCGCGAGCAGGGCCGAGGCCAGGCAGCCGAACAGCACGAACACCCAGTTCTGGGTCTGAAGCCCTGCGAAGATGTAGTTACCGAGGCTGGTCTGGCCGATCGGTGTCGATAGCGTCGCGGTGCCGATCACCCATACCGCGGCGGTGCGGATCCCCGCCATCATCACCGGCAGCGCCAGCGGCAGCTCGACCATCACCAGCGATTGTCGCGCGGTCATGCCGACACCTTTGGCGGCTTCGATCAACGCGGGATCGATGCCGTTGAGGCCGGTGATGCCGTTGCGCAGCACCGGCAGCATCGAATAGAGCGCGAGCGCCAGCACGGCCGGCAGGAAGCCGAAAGCGGAAAAGGAAAAGCCGAACCAGGCGAGCGTAACGGAGGCCAGCAGCAGCAGGAGCGGATAGAACAGCGCAAGAAGCGCAAGTCCAGGGACTGTCTGCACGATGCTGGCAAGCGCAAGCAGGATGCCCCGGGGCGCCGGGTGGTTGCGTGTGAGGAGTGCCAACGGCAGGCTCGCAATCAGGCCCAGCGCAAGCGCGGCGAGACTCACCCGCACATGGTTGCCGAGATAGTCGGGCAAATGCGACAGCGCCTCGCCCCAGCGCGGATCGGTGAAGAGGCTCATGCCGCACCGCTCGTTGGCAGCCGCGCATTCAATCGCTCGACCTGGCGCCGCGGCGTGCGCAACAATTCCAGCACGTAGGCGTCGCCGCTTTTCGACAGCTCTGCCGGCGTGCCCTGTGCGAGCAGCTTTCCAGCGCGCATCACCGCAATGCGGTCGGCGAGCAGAATGGCCTCCGTCATGTCATGCGTAATCATGACAGAGGTCAGGCCGAGCTTGCGGTGCAGGTCGCGAAAATCCTCGCCGAGCGCATCGCGGGTGAGGGGATCGAGCGCGCCGAACGGCTCGTCCATCAGCACGATCCGAGGTTTTGCCGCGAGCGCCCGCGCCACGCCGACGCGCTGGCGCTGGCCGCCGGAGAGCGCCTCCGGCAGCCGGTCGCGATGCGCGGCGCGGTCGAGCTGCACGAGCTCCAGCAGCTCGTCGACGCGCACGGCAATATCGGCAGCCGAGACGCCCAGCAGCTTTGGCGTGACACCGATATTGTCGGCAACGCTCAAATGCGGAAACAGCCCACCGGCCTGGAACACGTAGCCGATCCGCCGCCGCAGCGCGACCGGATCGACATTCTGCACGTCCTCGTTCTCCACCGTGATCGTGCCGCTGTCCGCCTCGATCAACCGGTTGGCGAGCCGCAGCAGGGTGGTCTTGCCGGAGCCCGAGCCACCCACGATGGCCAGAAACTCGCCCTCGGCGATATCGAGCGACACGTCGTCGACGGCTTTGAGCGGGCCGAAGCTCTTGGTGACACGTGCATAGCTGATCGCCAGCTTGGAGGGCATCGCGGGTAAGCTCGCTCTTACCTTCCCCTGCAGCGGGAGGGTGAAGGGGATAAGAGCTCCATGCGTAGCACGCTTGGCGCCTTGATTGAACTTGGTCGCGCGAGCGGCTAAGGCATCGGTCCAGGTTTGGAGGAAGCACATGACGACGCCCACGGCAGTGGCGCTGGAAGATGCCAAGGTCGCGTTCCACCTCCGGGACGGACGGGTCTATACGGCGGTGGAGAAAGCCCATCTCACGGTGGCGCAGGGCGAGTTCGTCGCCATTGTCGGCCCGACCGGCTGCGGGAAATCCACGCTGCTCAACGTCGCCGCCGGGCTGCTCAAGCCGGCAGCCGGCAGCGTCAGGATATTCGACCAGCCGCTCGCGGGGCTGAACCGGGATGCCGGCTACCTGTTCCAATCCGATGCACTGTTCCCGTGGAAGACCGCGCTCGACAATGTCGCGATCGGGCTCGAGATCAAGGGCACGCCGCGCTCCGAAGCGCTGCCGCGGGCGCAGCAATGGCTGACCTCCGTCGGCCTCGGTGCGTTCGCAGGCCGCTATCCACACATGCTCTCGGGCGGCCAGCGCAAGCGCGTGGCGCTGGCGCAGGTGCTGATCCGCGATCCAAAAATCCTGCTGATGGACGAGCCGTTCGGGCCGCTCGATGCGCAGACGCGCCAGGTCATGGGCAATCTGCTGCTCGATCTCTGGAATGCCGACCGCAAGGCTGTGCTGTTCGTCACCCACGATCTCGAAGAGGCGATCGCACTCGCCGATCGCGTCGTGATCATGTCGGCGGGGCCGTCCTCGCGCATCATCGGTGACTGGCGCGTGCGCTTGCCGCGCCCGCGCGACATTTTTGAGGTACGGCTCGATAAGGAGTTTCATTCACTGCATCGCGAGATCTGGGGCGTGCTCAAGGACGAGGTGATGAAGGGTTATATGCAATCCACGCAGGCGGCGGAGGCGGTCTGATGTCGCGCCCGATGCTGCTTGCGCTGCAAGTCCTGGTCGCGGTCGTCTGCATTGTGCTGTGGCAAGTGCTATCGACCGTCCCCGTCTTCGGCAAGATCCTGCTGCCGCCGTTCTTCTTCTCCAATCCGTTCGACGTGTTCAGCCAGATCGTGAAGTGGTTCGCGTCCGGCGTGATCTGGAAACATCTCGGAATCACGCTTGCGGAATCGATCCTGGCTTTCGTGATCGGCTCGACCGGGGGCGTGCTGGTCGGCTTCTGGTTTGCGCGCCAGCCACTGGTCGCAGCCGTGTTCGACCCTTACGTCAAGATGGTCAACGCGCTGCCGCGCGTCGTGCTGGCGCCGATCTTCGCGCTGTGGCTCGGCCTCGGTATCTGGTCCAAGGTCGCGCTCGGTGTGACGCTGGTCTTCTTCATCGTCTTCTTCAACGTCTATCAGGGCGTGAAGGAAGTCAGCCGCACCGTACTGGACAATGGCCGCATGCTCGGCATGAGCGAGCGCCAATTGATGCAGCACGTCTATTGGCCGTCGGCGCTGTCCTGGATGTTCTCCTCGCTGCATACGTCGGTCGGCTTCGCCGTGGTCGGCGCGGTCGTCGGCGAGTATCTCGGATCGGCGGCCGGGCTCGGCTATCTCATTCAGCAGGCCGAAGGCATCTTCGACGTCGCCGGCGTTTTCGCCGGCATGTTCGTGCTGTCGGCCTTCGTGATCCTGATCGACTTTGGCGTCACGCTGGTGGAGCGGCGGCTATTGGTTTGGCGGCCGACGGCGTCGGACGGTCGCGGCTAGGGCGCAAGGGGCCGCGCGTTGGCGCGAGCCCCGATCGCGAACGTTCAATCCAGCAGCTTGGTGTCGTCGGGTGCCTGCGGCGGCGTCTTGATCGCGATCGCCTTGACTTGGCCGCTGATCGGCTTGGTGCCGCCATGCGGCGTGCCCTTCGGGATGATCACGAGATCGCCGGGCTTCACCGTCACCTCCTTGTCGCCGAGCCAGATCGTCCCGGTGCCGTCCAGGATGTACTGAATCTCGTTGGTGTTGGGATGCATGTGCTTGGGCACGTTGCCGACCTGGGTCGAGACGGTGGCACCGTCCGCGCTCGCGAACATCTTGGAGCGGTAGCCGACAGCGTTTGCGGGCCCGAGCGCATCGCCCTCCATCTCGCCGGTATGGATGATCTGTGCGGTGATGTTTTCGGCGGCGAGCGCCGGCCGGAGCAGGTGGGTGGCGCCGCATCCGGCGGCAAAGGCGGCGGTGATCGACAGCCCGGCAGCAAGGCGATTCATGGATGATCCTCCCCATCAAGAATTGTTCTTGTTTGGGCATGCTATTGCGCCGCAGGGCCGATGGCCAGCCCACTTAGGCGGTGCTTCTCAAGCCAGCCCCGCTGCTCTATGGTGCCGCCGGCCGAACGGAGGAAACCAATGAAGAACACGATTGCCAGGCTCGCCGGCGCGCTGCTCGCGCTGACGCTCACCATCGGTCTTGCCGCGGCGCAAAGCAAGGTGACCATCGCGGTCGGCGGCGGCTCTTGCCTGTGCTACCTGCCCACCGTGCTGGCCAAGCAGCTCGGCGAATACGAGAAGGCCGGCGTCAGTGTCGAGCTGGTCGACCTCAAGGGCGGGTCGGACGCACTCAAAGCCGTGCTCGGCGGCAGCGCCGACGTCGTCTCCGGCTATTTCGACCATTGCGTCAATCTCGCCGCCAAGAAGCAGGAGCTTCAGGCCTTCGTGGTCTATGACCGCTATCCCGGTCTCGTGCTGGTGGTCGCGCCCTCTCGGACCAACGACATCAAGTCGGTCAAGGATCTCGCCGGCAAGAAGGTCGGCGTGAGCGCCCCTGGCTCCTCCACCGACTTCTTCCTGAAGTACATGCTCAAGAAGAACGGCCTCGATCCCGCCGGCACCGCCGTGATCGGCGTCGGCCTTGGCGCCACCGCGGTCGCAGCCATGGAGCAGGGCCAGATCGACGCGGCCGTGATGCTCGATCCGTCCGTCACCGTGCTTCAGGGCAACCACAAGGATTTACGCATTCTTTCCGACACCCGCACCCAGAAGGACACGCTCGAGACGTTCGGCGGCGAATATCCGGGCGGCGCGTTGTACTCGACGGCAGCCTGGGTCAACGGTCATGAGAAGGAGACACAGGCGCTTACGAATGCGATCCTGGCAACGCTCGCCTGGATCCATTCGCATTCGCCCGAGGAGATCATGGCGAAGATGCCGGAGGAGACTGTCGGCAAGAACAAGGATCTCTATCTCGCTGCGCTGAAGAACACGATCCCGATGTTTTCCGAAACCGGCAAGATGGACCCGAAGGGCGCGGAGGCCGTGCTTGCGGTGTTCAGCGTCGGTTCGCCCGAGGTGGCGAGCGCCAAGATCGACGTCAGCAAGACGTTCACCAACAAGTTCGTCGATCAGGCCAAGAAGACGACGGGGACTGCCAAATAAGTGACGCGAAGGCGTAGTGGTCAGGCGTCATGACGTCACCGGTCATTCATCGCGTCACGGCGCTTGATCTTGCGGTGCGGCCGGTCGTGTGGCCGTTCGCCGAGGAGCGTCGCGCCGAGATCGCGGCGCATTTTGCCGAGAAGCAGCGCGAGCGGCCGAAGATCTGGAACGGTCGCGTGCTGCTCGGGCGCGACGCCGTGTTCACGGACGGGCATTTCGCCGCGACCTATTTCGAGACCGATTTCGCCAGCTTCCTCGCCTGGCGCGACTGGGGCTTTCCTGATCCGGCCGTGTTCAACGGTTTTGGCATGGGCGCGCTGCGCACGTCCGACGGCGCCTTCGTCCTGGGCGAGATGGCGCAGCACACGGCCAATTCGGGCCGCATCTATTTCCCTTCGGGCACGCCCGACCTCGACGACATCAGGGACGGCGCTCTCGACATTCCCGGCAGCGTCGTCCGCGAGGTCGCAGAGGAGACGGGGCTGACCGCCGACGACTACGCGGCGGAGGCGGACTGGCACTGCGTGGTCTCCGGTCGTGTGATTGCGATGATTCAAGTCCTCAACCTGGACATGCCGGGCGAGGTGGCCCGCGCCCGGATCGAAGCCAATCTCGCGCGCGAGGCCGAGCCCGAACTGTCGGCCATTCATCTCGTGCGCGGGATGAGCGATCTCACGCCGTCCATGCCGCGATTTGTCACGGCCTTTATAGCGCAGCGGCTCGCCTCTCGCTGACGCGCGAGGCTTGACATCGCTTCGCTCAGCCCATGTGATGGGCGAAAAAGCAAGAGCAACAAGAATGCGATGCACAATCGTCCAGGGAGGTTCTGATGCGCCTGCGCATGGCTACCCGTTTGGTACGTGGGCTGTTGGTCGCGATTGCCGCGGCGGGCTTGGCGGTGTCCGCCCAGGCTCAGGAGAAGAAGATCAAGATCGGCGTCGTCTTCGATTTGACCGGACCTCTCGCCGGCGGCGGCTCCGAGCTCGGCTATATCGGCGCAAAGATCATCCTCGACCATTTCGCCAAGACCGGGGTCGAAGGTTACAAGGTCGAGGCGGTCTACGCCGACGCGCAAAGCAAGCCTGACATCGCCATCAACGAATCTGTCCGCCTGCTCGAGCAGGAGAAGGTCGACATGGTGCTCGGCTTCTTCTCCTCGGCGCAATGCGTACCGGTCGCCGCCCGCGTCGAGCAGCTCAAGAAGTTCATGTGGATCACGACCTGCATCTCGTCGGCCGTGTTCAACGACAAGGGTTACAAATACGTGTTCCGTCCGCAGGCGAGCGGCGACCAGTTCGGCATGATGACGATGGATTTCATCGCGCAGAACGCCAAGGAGAAGTTCGGCAAGGAGCCGAAGGACCTGCGCGTCGCCATCATTCACGAGGACGGGGCCTATGGGGTCGATGTCTCCAAGGGCAACGAGGCCGGTGCGAAGAAGGCCGGCTTCAACATCGTGCTGAAGGAGGGCTATTCGGCGACCGCACCGGACCTCTCCGCGCTGGTGACCAAGCTCAAGCGCGCCAAGCCCGACGTGATCTTCCACACGGGCTACAATCCCGACATTACGCTGCTGCTGCGCCAGGCCCGCGAGCAGGGCCTGAAGTTCGGCGCGTTGATGGGGCATGGCGCCGGTTATGGCGTCTACGAGAAGCTGAAGGAAGGCATGGGCGCGGACGCCGCGTACATCTTCAACACCGACCCGATATCGATCTGGCTCGCCAACCAGAAGACCATGGATCCGAAGCTCCCGCCCGTGATCAAGATGGTCGGCGACGAATTCGACAAGATCAGGCCGGGCGTCGCCATCCGCTCGGCCCATGTCGGCATCGGCGCGTCCAACACGTATGTATTCATGAGCGACGTGCTGCCGCGAGCGATCAAGAAGTATGGCGGTGTCGATCCCGACGCGCTGCGCAAGGCGGCGCTCGACACCGACATTCCCGAGGGCGGCACCATGCTCGGCTTCGGCGTGAAGTTCTACGGTGAGGGCACGCCGATGGCCGGGCAGAACGAACGCTCGTTTCCCGTGGTGATCCAGTACATCGACGACAAGTCCTCCGTGGTGTGGCCCAAGAGCCAGGCGCAGCGCGAGGCGGTGCTGCCGCTGCCGAAAGGCACCACCTACAGCAACCAGTAGCGGCGGAGTGCTTCGGTGTTGGAAGTCAGCGGGCTGGTGAAGCGGTTTGGCGGCTTCACAGCCGTCAACAACGTCTCGTTCAGGGTCGAACAGGGCGAGATCCTCGGCCTGATCGGACCCAACGGCTCGGGCAAGAGCACGATCTTCAACATGCTCTCGGGCACGCTGGCGCCGACCTCCGGTTCGATCTTGTTCGCCGGGAATGAGATCGCAGGCCTTGCGCCGCACCGGATTATCAACCGCGGCATCGGCCGCACCTTCCAGATTCCGCGGCCCTTCCGTCGACTGACCATCTTCGAGAATGTCGCGCTCGCCGGCTTCTACGGCCAGGGCCGCCACAGTCGAGTCAAGGCCGAGGAAGCGGCCGAGCGGTCGCTGGCGATGGTCGGCCTGCCGATTGATCGCCATGCCAGTGTCGATGGACTTGGCGCAGCCGGCCTGAAGAAGCTCGAGCTTGCGAAGGCGCTCGCCACCGCGCCAAAGCTGTTGCTGGCGGACGAAAGCCTCGGCGGCCTCGACGAGACCGAGATGGACCAGGCCGCCGACATGCTGCGCAACATCCGCGACGAGCTCGGCATCACCATCATCTGGGTCGAGCACATCATGGGCGTCTTGATGCGCGTGGTCGATCGCGTCATGGTACTCGATCACGGCGAGAAGATCTCGGAAGGCTTGCCGAGCGCGGTTGCGAGCGACCCGCGGGTGATCGAGGTCTATCTCGGGACTGATGCCGAGACCACGCAGGCCGCGGCCGCCGAAGCGCGCCGTCGCGCGGGAGGGCAATGATGCTGGAGCTCCGCGGCGTCAATGCCGGCTATGGCACGTTCCAGGCGCTGTTCGATGTCAATCTCGACGTCAAGGCCGGCGAAGCCGTCGGCGTCATCGGCCCCAACGGCGCCGGCAAGACCACCTTGATGCGCGTCATCTCCGGCTTGATCCGGCCCTCGCGCGGCTCGATCAAGATGGAAGGTGTTGATGTCGTGGCGACGCCGTCGCACAAGATCGTCAGTTTCGGCATTGCGCATGTGCCGGAGAACCGGCGGCTATTTCCGCAGCTCACGGTGGACGACAATCTCAAGATGGGCGCGTTCATGAGGGAGGCGCGCGCGCACTATGCCCAGCGGCTCGACGTCGTGTTCGAGCTGTTTCCGCGCCTGAAGGAGCGCCGCCACCAACTGGCCGGTACCATGTCCGGCGGCGAGCAGCAGATGTGCGCGATCGGCCGCGCGATGATGTCCAATCCGAAGCTTCTGCTGCTCGACGAGCCGTCGGCGGGCCTCGCGCCAGTCGTAGTGCAGCAGGTGTTCGAGCTGGTGAAGCGGATCCGTGCCAGCGGCCTGACCGTGCTGATCGTCGAGCAGAACGTGCAGCAGGTGCTGAAAGTGGTCGATCGCGCCTATCTGATCGAGGCGGGCACGATCCGCGCTTCCGGCACCTCGGCCGAGATGTTGGCGAGCGACACGGTCAAGGAAGCGTATCTCGGGGTGTGAGGGGGCATGCAGGCATTTCTGGACGTCTTCGACATTTATCTGCTGGAGGCCGTGATCAACGGCATCCTGCTCGGCGGCGTGCTGGCGCTGCTCGCGCTCGGCCTCAACCTGATCTTCGGCGTCATCGACGTGACCTGGATCTGCTATGCCGAGCTCGTGATGATCGGCATGTACGCCATGTATTTCATGGTGCAGTATTACGGCGTCAGCTATTTCATCGCTGCGCCCTTCACTATCCTGCTGGTTGCGCTCCTCGGCGCGGCGCTCCACTACCTCGTGATCGCGCCGCTGCTCACGGCGCCGCCGATCAATCAACTGCTCGCGACCGGCGGCGTGCTGTTCGTGCTCCAGAGCTTTGCCACCGTCGCCTTCGGCATCGACTTCCGCAATCTCGGCATCCGCCTACCGGTGCTCGCCTTCGGCGACATGAATTTCAGCTACGCACGGCTGCTGTCCTTCGTGGCGGCACTGGTCGGCATGGTTGCGGTCTACCTGTTCATGACGCGCACCTTCACCGGCACCGCGATCCGCGCCATCTCGCAGGACCGGCAGATCATGGCGCTGATGGGGGTCGACACCAAGCGGATCTATCTCATCACCTCGGCTCTTGGAGGTGCGCTGGCCGGGCTCGCTGCCTGCCTTCTGGTGCTGCAATATGACGTGCATCCCTTCGTCGGCCTCTCCTTCGGGCCGATCACGTTCCTGATCTGCGTGCTCGGCGGCTTAGGCAATTTCATCGGCGGCTTCATCGCGTCCTTCGTGTTCGCCGAGATCATCTCGCTCGGCGGCCTGTTCTCCGATCTCGAATGGGGCTACGTGCTCGCCTTCGCCTTCTTCATCGTCATGATGTTCATCCGGCCCGCAGGCCTCCTGGCGAGGCGCCGATGATGGGGCAGGGACGACTTGCAGCCTGGGGGATCGGTCTGGCGGCGCTGGTCGCGCTCCCTTTCGTCTATCGTGATCCCTATCACCTGCATATCCTGGTGCTGATCCTGATTTGGTCGTTCGCCTATACGTCCTGGTCGATGATGGGGCGGTTCGGCCTCGTCTCGCTCGGGCACGGCGGCTTCATGGGGATCGGCGCCTATGTCACCGCGCTGTTGTGGAATCACCTCGGCCTATCGCCATGGGTCGGCATTCCCGTCAGCATGGCCGCGGCCGGTGCGCTGGCGCTGATCGTCGGCTATCCCTGCTTCCGCTTCCGCATCACCGGGCATTATTTCGTGCTGGTGACGCTGGCGCTATCAGGCATCGTGCTCCAGGTGATCACCGCGACGCGCGATTATACCGGCGGCTCGCTCGGCTACACGCCGAACCGGGCGTCCGGCAACAGGCTGCTGGCGCTGCAATTCGACGACAAGACCACCTGGTATCTGATCGCGCTCGCGATCTGGCTTTTTGGCATCGTGGTCTGGCACTGGGTCGACCGCAGCATGGCTCGCCATGCGCTGGAGGCGATCTCAGAGGACGAGGATGCCGCCGCCGCGGCCGGCGTCGACGTCACCGCGGAGAAATTGAAGATCACGCTGCTCAGCGCGCTGATGACGGCGCTCGCCGGCGCGATCTACTGCCAGTACCAGATGTTCATCACGCCCGATACTGTCAGCGGCATCGCCGTGTCGCTCCAGATGGTGTTCGCGGCCATCGTCGGCGGCTTGTTCGTCTCGCTCGGCCCGACCGTCGGCGCCATCATCACCATCCTGCTTGCGGAGACCTTGCGCATCGGCTTCGGCACCAGGGCGGTCGGCTGGGACAATCTCGTCTATGGCGTGCTGCTCGTGCTTTTCATCATATTCCTTCCCAAGGGCATTCTTGGTAGCGTGCTCGACCGACTGAAGCCGCAACGCAAGGTGTCCCCGAACTCATGAACAAGAAGCCGTCCAGATCGATCGCCCAGGAGCTCGACCGTTACATTACGCCGTTCCGTTATGATGGATCCGGTAAGTTTCGCCTCAAGGACCACAAGACCGACGAGAAGGGCGATCTCGACAAGGAGAAGGCGCAGGAGATCCTGGAGGCCAACAAGACGCGGCTGATCGCGTTTCAGGAGACGCTCTATGCCCAGGACCGCTGGTCGCTTCTGATCGTATTCCAGGCCATGGACGCCGGCGGCAAGGACAGTGCGATCAAGGCGATCTTCGACGGCATCAATCCGCAGGGCTGCGAGGTCCATTCTTTCAAGGCGCCGAGCAGCAAGGAGCTCGATCACGACTTCCTGTGGCGCCACGTGGTCGCGCTGCCGGAGCGCGGCCGTATCGGCATCTTCAACCGCTCCCATTACGAGGAATGCCTGGTGACGCGGGTGCATCCGGAGATCCTCGCCAAGGAGAAGCTGCCGGCAAAGCTCGTCACCAAGAACATCTGGAAGGAGCGGTTCGAGGACATCTCCGCCTTCGAGCGCTATCTCTGCCGCAACGGCACCGTGGTGCTGAAGTTCTTCCTCAATGTCTCCAAGGAGGAGCAGCGCGAGCGCTTCCTCGACCGGCTGGAAGAGCCGGCCAAGCAGTGGAAGTTCTCGATGGACGATATCAAGGAGCGCGCGCTGTGGCCGCGCTACCAGGCCGTCTATCAGGACATTGTGCGGCACACGTCGACACCTCATGCGCCGTGGTACGTGGTGCCCGCCGACCACAAATGGTTCGCCCGCGTCGTGATCGGCTCCGTGATCAATGCTGCGCTCGAAAGATTGGACCTGAAATTTCCTCGTGTCGACAAGGCCTCGCTGCAGGAGTTCGACGAGGTGCGCAAGGAGCTGGAGAAAGAAGGAAAGGGAGGCAAGAAGCGGGCAAAGTGACAGCCACCGGCACCGCGGATCGCAAGAACGTCAACTTCGCGCTCCAGGGCGGCGGCGCGCACGGCGCCTTCGTCTGGGGCGTGCTCGACCAGGTGCTCGAGGACGGCAGGCTCGCGATCGAAGCGATCAGCGCCACCAGCGCCGGCGCGATGAATGCGGTGGCGCTGGCCTCCGGCATGGCAAACGGGGGCGCGGAGGCGGCGCGGCAGAGCCTGCACGCATTCTGGTACGAAGTCTCGCGCATGGACAGGGCGTACGATTTGCTCTCGCCGCTCAACCAGTGGATCCAGGCCCTGAAGCTGCCGCCGGAATATCATCCGGTCCACGCCGTCATCCACACGCTGACGCACACGCTGCCGCCGAACCTGCTCAATCCGTTCCACTTCAATCCGCTCCGCTCGCTGCTGCAGCGCGTGGTCGATTTCGACAGGCTCAATTCCTCGCCCGAGGCGCCGCAGCTTTTTCTCAACGCCACCAACGTCCGCACCGGCAAGATCAAGGTATTCCAGAGCCCGTTTCTCACCGCAGAAACCGTGCTCGCCTCGGCCTGCCTGCCGCCCTATTTTCAGGCCGTCGAGATCGACGGCGAGCATTATTGGGATGGCGGCTATCTCGGCAATCCCGCGATCTACCCGCTCATCTACCGCAAGGGCAGCCACGACGTTATCATCGTGCAGGTCACGGCGATCCGGCGCGACGCGCTGCCGACCAGTGCGGCTGACGTCCTCCACCGCATCAACGAGATCAGCTTCAATTCGTCGTTGATGCGAGAAATGCGCGCGATCGCCTTCGCCACGCGGCTGATCGACGACGGCGAGCTCGACAGCGACAGGCACAGCCGCATGTACATGCACTGGATCGGCAACGACCAGCTGATGTCGCAGCTCGGCACGGCCACGCAATTCCACCCGGAATGGAGCCTGTTGTGCCGCCTGCGCGACGAGGGCCGCGCGGCGGCGCAAAGCTGGCTGGCGCAAAACTTCGACCGGGTCGGGAAGTCCTCGTCGGTCGATCTGGCAGATATGTTTCTCTAGGCAAGCCGGCCATGGACAAAAACTGCGAAAACAACCCCATGCACAGTAGCCGGGGATAGTGGAATCAATGGCTTGCCGGTCACGTCGCGCGCTTGCGGATTTTACGAAGTCGGTTTGACACGTCGGGCAAAACAGGAGCATGATGTCACCATGCCCCGTTCAGGGAACTCGCGCCTTCAAATGTGATCCTTCAGATCATCGATCCCGCTTGACAGTTTTGTGTCTCGGGAGGAGCATCGCAGTGGTCGCAAACAAGCGACGCGCAACGTCCACCTCATGAGCAAGGGGAGGTCTATGACACCACCTCCGCAGATCCAGCCGCTAAGTGCGATGGAGCTCGTTCGGACTATCGCATAGCGGCGAAACCGCGAACGGCACGCCGGGTCAAGGTTTAGCGGGCTGCATCAGTGAGGCAAAGCCCCTACCTTCCCGGCGCTGTATTTTGCATCACGTCGATCATGGGCTGGCCGCGCCGAGGCCCGCCGCGACGTACGTATTGAAGTCCTGCCTTGTCCCTCCTCCCTCCCTGTCGTCATTCCGGGCCAATTCCCGGAATGGCGCAGGGCAGTCGCATGCGATCTCTTGGACCGGCCTGAGCAAGCGCCTCGTCCTTCGAGACGACCGCTCCGCGGTCTCCTCAGGATGAGGCTAATTGGCCTCGAGTCCCCGCCAAAGCGGGCGGCTCGAAGGATCGGCCGCAGGGATTCCGCTTCCCAGATGCGATAGCGTTGCGGAACAGCGGGAGAGCCCTTGCGCGCGCAGTGTTCTCATGACGTCTCAGCTGCGCTGAGCCCGCGCCATCTTCGATCCTGCATTGCGGCAAATGCCAAGAGAATGTCGCCTCGAAGGCCAACTTCCGACACAGGTCCGGGGCGAATAACGGTCATCCGACATGACGCATGTGCTTCGGTGGTGACGATTCCGACTCCGCCGGCGCATCTGTTTTATCCAAGGAATCTTCGTGTCGCATAAGTTCGCCCCGGCGCTCCTCGCTGCTCTCTTCCTCGCGATCTCATCTCTCTGCGGCGCCCGCGCCGAGACGCCGGCTGCGAGCAGTACGGCCGCGCTGTCGCCTGAGGAAGCCAAGCGCGCGCTGGAGACACTGCAGGACGACAAGAAGCGTGCGCACATGATCGACACGCTGCGCGCGATCGCGAATGCATCTGGTCAGCAGCCGGCACCGGCCGCGCCTGAGCAGAAATCGCCGATCCCGCTCTCGGCCGATGGCCTCGGTGCACAGCTCCTGCTCACCGTGTCGGAGGAGATCGGTTCGATATCGAGCGAGATCGCCAGCATGGCGCGGACGCTCACGCATTTTCCGGCGTTCTATTACTGGATCATGCGGACCGCGAACGATCCCGCCGCCTACAATCTTTTGATCGAGACCGCCTGGAAGCTGGCGCTGGTGCTCGGCTGCGCCCTTTCGGCCGAATGGGTGATGTTCCGCCTAATCCGGCGTCCGGTTGCGTTCCTGGAAGGACGCGTGCCGCAGACCGCGCGCCTGCCAGCACAGGCGCTGCCGATTGCCGATCCGCCGTCATCGGTGGCCGATGTCACCCCCGCGCCCGAACTGCACAGGCGCCGCCACAGTCTGGCGCGGGTCTGGCAGATCCTGCTGCGGGTGCCCTTCGTGCTGGGACGCCTCGTGCTCGAACTGCTGCCGGTGGTCGTCTTCGTGGGCATCGCCACCGCGCTGCTCGGGACCGAGATCGGCGAGCCCACGACAGTACGTCTCGTGATCCTCGCGGTCGTCAACGCCTATGCGTTCTCCCGCGGCCTCATCTGCGTGATCCGGGCGCTGGCGGGACCGTTCGGCCTGTTCCCGGTTCGGGCCGAGACCGCAGCCTACGTCGAGATCTGGGCGCGCCGCATCGTCGGCGTCGGCATATCCGGCATCGCCTTTGCCAATGTGGCCCTGCTGCTCGGCCTGCATCGTGCCGGCTATGCCGCGCTGCTGCGCATGGTGATGCTGGTCGTGCACCTCTTCATCGTCGTCATCATCCTGCAATGCCGCCGCCAGGTCGCCGAAGCGATCCGTGCGCCGGCCGACCGGCAGGGGATCGCGGCCCGTCTGCGCAATCGCATCGCCGGCGGCTGGCACTATCTTGCCATCGGGCTCGATCTTGCGCTGTGGGCCGTGTGGGCGCTCAACATCCGCAACGGCTATTCGCTGCTCTTGCAGTATTTCGTCGGGACGGTCGTGGTGGCGCTGATGACTCGCGTCGCCATCATGCTGACGCTGAGCCTGATCGACCGCGGCTTCCGGATCAGGCCGGAGATCCTTCAGCGCTTTCCCGGCCTCGAGATCCGTGCCAACCGCTATCTACCGCTGCTGCGCAAGATCGTATCTGGCGTGATCGCCTTCATCGGCTTCGTGGCGGTGCTCGAAGTCTGGGGCGTGGACGCGATCGTCTGGTTCTACGGCGGCCAGATCGGCAGCCGGCTGATCTCGGCCGTGATGACGATCGGCGTCGCAGTGTTCATCGCGGCCGCGATCTGGGAAGCCAGCAACGCGCTGCTGGACCGGCAGATCAATACGCTGTCCCGGGACGGACATTATGCCCGCGCCGCGCGTCTACGTACCTTCCAGCCGATGCTGCGGACGGCGCTGCTCTGCCTGATCGCCGCCGTCGTCGGCCTCACCACGCTGAGCGAAATCGGCGTCAACGTCGCCCCGCTGCTCGCGGGCGCCGGCATCGTCGGCATTGCCATCGGCTTCGGTTCGCAGAAGCTGGTGCAGGACCTCATCACGGGCCTGTTCCTGCTCCTGGAGAACACGGTGCAGGTCGGCGACAATGTCAGCGTGTCCGGGCTGTCAGGCGTGGTGGAGAATGTCTCGATCCGCACCATCCGCCTGCGCGCCGGCGATGGCGCCGTGCACATCGTGCCGTTCAGCGCGGTCACGACCATCACCAATGCCAGCCGTGGCGCCGGCAACGCTTCCGTCAGCGTCAACGTCGCCTACAAGGAAGATACCGACCGCGCCGGTCAGATTCTCAAGGACATCGTTGACGAGATGCGGCGCGAGCCGGAGTTCCGTGCGCTGATCCGTGGCGATCTCGAGCTCTGGGGCATCGACAAGGTCGATGGCGCAATGGTGTCGATCGTCGGCCAGATCCGCTGCACCGAGGCCGGCCGCTGGCCCGTCCAGCGTGAATTCAACCGCCGCATGAAGCTGCGCTTCCAGCAGAGCGGCATCGAGGTCGCCTCGGCGACCCAGACCATCTTGATGCAGATCGCGCCGCCGGCCGACAGCGCCGCCAATCTGACGCCCAGACGGGCGGCCGGATAGCGGCTCTATCATCTTCCGGCTTGCCTCCGCTCGCCCGGCAGCGTTCACTCCGGCATCAGCCCGCTGACGACAAGCGGGCGACAAAAGGGTGGGACGCCGCGGCGCTCGCGGCCGTCCAGAGGGCCGAGACCGAGAAACGGTGGCCGATCGTAAGGTCCGCCGACATCAAGGTTGAGTAGTGCTGCCGCCTCATAACACTTCCTCATCGTGACAGATCGTGAGGTATTCTCGTCATTCCGGGGCGCGACGAAGTCGCGAGCCCGGAATCCATTGGGCCGCAGAGACGGCCGCGGAATGGATTCCGGGTTCGCGCCGACGCGCGCCCGGGAATGACGAGGGGAGAGAGCAGGCTCTCAATTCGCATCATGAGGAGCAAGAGCTTGCGGCGTTAACCTTTGCGTCGCGCGCGACCTGCGATCTCGCGCGACGATCTCGCTGCGGTGCGAGATCACAATAGATGCCTCAGTCCCAACGTCCTTGATCTCGGGGGAGCGCTGGCCGACAATGTCCGCGGTTCAATAAGAAACTCCTTGGGGGAATTCGTGAATAGACCTGCCCGGGTCGCTGCCCAACCGACATCGTCCGATCAATCACACGGCATGACGCTGCTGCGCGATCCCCTGCTCAACAAGGGCACCGCCTTCACCGAATCCGAGCGCGACGCGCTGGGCCTGCGCGGCCTGCTGCCGCCTTGCGTGCTGACAATGGAGACGCAAGCTCAGCGCGTGCTGACCAATCTGCGCACGCTGCCGACCGATCTGGAGAAATACGTCGCTCTGAACGCGCTGCATGACCGCAATGAGGCGCTGTTCTTCCGCGTCGTCGTCGACAACATCGACGAGATCCAGCCGATCATCTATACCCCGACCGTCGGGCTCGCCTGCCAGAAATACGGCCTGATCTTCCAGCGGCCGCGCGGCATGTTCATCTCCTCGCGCGATCGCGGCCAGATCGCCGAGATCCTGAAGAACTGGCCCTATCCGGCCAGGCTGATCGTCGTCACTGACGGCGAGCGCATCCTGGGCCTCGGCGATCTCGGCGCCAACGGCATGGGGATTCCGGTCGGCAAGCTCTCGCTCTATTCGGCCTGCGCCGGTGTGCATCCCGAGCTGTGCCTGCCGATCGTGCTCGACGTCGGCACCAACAACGAAGAGCTCTTGAACGATCCCTATTATCTCGGCCTGCGCGAGCGGCGGCTGACGGGCGAGGCCTATGACAGCTTCGTCGACGAATTCATGCAGGCCGCGCGCAAGACATTCCCGGGCGTGCTGATCCAGTTCGAGGATTTCGCCAACCATTCGGCGTTCAAGCTGCTGCACAAATACCGGGATGAGGCCTGCGTCTTCAACGACGACATCCAGGGCACCGCGGCGGTGGCGCTCGCTGGTCTGTTCTCGGCTCTCCGCGTCTCCGCCGGCAAGCTCAGGGATCAGCGCATCCTGTTCCTCGGCGCTGGCGAGGCGGCGACCGGCATCGCCGATCTCGTGGTTTCCGCCATGATGGCGGAAGGGCTGGCGGAGGCCGAAGCGCTCCGGCGCAACTGGCTGGTGGATTCCCGCGGCCTCGTCGTCAGCGGCCGCGATGGCCTGTCCGGCCACAAGCTGCGCTATGCCCATGCCGGCCAGGCGCCGATCGCCGATTTCCTGACTGCGATCAAGACGCTGAAGCCGACGGCGATCATCGGTGTCGCCGCTGTCGGCGGTGCCTTCACCCCCGAGGTGCTAAAGGCGATGGCCGAACTCAACGAGCAGCCGATCGTGTTTGCGCTCTCCAATCCGACCTCGAAGGCCGAGTGCGCGGCGGAGGATGCCTACCGCTACACCGGGGGCCGCGCGCTGTTCGCCTGCGGCAGCCCGTACGATCCGGTGACGCTCAACGGCCGCACCTTCGTGCCGCGCCAGGGCAACAATTCCTACATCTTCCCCGGCGTCGGCCTCGGTGTCGTCGCCAGCCGCTCGCGCCTCGTCACCGACGAAATGTTCATGGCGGCCGCCCACACGCTCGCCGATTGCGTCGGCAAGGACGACCTCGCGCAAGGCAGCCTTTATCCGGCGCTGCCACGCATCCGCGAGGTCTCGGTCCGCATCGCCGCCGCCGTCGCAGACGTCGCCTTTCAGCGCGGCCTCGCTGACGGACCTGCGCCCAACGACGTGAAGGCCCTGGTGCAGTCGCAGATGTACGAGCCGCGTTACTAAGGTCGGCGGCATATCCGCGCGCGGACCCAAAACACTGGGTGCCTGCCACATTTAGCGTAGCGCCGGAGGTTTACGCACCGGCGTGCCGCTAACCCGCGCCTGTTCAGGACAAGGCCAGTGTGGTGGAATCGTCACAGCTGGCGCGAAACGGAGGCGGCCTCAGGCCTGCTTTTGTTCCGACAAGGTTCTGCCCTCATTGCCCACCGAAAATCGGGGCCGTTCGGAGGGCGTACCATGTCTCGCATTGCACGTGCCGAAGCTGCCCGGATTTCCTTCGCAACCTCGTGCCGGCTGCTGCTCGCGATCGGCGGCGCCGCCTCGCTCGCCGCCTGCGCGCAATCGCCGGTCAGCCGCCAGAAGGCCGATCTCGCCGGCACCAGCCGGCAGGCCGCGGTGGAGCGCCCGCACAGGGTGGCGGCGCTGCATCCAAGGCCGATCATGAGGTCGCGCGGCTCCGACGGTGACGCAAAGCAGACCGCCTCGCATGGCGTTGCCAGCTTCTATTCGGATACGGAGACCGCGAGCGGCGAGAAGTTCGACAAGAACGAATTGACCGCGGCGCATCCGAGCCTGCCGTTCGGCACCAAGCTGCGGGTGACCGATACCTCCTCCGGCCGCTTCGTGACCGTCAGGGTCAACGATCGCGGGCCCTATGTTCGCGGACGCGTGGTCGATATCTCCCCTTCCGCGGCCGAGGCGCTCGGCATGGTCGACAAAGGCATCACCAATGTCCGCCTCGACGTCGTGCAATGAGCCTCAAGCCGCTCGCAGTGCTTAACCGGCTGTTAGTTGCTCTGTCGCACCATACCTGTCCAGCAATCCGGGGCTTTGGGGGAGGCGGCGCTTGAACACGATCCAGTATCTCGAAGATCAGGCCGCGCGCGCTGAGCGGCTGGCCAAACGGATCACGGATGCGCTGACGATCGAAAAACTCCTGACCTTCGCGGGCGAGCGCCGCCGCGAGATCGAGGTGATCGGCGGCAAGCACCGGCGCGTTTAGCATCCGCCGTTCCATGCTCTGATTGCATCCGCCCTCGCCGCGAGGCGCGGAACTTCTGCTTTTTCCCGACGTCATCTCGGTGATGCAAGAGGAGGAGGAGATCATGGGTTTTGGACGAGGTGCTTTGCTTTGGTTGCTTGGCGTACCGCTGCCGATCGTTCTGCTGCTGGCATTGTTCTGGCACCACTAAGCGTGTCACGCCGATAAGCGTGTCACACGAAAAGCGCCGCGCAAGCGGCGCTTTTTTTGCCCGCGCAATCGGAGAAGCGGGCTCAGGAATGGCTTTCGACGAAGTCGCTGAGATAATCCGGCAGCTCTACACCGTCGATGTCGCAGCGCGCGCGGATCTCGCCGGCGACATCGGTCGAAATGTCCTTCATCCAATGCTCGAGCGTGTTGAATGAAATCACCTTGATCGGGTCGTTGAAGCATCCGGCGACAAGCTCGCCGATGGTGGCTTCGAGATCGCTGCGCTCGATGCGGATTTCAGTCGCCTCGTCGCGGCGATCGATCACCACGAACAGGGTCTGGTCTGCGCCGTAGGGCACGACGGGGGATGACACGCCGGCGTCAAGCATCTTGAGGCGCTCATGTCTTTGCTTCCGATCCCTGACAACGGGAAAAACCGGAAGAAGGTTCCTGCTCGCGTGCTTGTGAAGGCCTCAGAGAAATTCCCTTAAGCGCGAGAGCTCGATGACGTGCTCGGGCGAAAGGATTTCAGTGACGAGCGGTGGTTGCGCCACGGTGCGAATCTCATAGAGGTGCCGAGTCGTCGCCGGCTTCTGCATGAAGGCCGAGATGCACTCGTCGAGCGTGCCTTCACTCACCTGGTAGGATTCTCTGTCCAGCCTTCGCTGGTTTGCAAGCGACGGCCATTTATGCAGCACCGCAAGCGCGCCGAAATCGACCTTTGAATCCCCGACCACGTCCCCCATCGTCCTGCCTCACGCAAAAGACGACCCCAGCACACGGGGTCGCGTGCCGGGGCCTACACACTTGTCGCTGCATCTCAATGCCACGAACAACCAACGCGGCAACCGGGAAAAGGTTCCCGGCGGCCTGTCCCTATTCAGCTCGCGGCGGCCGCGATTTTGTGCCCCGGGCTGTCCTGGCCCCGGCTGCTCTCGTCGCCGCGGCTGACCTCCGGCGGAAGTCCCGCGAAGCGCCGCAGGGCTCCGGCCATTTGCAGCCGGCCGGGCACGCCGGTGATCACCACATCGACCATCGCGAACGACGAGTGGAAATGGCCGCGCGCCCGAAGCTGCTCGACCGGGACGCCCGCGGCGGCCATCGCCTCGGCATAGGCGACGCCCTCGTCGCGCAACGGGTCGAACTCGCAGGTGACGACGAAGGCCGGCGGTAATCCCTCGAGCTTGCCGCGGAGCGGCGAGACGCGCGGGTCGGTGCGGTCGGCCGGCGAGCAATAGAGGTCCCAGAACCAGTACATCAGCGAGCGCGTCAGGAAGTAGCCGGTCGCATTGTCGTTGTAAGAGGGCCGATCGAAGGTGCAGTCGGTGACCGGGCAGACCAGGAGCTGGCCGGCGATCTCGGGTCCGCCACGGTCGCGTGCGAGCTGGCAGGTGACGGCGGCGATGTTGCCGCCGGCGCTCCAGCCTGCAACCAGCACCGGCCCCGGCATGCCGCCGAACTCGGCGGCATGCTCGGCGATCCAGCGCGTCGCCGCATAGCCGTCCTCGGCCGCGGTGGGGAAGCGGTGCTCCGGCGCATGGCGATAGCCGACGCTGACGAAGATCATGCCGGTCCGCCGCACCATGTCGCGGCAGAACGGCTCGTCCGACTGCTCGTCGCCGAGCACCCAGCCGCCGCCGTGGAAGTAGACCACGACCGGATGCGGGCCCGGGGTTGCCGGCTTGTAGACACGGTAAGCCAGCGCGCCGTCGGTAACTGGGAGGGTGCCGTCGACGATGTCGCCGATCGGCCGCCCCGCAGGCCGGCCCTCGTTGAACTCGTTGACGAAGGCGCGGGCGCCGAGCGCGCCCATCGACTCGATCGGCGGCAGGTTCAGCGACGTCAGCAGGTTCAGCACCAGCCGCACGTCCGGCTGCAGGCGCACCACCTCGCCGTCATTGCACTGCGTCGCGACGTTGGGGCCGGTGAGCCTGAAGCCGAGCATGCCGCGGCTGACCACCTCGTCGCAGATACTGCGATAGGGGCCGACGCCGCCGGTATAGGGCATCAGGCCCTGGACCTTGCCGGGTACGTTGGCGCCCGTGTACCAGGTGTTGGCGAGGCGATGCAGCGTCAGCATCGAACAATCGGCCATGTGCCGGCCCCAGGCGGCCTGCGCCGTTTCGGTCGGCTCGATCGTGGTGAAGCCGGCATCGCGCAGCTCCGCAAGGCGATCGACGACCCAGTCGACATGCTGCTCGATCGACACCGCCATGTTCGACAGCACCGACGGGCTGCCGGGGCCGGTGATCATGAAGAAGTTCGGGAAGCCCTCGACCGTGAGGCCGAGATAGGTCTGCGGTCCCTGCGCCCAGACGTCCGAGAGCGATCGGCCGCCCCGTCCCGTGATCGGATGCACGGCACGGATCGCGCCGGTCATGGCGTCGAAACCGGTCGCGAACACGATCACGTCGAGGTCGACGCTGCGCTTGGCAGTCGTGATGCCGGTTGCGGTGATCGCCTTGATCGGCTCCTGGCGCAGATTGATCAGCGTGACGTTCGGCCGGTTGAAGGTCGCGTAGTAATTGGTATCGAGGCAGGGACGCTTGGCGCCGAACGGATGATCGTGCGGCATCAGGGCCGCCGCGGTCTCGGGGTCCTTGACCGCGGCGCTGATCTTTTCACGGATCAGGTCCTGGACGATCTTGTTGCCGTCGACATCGACGGCCTGGTCGGCCCAGAGCTGGGTCAGGATATAGACGAGGTCGCCCTTGCCCCATGCCTCTTCAAAGCGCGCGCGACGCTCGGCGTCGCTGAGCTGCCAGCTCACCGCGGTCTGCTGAGGATAAGGCACACCGGCCATCGATTGGCGTGCCTGCTCGCGATAGGCCGCGCGGTCGCTTTGCAGCAGGCTCATGCGGTCCGAGAGCGCCGGGCCGTTATGCGCGGGCAGCGCGAAATTTGGCGTGCGCTGGAACACGGTCAGATGCGCGGCCTGTTCGGCGATCAGCGGGATCGATTGGATGGCGGACGAGCCCGTGCCGATCACGGCAACGCGCTTGCCGGCGAGATCGACCCCGTCATGCGGCCACCGTCCGGTGAAATAGACTTCGCCCTCAAAATCCTTGACGCCGTCGATCTCGGGCGGCTTTGGCGCCGAAAGGCAGCCGGTGGCCATGATGTAGTGGCGGCAGGAGACCGGCGCGCCGTTATCGGTGGTGAGCTGCCAGCGCCCTGTCGCTTCATCCCATGTGGCTGCGCTGACCTTGGTGTTGAAGCGGATGTCGCGCCTAAGGTCATAGCGGTCGGCGACGAAGCCGAGATAGCGCAGGATCTCGGGCTGGGTCGCGTATTTCTCGGACCAGGTCCAGGCCGTCTCGAGCTCCGGATCGAAGGTGTAGCTGTAATCGATGGTTTGGATGTCGCAGCGGGCGCCCGGGTAGCGGTTCCAGTACCAGGTGCCGCCGACGTCGCCGGCCTCATCAAGGGCGATCGCCTTGAAGCCGGCCTTGCGCAGGCGATGAAGGAGATAGAGGCCGGCAAACCCGGCGCCGACCACGGCGACATCGACCTGTTGGGCTGCTCCACTCGCCGCCCTGGATTCACGTGCGGCGACCCTTGCGTCAGGCATGGCATTCCTCCCGTGTATTTTGTTTTGCCGGCAGGCTATCGCTGCAGGTTCGGCTTGTCATCAGGACAAGTGCAATCTTCGGTAGTCGTTTGCGGCGTCATCGTGGCCGCGCGAGGCTTGTGGCGATACACGCATCGCGATGCACAATCGCCGGGATTGTCCGGGCTAATCAGACTACATCCTTCTGTGTATGCTTGCGCTTACTAGCCACGCATACTGACCGGGCGTCATGATAGAGTTGAGTGATCGAACCAAAGCGAACATGGACGTCGTCCTGGAGGAGACGTGCCGCCAACTGCCGCATGGCGGCGATCACGACAGCCGCAGGTTCATCGCCGAGCGCCTGATCGAGGCGGCGCAGTCGGGACATTCCACGCTTGGCGAGCTCGGCATCGTCGCCCGCCGCGCGCTGGCGGAGCTCCTGGCCAAGGGGAGTTAGACGCGGCGAGAGACTTGCCTCGCTGACGGTCAGGGACATAACCTGCCGGGAACCCTTTCTCGCATCGAGATATCTAGAAGATGCGGTCCTTGCTCGCGCTTGTTGCGGCTTCCGCAGTTCTGGGCTGCGCCGGCCTGGCCTTGGCCCAGCCGGTCGGACAGTTTCCGTTCGCGCTGACGCGCGAAGGACAGATGCTTGGCGCCGTGGAAGGTGAGGTGGCCTCCTTCAAGGGGCTTGCTTACGCGGCGCCGCCGGTCGGTCCGCTGCGCTGGCGCCCACCGCAGCCGACGGCCGAGAGCTCGGAGATGCGCACCGCTTACGACTACGGCGCGCCTTGTCTTCAACCGTCGCTGCCTGGCGCGAGCGAGGATTGCCTCACGCTGAACGTGTTTCGTCCCTTCGGAGTCGATGGTCCGTTACCGGTGATGATGTTCATCCATGGCGGCGCCTTCGTCACGGGGACCGCGAACGATCCGCTGTTCGACGGCGCCAGGCTGGTGCAGGCCGGCCTCATCGTCGTCACCGTGAATTATCGCCTCGGTGTGCTCGGCTGGCTTGCGCATCCCGCGCTGTCGGAAAGCGGCTCCGGCAATTACGGTCTGATGGACCAGATCGCGGCGCTGCATTGGGTGCACGACAATATCGCGGCGTTCGGCGGCGATCCAAACAACGTCACCCTGTTCGGTAATGGCGCAGGCGCGACGTCGATCGCGCTGCTGATGCTGTGCCGGCAGACGCGCGGGTTATTCCACAAAGCCATTCTGCAATCGCTACCCGGTCGTGCGCGCCTTCGCTTGGCGCAAGAGGCGGAGGCTGTCGGTCGTCAGCTCGTCGCGGCGCTAGGAGAGCGGACGGACTTGCGCGACGTTGCGCCGAGCCGCCTGCTTGGCGCCGGAAAACAGCTGCTGGACAAATCACCGCGCAGCTTTGCGCCGATGCTGGATGGAAGCCTGGTGACTGAGGACGTCGCCGCGGGCTTTGCAGCGGGACATCAAAGCCGCATTCCCCTGATCATCGGCTCGAACGACGATGAGACCGGTTTCGACAGCGAACTCAGTGTTGAGGAGGAGCTGGCGTCGGCAGGCGTCACAAGCGATGACCTGCGCAGTCTTTATCCGGATCTTGCGAGGTCATCGGGCGCGGCAAGATTCTTCACCGACAAGGACTTCTCCGAGCCGGTGAGGCTGCTTGCGCGCCTGCATGCCGCAAGCGGCGCGCCGACCTTCCGCTATCGTTTTAGCTATGTGCCTGAAGCGCAGCGCGCAAATCCTGATCATGGGCACGGACGCGAGTTGCAGTTCATCTTCGGTGTCGAAGGCGTGCCCGGTGCAGGAATCTTCTCGCGAGCAGACCGCGAGGTCGCGAGCCGCATCCGCGGCTATTGGATCAATTTTGCGAAAGACGGCGATCCCAATGGCCTCGGTTTGCCCCATTGGGACGCGGCCGCCGACCGTGATCGCCTGCTGCTGATCGCGGACGATCGCATCGCGAGCGGAGACGACCCCTTCGCGGAGCGTCTCGATCGGCTCGCAGGTGAGGGCAGGAAATGAGTGGGATTTATGCCGCGAGCTCGACGCGCGGCGCCGGGCTCAGTCGGTCTTCCTCCAGATAGTCCATCGCGCCATCCTTCTCGACGGCATAGAACTGCTGGCCGTCCCGTGACTTGTAGGCGGCGCGAACGACGCCGCGGCGGCCCTTGTCACTGTTGACGACGTCCCCCAGCGCAAACTTCCTCATCTCACGTCTCACTTGTCTTCAGGCCGACTGCTTCGGCCACGGCGGGATTTTGGAAGGCAAATCGTTAACGGCTTGCTAACCATCCCGGTTTGCCTATGCTCGCCGCGAACTGCGCGGGCAGCTCGCACGCGCCTGTTGCTAGCGAGACGACCTGATGACGCGATTTCCGACCCTGTTCCTGTCGCATGGTGGTGGCCCCTGGCCGTTCATGGAGGACAGACGGGTGCAATATGCGAAGACCGCCGCGGAGTTCGGCCGATTACCGCAAGTGTTGCCGAAAAGGCCGAAGGCCGTGCTCGTCATCACTGGCCATTGGGAGGCCGACGCCTTCACCGTGTCGACCTCGGCGCATCCGCCGATGGTGTACGACTATTACGGTTTCCCCGAGCATACCTATCACCTCAAATATCCGGCGCCGGGCCAGCCCGAGCTCGCAGCCGAAGTGAAGGCGTTGGTGACGCGCGCCGGGCTCGATTGCCGCGAGGATCCCGATCAGGGCTTTGACCACGGCACTTTCGTGCCGCTCGGCCTGATGTATCCGAACGCCGACATGCCGATCGTATTGCTGTCGCTGAAGTCGAGCTACGATCCGGCCGAGCATATCAGGGTCGGGCAGGCGATCTCCTCGCTGCGCGACGACGGTGTCCTGATCGTCGGCAGCGGACTGACCTATCACAACATGCGCGGCTTCAATCAACCGGAGTCCAAGCCGGTCTCGTACGCCTTCGAGGCCTATCTGAACGAGGCCATCAGCAATCCGGACGCGACACGGCGCAACGCCATGCTCGTCGACTGGGAGAACGCGCCCAGCGCGCGCCTCGCGCATCCGCGCGAGGACCATCTGTTGCCGCTGATGGTCGCGGCGGGCGCCGCCGGCAGCGACATTGGCCGCCGCGTCTTCGTCGACGAGGTCGCGGGCGTAGCGATGGCGTCGTATGTGTTTGGTGGGTGATCTTCCTTCTCCGACAAGGGAGAGGGGGCATCCTCACCCGTATTTCAGCTTCATGAACAGGATGCCGCCGGCGAGCACCACGGTAATCGCGTTGGCGGCGACTAGCGGGGCATCGCCGGAGAGCAGGCCGTAGACGAGCCAGAGCACAAGGCCCAGCACCATGACCAGGAACATGCCGAGCGAGATGTCGCGCGCCGAGCGCGTCTTCCAGACCTTGATGAACTGCGGCGCATAGGCGACGGTGGTGCAGGTGGCGGCGGCAAAGCCGAGCAGCTTGATCGCGAAGGGGTCCATGCCGGCTCTATAGCATGGATTCGGCAATGCTCACGCGCGGGCCGCCATGAGGTCGCGGTAGAGCGCGGCATAGTCGCCGGCGCGGTTGCGCCAGGAGACGTCGGTCGCAAGGCCGCTCAATTGCAGCCGGCGCCAGGTCAGCTTGTCGTGGAAGACGGTGTTGGCCTTGCGCAGCGTGCCGGCGAGGGCGTCCGCCGTGACGGGGCCGAACTTGAAACCGGTGGCATCATGGCCGGATGCGTCGGCCTCGCCGATGTCGACGATGGTATCCTCGAGGCCGCCGACGCGCGACACAATCGGGACGGCGCCATAGCGCAGCGCGCAGAGTTGGGTCAAGCCGCACGGCTCGAAGCGCGACGGCACGATCAGCGCGTCCGAGCCGGCCTGGATCAGATGCGCCAGGATCTCGTCGTAGCCGATCACGACTCCGATCCGGCCGGGATTGGCGCGAGCGGCGGCCTGGTAGCGGTCCTGCAGATCGCGATCGCCGCTGCCGAGCAGCGCGAGCTGCATGCCTTCACCCAATATGATTGGAATGGCCTCGAGCAGGAGATCGAGCCCCTTCTGCCAGGACAGCCGGCTGATGACGCCGAGCAACGGCGCCTCGTCGGAGGAATCGAGATTGAACTGCTGCTGAAGCGCCGCCTTGTTTGCAGCCCGGAACGTGAGGTCTTCCGCGCCGAAGCGGTAGGCAATGTGCGGATCGGTTTGCGGATTCCACACCGAGATGTCGATGCCGTTGAGAATGCCGCTGAGCACGCTCGCGCGTGCGCGAAGCAGGCCGCCGAACCCCATGCCGCCTTCGTCGCTCTGGATCTCCCGCGCGTAGGTCGGCGACACCGTGGTGATGCGATCGGCAAATTGCAGGCCCGCCTTCAAAAAGCTGATGCCGCCGAAATATTCGATTTCGTTGACGTTCAAGGAGTGCCAGGGCAGGCCGATCGCGCCAATCAGCTCGGGAGCAAACTTGCCCTGATAGGCCATGTTGTGAATGGTCATCACGGTGCCGGGCCGCGGCCGGTTGTCATAATGCAGATAGGCCGGCGCGAGCCCCGCCTGCCAGTCATGGGCGTGCATGATGTCGGGCACGAAAGCCGGAACCAGGCCGTGGCCGATATCGGCGGCGACGCGCGAGAGCGCGGCGAAGCGCACGCCGTTGTCCGGCCAGTCGACGCCTTCGCTGGTGACGTAAGGATTTCCCGGCCGCGCATAGAGATGCGGCACGTCGAGCACGAACAGATCGAGGCCGTCGTGCGAGGCTGCGAGCAGGCGTCCAGGCCCGCCGAAATAATCCGGCCAGCGCCGGATTTCCTCCGCTCCGGCGAGCAGCCGCGTCACGTCGGGATAGCCGGGCATCAGGGTGCGCATCTCGACGCCATGCGCCTTCAGCGCAACCGGCAGCGCGCCAGCGACGTCCGCGAGGCCGCCGGTCTTGACGATGGGATAGACTTCAGAAGCGACCGCGAGGACGCGAACAGGCGTCATTTATTGAGCCCATCGATCATCGGCTGGGTGATCAGCGAGATGCCCTGCTCGGTGGTGCGGAAGCGCTTGGCGTCGAACTCGGGATCTTCACCGACGACGAGGCCCTCGGGGATTTCGACGCCACGGTCGATCACGACGTTCTTCAAGCGAGCGCCGCGCCCAACATTCACGTAGGGCATGATCACGGCATTCTCGACATTGGCGTAGGAGTTGATCCGGACACCGGTGAACAGCAGCGAGCGGCGCAGCGAGGCGCCGGAGATGATGCAGCCGCCCGAGACGAGCGAGCTCACGGCCTGGCCGCGCCGGCTCTCCTCGTCGTGGACGAACTTGGCCGGCGGTGTGATCTCGGCATAGGACCAGATCGGCCAGGCGCGGTCGAACAGGTCGAGTTCCGGTACGACATCGGTGAGATCGATATTGGCGGACCAATAGGCGTCGACGGTACCGACGTCACGCCAATAGGCGCCGTTGTGGCTGCTGGAGCGCACGCAGGAGGTCGAGAACTGGTGCGCGAATGCGCGGCCGTTCTTGACGAGGTATGGAATGATGTCCTTGCCGAAATCGTGGTTCGAGTCCGGGTCCTCGGCGTCGCGCCTGAGCTGGTCGAACAGGAATTTCGCATTGAACACGTAGATGCCCATGCTGGCGAGCGAGACGTCCGGCTTGCCTGGCATCGGCGGCGGGTCTTTCGGCTTCTCCAGGAAGGACTGGATCCAGCCCTTCTCGTCGATATGCATGATGCCGAAGCCCGATGATTCCGCGCGCGGCATCTCGAGGCAGCCCACCGTGACGTCGGCGCCGCTCTCGACGTGCTCGCGCAGCATCACCTCGTAGTCCATCTTGTAGATGTGGTCGCCGGCCAGCACGACGATGAAGCGGCAGGCGTGAGATTCGATGATGTCGATGTTCTGGTAGACCGCGTCCGCCGTTCCGACATACCACATGTTCTCGGAAACGCGCTGGCTCGCCGGGAGAATGTCAAAACTCTCATTGCGCTCGGGGCGGAAGAAGTTCCAGCCCATCTGAAGGTGCCGGATCAGGCTGTGCGCCTTGTATTGGGTGGCGACCGCAATACGGCGGATGCCGGAGTTCACCGCGTTCGACAGCGCGAAGTCGATGATGCGGGACTTGCCGCCAAAATAGACCGCCGGCTTGGCGCGCCGGTCGGTCAGCTCCAAAAGCCGGCTGCCGCGTCCACCAGCGAGGACGAACGCCAGCGCCTGGCGGGCAAGCGGTTCACTACCGACGGCACTCATGTCATCCTCCCGCGCTCTGGCGCTTGCCGAGGCCTTTTGTCGCGAGAAGCCCCGCGGTCCCGCGCCCATTGGAACCGATAGTAACGGCACGAATAGTAAATCGGGAAGTAGGTTGTTAGTTGCGAGCGCGGCAAGCTTAATGCTTTGGCTTGATGCCGTTCTTGGCCACCGAACTCCGGCGTCGCGCCGGTGTCACATGGCGACCGAGCAGGCGCGCTGGCCCGCCAGCGGCCGTCTCGCAGCGAGACGTGAAGGGCACTTGTGCGCCGCACGCAAATTCGAGGCTTTGACTAGGCGCAAGGATGTTCGATCATGGCGATGCGATCCATTTCCAAGCGAAACGTCAGATAGGGAGTAAGACGATGAGGATCTGGAAAACGGCAATTGCCTGTTCGCTGGCCGGCGTGGTCATGGCCGGCCAAATCGAGCAGGCCGCGGCGGGTCCGATGCCGACCAACGTCGCGAGCATGAAGGCTGCCGTCGGCGATGATGTCACGCAGGTACATTGGCGCGGCGGTGGCTGGGGATGGGGTCTCGGCGGCCTCGCGGCCGGTGCGATCATCGGCGGCGCCATCGCCGCCAGCACCGCGCCTTACGGCTATGGCTACTATGGCGGCCCGTATTACGGCGGTTATGGCTATCCGGGGTACGGCTATGGTTATGCCCCGGCTTATTACGGCTATGGGCCGGCCTACGCTTATCCGCGATACTATCGGCCGTATCGTCCGTACTACGGCTATCGTTACGGCTACTACCGGCCATATCGGGTCTTTCACCGGCCTTACTATCGCGGATATTGGTAAGGTTTTGCGCGGCTAGAGCGCGAGCCACACGATCATGCTCATACAGGCGAATTGCATGAGCACGATCGCGGCGAGATGCAGCGGGCCGGCCTCGAGGCGAAGCCTGCGCATCCCGCCGGGTGCGTTTAGTTCGATCCTGCGGCCGCAGCCGTGAAGCTGCGGTCGACGGCTTTGCCGACGTCGAGCTTTTTCGGCAGGATGCCATAGCGCGTCGAGCGGTCGGAGGCATCCTGCACCTCCTTCACGACGTTCTCGTCGATCACGATCGGGCTGGTGCGCTGCGCGGTGTAGGCCGAGAGCAGCACGTCTTCCGGCAGCTTGGTCAGCTCGGCCGTGTTCCTGGCATACTCGGAAAGGTGATCAAGCGACCATAGCCGCGCCTTGTTCAGCCGCTGCACAAGATCCTGCACCGCCGCGCGCTTGGTGGCGATGGCGTTGTCGGAAGCGACGATGAAGGTGATGGTTGGGGTCAGGCCTTCGCCGTCGGCGATCACGCGGGCTTTGTCCTTCAGCGTCGCGAAGGAGACGTAGGGCTCCCACACCGCCCATGCATCGATCGAGCCGGCGAGCAGCGCGATCTTGGCGTCGACCGGTCCGAGCGGCGCGAAGGTCGCATCCTCCAGCTTGATCTGCGCCTTCTCCAGCGTCGCGTCGATCAGGAACTGACCCCAACCGCCGCGCGTGCCGGCGAGCCGTTTGCCCCTGAGGTCGGCGGCCGACTTGATTGGAGAATCCTGGCGCACCAGGATGGCCTGCGTCTTGGCGTCTGACCTCGTCCCGCCGATCGCTTTGATCGGCGCGCCGGCCGCATAGACCGACAGGAACGAGAGATCGCCGGTATAGCCGACGTCGAGCGCACCGGCGTTGAGCGCTTCCAGGATCGGCGCGGCCGCGGGGAATTCCGACCACTCGATTCTATAGGGCAGGTCTTTCGTGTAACCGGAGATTTCGAGCAGCGACCGGTTGCCGCCTTTCTGGTCGCCGACGCGCAGCACGACGGTGTCGGCCGCGAACGATGCGGCGGCCGTCGACAAGGTGAGGGCGGCGGCAAGCAGCGATGCCGCGAGACGGCGGGTGATGGGGTGATGATGGGAGTTGATGCGCATGTGGCCTGTCTTGTTGCTTTGCTCACGACGCGTGAGCGAGCGATGCAGCGAGGTCATGAAGTCTAGGGCCGCGCGGAGCGCAGTCAATGAAATGGCTATCCGTATTGCAAAGGCGACAGGCAAGGACGTTTTAGCAAAGTGATGCTTTCGAGAAAGTGCGGTGTGCGCGGCCGAAATTGCGTAGGAAAGAAGCAGGGAGCGGGAAGCCCGGCGCTCTGCCAAAGGATGCAGCGGCGAAAATCCTTTCATCGTTCGCGAGGGTGGCGATGGAGAGAATGACTTCGCTTCGTCGAACATTCGAAATTCCATTTCATTGACGATGCGGCGACTGCGCCGCATGATTTGCGCATCGCATCAACGCGGCGCGTGAAGCGCCCGCGAAAAGATTTTCTCTCAAACGCAGCTCCGCACGGAACATGCGCAACGCGAGCCGTTGCGCATGTAGCGGAGCCGTGCCAGCGCAGGAGTGGGACCGATGAGCAATGACGACAAGCGCGGTGGATCGAGTCTCGACCGGCGCCATCTGCTCCAGGCGGGGCTTGCGGCAGCCTTTGCTGCGCCGTTCGGCGCTCTTGGTGCGGCACACGCCTTTGCGCCGCGCGGGTTCGCGCCCGGCGTCGACTTCTCGGAATTTCCATTGTGCCAGACAGCATCGAATGCACCTGCGCTTACTGGCGCTCCGCGCAAGCTGAAACTGTCGTGGAATGCCGGCGCCGTCTGCCTCGCGCCCGTGCCGGTCGCCATCGAGCACGGTTTCTTCCAGAAGCACAATCTCGACGTCGAGCTCGTCAACTATTCCGGCTCGACCGACCAGTTGCTCGAGGCGATCGCGACCGGAAAGAGCGACGCCGGCCTCGGCATGGCGCTGCGCTGGCTGAAGCCGCTGGAGCAGGGGTTTGACGTCAAGATCGCCGCCGGCACCCATGGCGGCTGCATGCGGGTGCTGTCGCGCCGCGATTCCGGCGTCGCGAAGCTCGCCGATCTCAAGGGCAAGATCGTCGCGGTCGGCGACCTCGCCGGCCCCGACAAGAATTTCTTCTCGATCCAGCTCGCCAAGCTCGGCATCGATCCGATCAAGGACGTCGATTGGCGCGCCTATCCCGGCAATTTGCTCAATGTCGCTGTGGAGAAGGGCGAGGTGCAGGCCTTCCTGTCCTCCGATCCGCTCGCCTATCTCTGGCTCAAGGATACTCAGTACAAGGAAGTCGCTTCCAATCTCGACGGCGAGTATCGCGAAAAGAGCTGCTGCATCCTCGGCCTGCGCGGCAGCCTGGTGCGCGAGGAGCCGCAGATCGCCCGGGCCATCACGCAAGCGCTGCTCGATGCCGCGATGTTCACCGCGCAGAATGCGACGATTGCCGCACAATCATTCCAGCCCTACGCACCGAAGGCGGCCACCCTCGCCGACATCGAGGGCATGGTGCGCTACCACACCCACCATCATCATCCGGTCGGCGACGTGCTCAAGCGCGAGCTCAAGGCCTATGCCGATGATCTGAAGAGCGTGCAGGTCTTCAAGCCGAGCACCGACACGGCCAAATTCGCGGAGCGCATCTATGTCGACGTATTCGCTGTCTGACGGCCTCGCCTCCGGCGCGCCGCGCCTCTCTCGCGCGCCACTGCTTGCGAATTGGCTCCGGGAGACCGGCGTCGGCGTGCTCGCAAGCATCGCCTGGATCGGCTTTGGCCTGTCCTGTCTGTGGTGGCAGGATGTCGGCGACTGGTCACGCACGCATTCGGTCGGCATTGCAGCCTTCATCGTCGCTGCGGTTGCCTTGTTCGGAACGCTGGGTGCCGATTATCTCGGCTCCGCAGGCCGCGGCTTGCGCAAACGCGCGCCCTGGCTGGTGGCGCTCGGCGCGTTCCTGACCTTGTGGGAGGTCGCAACGGCAAAATTTGCTTGGCTGCCGCTGCCGTTCTTTCCGCCGCCGCAATCGATCGTCGAGGTCTATACCGATGATCTGCCAAAGCTGCTCGACAGTGTCTTTGCCTCCGTAAAACTGCAGCTCGGCGGTTATCTGGTCGGCGCCACGATCGGTTTCCTGACCGGCGTCTCGATCGGCTGGTCGCACGCAGTTGGTTATTGGGTGCATCCGGTGCTGCGCTTCATCGGTCCGTTGCCGGCGACCGCGTGGCTGCCGATTGCCTTCTTCACGTTCCCGTCGAGCTGGAGCGCCTCGACCTTCCTGATCGCGCTGGCGACCGGCTTTCCGGTCACCGTCTTGACCTGGTCCGGCGTCGCCAGCGTCAGCAACGCCTATTACGACGTCGCGCGGACCTTGGGGGCCAAGCCGTCCTTCCTGGTGCTGAAGGTCGCGATTCCGGCGGCACTCCCGCACGTGTTCGTCGGGCTGTTCATGGGGCTCGGCGCGTCCTTCGCGGTGCTCGTCGTCGCCGAGATGATCGGTGTCAAGGCCGGGCTAGGCTGGTACCTGCAATGGGCGCAGGGCTGGGCCGCCTATGCCAACATGTATGCGGCACTGATCGTGATGTCGCTGCTCTGCTCCGGCGCGATTACGCTGCTGTTCTCGATCCGCGACCGCCTGCTAGTTTGGCAGAAGGGGACCGTAAAATGGTAGCTCTGGCTCAAGCGATCGCGCGTCCGGCTGCCGGCGCTGCGCTCGACATCGAGCAGGTCAGCCACGCCTTCGACATCGACGGCGCCGAGCTGCCCGTTCTCAGCGACGTCAGCATCTCTGTCGAGCCCGGCGAGTTTGTCGCGCTGCTCGGTCCCTCCGGTTGCGGCAAGTCGACCTTGCTGCGGCTTGTCGCCGGCCTCGATAAGCCGAGGTCCGGAACGCTGCGCGAGGACGAGAGCCGCATCAACAGTCCACATCCCTCGCGCGTGGTCGTGTTCCAGGATCCGACCCTGTTTCCCTGGCGGTCGGTCTGGGACAACGTCGCCCTGGGCCTCGAGGCCCAGGGCATTTTGAAGAGCCAGCGTCACCGCGTCGACGATGCTCTCGATCTCGTCGGGCTGTCGTCTTTCCGCAGCGCTTATCCGCACCAGCTCTCCGGCGGCATGGCGCAGCGCGTCGCGCTGGCGCGGGCGCTGGTCAACGATCCCAAGATCCTGGTTCTCGACGAGCCATTGGGAAAACTCGACTCGCTGACCCGCATCACCATGCAGGCCGAGCTTGTCTCGCTGTGGCAGCGCAAGGGCTTTACCACGCTGCTGGTGACGCACGATGCCGAGGAAGCCTTGGTGCTCGCCAACCGCGTCATCGTCTTCAGTGACCGCCCGGCACGGGTCAAGGCCGACATCCGTGTCGACCGGCCCTATCCGCGCCACCGCGGCGATCCCTATCTGGCCGATCTGCGCCGCCAGATTCTCGGTCTGCTGGGGTTGGACGCGACATGGTGACTCCCGTAGCCAAAGGGCGCATAGTCCCCACCGAGCCCGATTACATCGCGCGTGCTGAAGACCTGGCAGCAGGCTTTGCCGCACGCGCCGCCGAGCATGACCGCAATGGCAGCTTCCCTTTCGAGAATTTTCGCGAGCTCTCCGCAGCGGGCCTGTTGTCGCTCACGGTTCCTGCGGCTCATGGTGGGGCCGGCGCCGGCGCACGATACGCCGCGCGCGTGATCGGCATCATCGGCAAGGCCGATCCGTCGACGGCGCTGGTGCTGTCAATGCATTACATCAATCATCTCGTCATGTCGCGGAGCCCGACCTGGCCGGCGCGGCTGTCACGCAAGCTTGCGCGCGAAAGCGTCGAGGGCCTGGCGCTGATCAACGCGCTGCGCGTCGAGCCGGAGCTCGGCTCGCCCGCGCGCGGCGGTCTGCCGGCGACGATCGCGCGGCGCACCGGAACCGGCTGGCGCCTCTCCGGCCACAAGATCTATTCGACGGGATCGCCGATCCTGAAGTGGTACCTGGTCTGGGCCCGGACCGACGAGGCGGAGCCGCGGGTCGGGCAGTTCCTGGTGCCGGCGGGCCTGCCGGGCACGTGCATCGTCGAGACCTGGGACCACCACGGCCTTCGTGCCAGCGGCAGCCATGACGTCATCTTCGACGATGTCGTGATCCCGCTCGATGCCGAGGTCGATCTCCGCAAGCCGGCGGATTGGCGCACGCCCGACGTGACGCAGGCGACCATCCATACGGTGTTCGTTGCCGCGATCTATGACGGCGTCGCCCGCGCCGCGCGCGACTGGCTGATCACGTTCCTGAAGCAGCGCGTTCCCGCCGGCCTCGGCGCGCCGCTCGCGAGCTTGCCGCGGGCGCAGGAGATTGTCGGCGCCATCGAGGCGCGGCTCGCGGTCAATGCACGGCTGATCGAGTCTTTTGCGCGCGATTTCGATGACGGCGTCCAGCTCTCTGCGAGCGAGTCCAACGTCATCAAGCTCACCGTCACCAACAATGCCGTCGCGGCGGTCGAGGACGCGCTGTCGATCTCCGGCAATCACGGCCTCAGTCGCACCAATCCGCTGGAGCGTCACTATCGCGACGTGCTGTGCGGGCGCGTGCACACACCGCAGGACGATTCCACGCGCACCGGTCTCGGCCGCGCCGCATTGGGCCTCTAGCTTTCGGGAAAAATCAGGGAGACGGTCATGTCGATCGAGTTCATCGGCTTCATCAGCAACAACCATTCGTCCGAGACCATCGTCCGCGAAGGGCCGGTGCTCAATCCGACCCACATCGAGACGGTGGCGAAAGCGCATGAGAATGCCGGCTTCGATCGTGCGCTGCTGGCGTTTCATTCGACCTCGCCCGATGCGCTCCAGGTCGCGCAGCACGTCCTCGGGGTCACCGATCGCCTGAACGTGTTGATCGCGCAGCGGCCCGGCTTCACCGCCCCGACGCTGCTGGCGCGGCAGTTCGCGGCGCTCGACCAATTCTCGCGCGGCCGCGTCGCGATCCATGTCATCACCGGGGGCAATGCCACCGAGCTGCGGCAGGACGGCAACACGCTCGACGACAAGGACGAGCGTTACGCTCGTACTTCCGAATTCCTCGACGTCCTCAAGCTGGAATGGACCAGCGACAAGCCGTTCACCTACAGGGGCAAGTACTACCAGGTCGAGAACGCCTTTTCGCAAGTGAAGCCGTATCGCCCGGAAGGCATCCGCGTCTATTTCGGCGGTGCTTCCGATGCGGCGATCGACGTTGCCGGCAAGCACGCCGACACATTCGCGCTGTGGGGTGAATCCTATGCGCAGGTACGCGACGTCACTTCCCGCGTCCACAACGCGGCGGTCCGGCACGGGCGGCCGACGCCGCGTTTCAGCCTGTCAGTGCGGCCCATCATTGCGTCGACCGAGCAACAGGCCTGGGAGAAGGCGGAAGACATTCTGGCGCGCGCGACCGCGCTTCAGGACAAGACCGGCTACCGCAAGCCCGCCGACGGCCACGCCACGGCCGGCGCGCGGCGCCTGCTCGCACTCGCCGACCAGGGCAGCCGCATCGACAAGCGGCTCTGGACCGAGATCGCGAAGCTCACCGGCGCCAACAGCAACACCACCGCGCTGGTCGGTACGCCCGAGCAGGTCGCGGAAGTCTTTGGCGACTATTACGACCTCCATAGCCATTTCCTGATTCGCGGCTTCGATCCGCTGATCGACGCCATTGAATATGGCCGCGAGCTGATCCCGCTGACGCGTGAACTGATTACGAAGCGTCAGGCTGTTCGCGGCGAGGCCGCGGAATGATCCGGCTCGTGTTAGCCGGTGCGCTGCTGTTGCAAGATCTTGTGTTTCGGACACGGCGGCGTACGAGGCACGAGATCTCACGCATTGCTCATGCGTCCGTGAGATGAGAATGCGCCCTTCTACGCGAAAGCCGCTCTCGAAACGTTCCTTCTGCATTTCGCGTCCCCGACAACATCCCCATTGCTATTTGCGCCCGCTCCCTTGCGCCACGCCGGTTCCCGCCAAGATGCTTTAGACGACCACATCGGGAGACCGGCCATGGGCCTACAAGAAACAAAAATCGAATCGCTTCCCTTCGTCACAGCCGAACTCAACTATCTCGCGCCGGTCTTAGGCAAGCCGCGTACCTACGCCTTCGATCCGCCGCCGGGCGAGCCGAAGAGCACGGCGCTTGCCGAGCCGCATCAGGTCCCGATCTTTGATGCGCGGCTGATTGCGCAGAATTTCTCGCTTGATCGCGAAGGCTTCGCGCTGGTGCGTCATCCGACCCGCGTGAAGGATTTCTACAACGAGGAGGAGGTCAGGGCGGTCTATTATCCCGCCGTGGAGGCATTCCTGCGCGCGACGCTGAAGGCCGATCGTGTCTTCATCTTCGACCACACCGTGCGCAAGCGCATCGAGGGCGCCGCCGACATTCGTGGCGGTGGCCCGCGCCAGCCAGCGACACGCGTGCATGTCGACCAGACCGCCGTCTCCGGCGCCAACCGCGTGCGCGAGCATCTGCCTGACGAAGCCGAAGAGTTGCTGAAGGGTCGCGTGCAGGTGATCAATCTGTGGCGGCCGATCCGCGGCCCCTTGCGCGATTCACCGCTGGCAATGGCCGACGGCACGACGGTTGCGCCCGACGATCTCGTCGCTTCCGATTTAATCTATCCCAACCGTCGCGGCGAGACCTATTCGGTAAGGTACAATCCGAACCACCGCTGGTTCTATTTCCCCGAGATGACCTCAGACGAGGCGCTGCTGCTCAAGTGCTATGATTCCGCAATCGACGGCCGCACGCGGTTCGGGCCGCACACTGCCTTCGTCGATCCGACCACGCCGCCAGATGCCGCGCCGCGCGAGAGCATCGAGGTGCGCACGCTGGTGTTCCACAATAGTAACAAAGTGTGATGGTGCTGCCGGGCGTTGCCCGGCAGTGTTTCCGGAACTTTGGGGAACAAAGCCACGTTTGCAGCGCCGGGCAGGGCAAGCGGGAGGGTGCCGTGCAAGCGCAGACGACGCTATTGGTATCTCTGGCCAGCTTTTTGCTTTTTGCCTTTTCTGCTGCCCACGCCGAAAGCGGGCTTGCTTCGTACTATGGATACGCAAAGGCCGGCAGAGGTGGCGAGCTGACATGCGCGCACCGGACGCGTCCTTTCGGCGCCGTGCTGAGAGTGTCCTATAGCGGACGAACGATCCAGTGCCGCGTCAACGATCGTGGCCCGTTCATCCGCGGCCGCATCGTCGATCTCTCGGTGCCGGCCGCCCGGGCGCTCGGCATGATGAGCGCCGGCGTGGTGCGGGTCTCGGTGGATTAGGCCGGCCAGCGGGCTATAGTGCCTCCCAAAGCAAGGGTGAGGGGCGCCATGGCCAGGATCAGAGTCGGACTCGTCGGCTGCGGCTTCGTGTCGGAGCTGCACATGTATGCGTTCCAGCGCGTCTATGGCGTGGACGTCGAGGTCGCGGCGGTGGCCGCGCGCGGCGATCACGTGGTCGAGTTTGCGACCCGCCACCATATCCCGCGGGTTTACCGCAGCTTCGCGGAGGTGATTGCGGACCGTGAGCTCGATGTCGTCGACATCTGCACCCCGCCCAATCTCCATGCCGAGATGATCATCGCCGCCATGCAGGCGGGCAAGCACGTCATTTGTGAAAAGCCGTTCGCCGGCTATTTCGGCCGCGAGGGCGACCAACAGCCGATCGGCAAGCGCGTGCCGAAGGCGCTGATGTACGAGCGCGTGCTCGAGGAGATGGACGCGACGGGGGCCGCGATCGAGCGTAGCGGCAAATTGTTCATGTATGCCGAGGACTGGATCTACGCGCCCGCGGTGACCAAGGCCGCCGAGATAATCAGGGCTACCGGCGACAAGATCCTGTTCATGAAGGGCGAGGAGAGCCATTCCGGCTCACACGCTGCACATGCCGCGCAATGGGCGATGACGGGTGGCGGCTCGCTGATCCGCATGGGCTGTCACCCGCTCTCGGCCGTGCTCTACCTCAAGCAGGTCGAGGCGAAAGCGCGCGGCGAGACCATCCGCGTCGCCAGCGTCACTTGCGATGTCGGCAACGTCACCGCTGGCCTCAGGCCCGAAGAACGCACCTATATCAAGGCCAATCCGGTCGATGTCGAGGATTGGGGCACGCTGACGGCGACCTTCTCCGACGGCACCAAGGCGACGGTGTTCTCCGGCGACATGATCATGGGCGGTGTGCGCAACCTGATCGAGACCCACACGAGCGGCGGCTCACTGTTCGCCAACATCACCCCGAACACGCATCTGATGAGCTACCAAACCAGCGAGGAGAAGCTCGCCAGCGTCTACATCACCGAAAAGGTCGACCGGAAAACCGGCTGGCAATATGTCTGCCTCGAGGAGGAATGGACGCGCGGCTATTTGCAGGAGATCCAGGACTTCATGGAATGCGCCGCGACCGGACGGCAGCCGCTGTCGGACCTCGCGCTGGCGTACGAGACGATCAAGGTGAATTACGCGGGCTATTGGTCGGCGGAGGAGGGGAGAAGGGTGGTGTTGTAAGGGCATAGCTCTCTTACCCTCCTCTCGAGGGAGGGCAATCGCATATGGGAAGCGGCTTCCATGCGGCGCATCCTTCGAGACGCCCGCTTTGGCGGGCTCCTCAGGATGAGGGCGGAGTATGCGGCAGCAGTTTCAACGGGCCCTATGCCAATTAGCCTGATCCTGAGGAGACCGCGGAGCGGTCGTCTCGAACGACGAGGCGTTTGCTCGGGCCACTCCAAGAATTCATATGCGATAGCCTTACCGTCCAGGGGAGGTTGCCACGCGAGCGCAACCGCCTCACGCCCCGTAGGTCGAGCCCTTCGGTAGCGGGAAGACCGGCTCCCGCGTGCGGATGTTCGTCGGCCACACCACCGAGATGTGCTCGCCGGCGTTCTGCATCACGACCGGGGTCGAGCGCTCGTTCTGGCCGGACAGCGGCGTGCCCGGCCGGAAGAATTTAACGCCATAGCCCTGGATGGTGCCGCCAGCGGGGATGTCGACGTCGAGCGCTGCCTTGCGGATGGCCTCCGGGTCGAAGCTGCCGTATTTCTCTTTGGCGACCGGCAGCACGTTGTTGAGCAGCACCCAGGTCTGGTTGAAACCCATCGAGCAGTGCGGCGGCACGTCGGTCGCGCCGGTCTTGGCCTGGTAGCGCGAAACCATGGTCTTGATCAGGTCGCCCATGCCCGGCGCGAGCTTGGCGGGATCGAGCAACTGCGCCGGCACTGGATCGATGTTGCAGAAATTGTCGATGTCGGCACCGAAAGTCGCGCGCAGCTTGTCGAGCTGGCTGTAGCCGGCGCCGGCGCCGAACAGCATCTTGAAGCGCAAACCACTCTCGCGGGCCTGGCGCAGGAACAGGGTGATGTCGGGGTTGTAGCCGGCATGCGAGATCACGTCGGCCTTGGCGCGCTTGATTTTTGTCACCAGCACCGAAAGATCGGGCGCGGAGGCCGAATACCCTTCGCGCAGCACGACCTGAATGCCGGCCTCCTTGGCATAGGCCTCGTCGGCGGAGGCAACGCCGACGCCATAGGGGCCGTCCTCGTGGATTAACGCGACCTTGACCTCCTTCGGATCGATGCCGAGCTTGGCTTTCGCATGCTCCGTGATGAAGCTTGCAAAGGCCTGGCCGTACTGGTCGGAATGGATCTGGGCGCGAAACACGTATTGCAGGTTCTTGTCCTTGAACACGGCGGTCGAGACCGCGGTCGTGATCCAGAGGATCTTCTTCTGCTGCTCCACCTTCGCCGCCATCGGCACCGCGTGCGCGCTGGAATAGACGCCGTTGATGATGTCGATCTTTTCCTGGCTGATCAGCCGCTCGGCCTCGTTGATCGCGACGTCCGCCTTGCTCTGGGAGTCGGCGGCGACCGGCACGATCCTGGTCTTGCCGCCGATGCCGCCCTTCTCGTTGACGAGGTCGATGGCGATCTGCGCGCCGACCGAGGAGGCGACCGAGCCGCCGGCGGCAAAGGGGCCGGTGAGGTCGTAAATCAAGCCGATGCGCAAATTCTCGGCTTGCGCCTGGGCCCGTGTCCAATCGAGGCTGAGTGCGGCGGCGGCAGCCGCCGATGTCTTCAGCAGCTGCCTGCGTGAAGTCGGCATCCTATCCTCCCTCAAAACCGTCTTATGTTTGGTTTTTTTCGAAGTATTGGGAGCAGGATGGCGAAAGTCAACATCGTCCAAGGTCGATAGGCGTCGGCCGCGACACAACGCACCTGCGAAAGATAAAGGAAAAGCCCACCGCTCCGCGCAGGAGCGATGGGCTTGCATGGGCGCGGATCAATTACTGCGACAGCTTCACGAAGCTCGGAAACTTCATCTTGCCTTCCGCGATCTTCTCGGGCCAGACCACGACCTGCTTGGAGTCCTGCCACTGGAAGACGAGGCCGGTGACAGTGCCGGGGCCTGACTTGATACCGTGGGTGAACTCGTCGTTCTTGCCGTAGAACTGGATGCGGCCGATCGTGCCCTCGTAGTCGGTCTTCTCGAGCTCGGCGACCATCTTGTCGGGATCGGTCGAGCCGGCGCGCTTGATGGCTTCCGTGATGAAGTAGACCTCGTCATAGGCGGTGTAGCCTGTATAGGCCGGCGGTGCGCCGAACTTGGCCTTGAAGGCAGCCGCGAACGGCTTCGTCTTGGGGGTGACGGCGACGTCGGGTGTCGCAACCGCCAGCGACGGTATGCCGTCGGCCGCGCCATTGGTGTCCTTCCAGAAGGTCGGGCTCAGCGCCTGCGCGCTGATGCCGAACATCGGGATCGGCACCTGCTGGTTCTTCCACTGCACCGTCGGCTGCACGCCGACATGGGAGATGCCGGTGACGATCACGTCGGGCTTCTTGCTCTCGATGTTGTTGAAGATCGGCGTGAAGTCGGTGGTGTCAGGCGAGAAGCGGACGTGCTCGACGACCTTCAGGCCAGCCTTCGGCAGGCAGGCCTCGTAGCCGACGTCGAGCGGCTTGGTCCAGGCGGCGTCCTCGCTCATGATCGCTACGGTCTTGAACTTGAGCTTGTCGACGAGCAGGTCCTTGGCTGCGTCGCAGACGAGCTGGGCCTGCGCGGCCGAGGTCAGATAGCCGTGGAAGGTGTACTTGTTCTTCTCGTAATCGTTGTGGATCGCCTTGGTGATCTCGTTCGAGGCCGCGCCTGGCGTGATCAGCGGCATCTTCAGCCGCGCCGCCCAGGGCTCGAGCGCCAGCACGACCTCGCTGATATAGCTCGCGATGACGGCGGAGACCTTGTCCTCGCTGACGGCGCGCTGGAAAGCGCGAACGGAATCCGCCGACGAGCTCTTGTTGTCGTAGGTCACGATCTCGATCTTGCGGCCGAGCACGCCGCCCTTGGCGTTGATCTCGTCGGCGGCAATCTGCGCGCCGCCTGGCGTTGCCGCGCCCGCGATCGACTGCACTTCGGCGATGACGCCGATCTTGATCGGATCGGTCGACTGCGCGTAGGCCGGAGCGGCAAGGCACAAGGCCAATGCGGAGGCGAGAAGGCTGCTGCCGAGAACTAATGGTCGCATGGTCGTTTCCCTTTCTATGTTTTTGTTGATGTTGACAGACTTAAAGAAAATCGGCCCCGGCCTCGCTCGCGAAGCGGCCGGGATCGCCTTCCCACACGATCCTTGCATGCTCCAGCACATAGACGCGGTCGGCATGTGGCAGCGCGAAGGTCACGTTCTGCTCGCCGAGCAACACCGTGATCGATGTGGTTTGCCGCAGCTTGGTCAGCGCCTTGGAGAGTTGCTCGAGGATGACGGGGGCAAGGCCCAGCGTCGGCTCGTCCAGGATCAGGATCTGTGGCTGCATCATCAGGGCGCGGCCGATCGCGAGCATCTGCTGCTCGCCGCCGGAGAGCGTCTGTGCCATCTGACTCTGGCGTTCCTTCAGGATCGGGAACAGCTCGAACAGCCAGGCGAGCTGTGCGGCGCGCTTCTCGTCGGAAAGATGCTGGCCGCCGAGATCGAGATTTTCGCGCACGCTCATCTCGCCGAACAGTTCGCGTGATTCCGGGCATTGCACGAGACCGCTGCGTGCGATCTTCGCCGGACTGGTGCCGCGGAGTTTCTCGCCGCCGCGCACGATCTCGCCGCTGTAGGGCAGAAAGCCGGAGATGGTGTTGAACAATGTGGTCTTGCCGGCGCCGTTGAGGCCGACGATCGAGACGAACTCGCCCTCGTGGACATGGATCGAGACGTTCTCCAGCGCCTGCGCCTTGCCGTAGAACACGCTGACATTCTCGACCTGGAGCAGCGGCACCTTATCCTTGAAGCTGGTCTCGGGCCGCGCATGGGTCTCGATCGCGCCGCCGAGATAGACCCGGCGCACGGTCTCGTTCCTCATGACCTCGTCGGCCTTGCCGGTGACGATCTCCTCGCCGAGATACATCGCGAGCACGCGATCGACGAGGGCTGCGACGCTCTTGACGTTGTGGTCGACCAGCATCACCGCACGGCCTTCGTCGCGAAAGCTGCGGATCAGGTCGGAGAACATCTCGACCTCGGCGCGCGTCAGCCCGGCGAAGGGCTCGTCGACCAGCACGACCTTTGGGTCACGTGCGATGGCCTTGGCGAGTTCGAGCCGGCGCAGATCGGCAAACGGCAGGGTCGGCGGGCGGCGGTTCATCACATTTCCGAGCCCAACGCGCTCGGCGATCCATTTGGCGCGCTCGATCAGCGCCTTGTCGGGGAACAGCATGAACAGGCTGTCCGGCAGCAGCGCGACCAGGATGTTCTCCAGCACGGTTTGCCGGTTCAGCGGCCGCGAGTGCTGGAACACCATGCCAAATCCCTTGCGCGCGATCTTGTGCGCGGGCAGGCCGGCGACGTTCTCGCCCTCGAAGATCACTTCGCCGGACGTCGGGCGCTCGATGCCCATCACGGTCTTCATCGCGGTCGACTTGCCCGAGCCGTTCGGCCCGATCAGGCCAAAAATCTCGCCGCCATTGACCTCGAAGCCGAGGCTCTTGACTGCGGTCAATCCGCCGAAGCGCTTAGTCAGGCCGCGGACTTCGAGCACGGCCCTGTTTGGAAGCCTCATATCCATCACGAGCGCGCCTCGCGCGAGAGGGCCGCTCCGAGGAAGCCGCCAGGGAAGAACAGCACGACGAGGAGCGCCACCGCCGAGACGATGAAGGTCGCGAGCTCACCGGTCGGCCGCAAGAACTCGCCGGCGACGATCAGGAAGATCGCGCCCAGCGCAGCGCCCAGCACGGTGCGCCGGCCGCCGAGCACGGCGGAGACGATCACGTTGACGCCGACCGCGACGTCGACGACGGTGCCGACCGAGGCGGTGCCGAAGTAGAATACCAGCAGCGCGCCTGACAGCCCCGAGAAGAACGCGCTGACGATGAAGGCGGCGAGCTTGTGCTTGACGATGTTGAAGCCGAGCGCGCCGGCCTGCACCGGGTCCTGGCCGCTGGCCTGGAGCACGAGGCCGATCGGCGATTGCGACAGGCCGTAGAGGATTGCGGCCGAGATCGTCATGAAGCCGAGCGCGATCCAGTAATTCACGCCGGCGTTGATAGAGATGACGTCGGGAATGGTCAGCCCGATCTCGCCGCCGGTGAGGTCGGCGAACACCACCACGAAATTCTGCAGCATCAACACCGCGACCAACGTGGTCAGGCCGAAATAGGGCCCGCGCACGCGCAGGGCCGGCAACGCCAGCACGAGACCGGCGATGACGGAGGCGAATGCGCCGAGCACGATGCAGAGATAAACCGACCACCCAAACTGGGCATTGAGGATGCCGGCGGTGTAGGCGCCGACGCCGATCAGGAAGGTCGGCCCGAAATTGACCTCGCCGGCAAAGCCGAACAAGAGGTCCCAGGCCATCGCGAACACACCGAAATAGAATGCGACGGTGAGCAGGCCCAGCACATAGCCAGAGACGTAGAGCGGCAGCGTTGCCGCGATGACGACGAGCGCGAGCGAGACGAAGAAGAGGCGAGAGGTGAAGAAGGTGGCCATCTCAGCGCCTCCCCAGAAGGCCCTGTGGCCGGATGTACATCACAAACACGAGCAGCAGCAGCGCCGGGATGGTGCGATAGGCCGGCGAGATCAGATAGGCGGTCAGGGTCTCGAGATAGCCGACCACGAAGGCCGCGATCAGCGAGCCGGAGACGCTGCCGAGGCCGCCGAGCACGACGATGGAGAACGCGCTCGCGGTCAGCGGACCGACGCTGTAGGAGCTGACGCCCAGAAACATGCCCAGCAGCACGCCGGCGATGCCGGCGAGGATACCGTAGATCGCCCACACCACGATGTAGATGTTGGTGAGCTCGAGGCCGAGCAGCGTGACGCCGCGCGGGTTCATCGAGGCGGCCAGCACGGCCTTGCCGGTGCGGGTGCGGTTCACCAGGAGCCACAACAGAGCGATAACCAGGCAGCAGACGATCGCCGTGAAAATCTCGTTGCGCGGCGTGCGGACGCCGAGGATCTCGACCACGCCCTCGACGATCGGCAGCACGGTCTTGGCGTTGTTGGTGAAGAAATAGGCGATCAGCTCCTGGATCATGATGCCCCACAGCAGCGTTCCCGTGAGGACGAAGATCTCCTTCTCCTCGTTCGGAATGCGGCGCGAATCCTGGATCGGCTTCACCACCGCGAAATAGGTGGCAAATGCCGTGATGAGGGCGACGCCGACGCCGATCAGCGCGCCGGCATAGGTGCCGACGCTGAGAATGCTGGCGGCGGCCCAGGCCGCCACCGCTGCCGCCACCATGATAGCGCCGTGGGAGAGGTTGAGCACGCCGGAGACGCCGAATATCAGCGTGAAGCCGGTGGCACCGAGAGCGTAGAGAGCGCTGATGGCAAAGCCATCGATCAAAATCTGGAATGCTCGCATTGATGATTGGCCGGGCAACCTGGCTGCCACTTGAGAAAAAGGTGCTGCGTGCACCGCATGCGGAAGGCTCTCCGGCCGAGGCCCGGATGCCGTTCCGATCAATTCGCGGTGGACTTGATGGAGCTCGGGAGACTGACGTCACTCCTGACGGCGTCGTCCGGCGCGCCGATCACGGCGGCGTCGAGCGAACTCGCAACGCAACAGAGAGTCTATTCTTCATGTTGTTTTTCTCCCTTGAACAGCCTCTTGTGAGCTATTGGGGCGCGACTATACCGGCGAGGGCATTCTCGGCAAGTGAAACTGCATTCAGGATTGTGGGAGGCGGGTTAAAGTCCATTGCTGCGTAAATAGAGTGCAGCGCGACTCGGGCACGTCAGGCATGCAGATTCGGTCGAGGCCCATGCATGTACGCCGCCAGCATGCCCCATCCGTTCAACGTGCGTGCAGCAGCGACGGATCGAGCGGGCCGAGGCGGGCGGGATCGAATGGCGAAAGGTCGATCTGCGTCGTGCCCTCGGCGATCAGCTGCGCCAACGCCTCGCCGGTCGCGGGTGCATTGAGGATGCCCCAGACATTATGTCCAGTCGCAACGTAGAGACCCTCGCTCTGCGGCACCTTGCCAATCAGCGGCAGACCATCCTGCGTCACCGGGCGGAAGCAGGCCTGCCGCGCGATGATCTTCTCGGGCCGGAACAGCGGCGAGAGCCGCTCGCTCATCGCCTGCAGGCGCGCGATCGCGTCCTGGTCGGGCGTCACGGCGGCGGGATCGAGCGGCAACGGCGCGATGTCGGAAAGCGCCGTGATATGCGTGCTGCCGTCGGCACGGGGGAAAACCTCGATGGACACGGCGACGCCATTGTCCTCATGCTCAAGAAACAGCGCATCGGCTGGCACATCCCCGCCGGTGTCGTACACGATGCTCGGGCTGCGCTGGCCATAGATGGCGGGCAGGTTCATCCATTGCGCCGCGAGCAGCGACCACGGCCCCATCGCGATGACGACGGCGTCCGCCTCGATGACGCTGCCCTCGACCTGGACGCCGCTCGCTGTGATGCCATCCGCATCGCGCACGATGCCGCTGATCCGGCCGCGACGAAGTTGCACGCCCTGCGTGAGCGCCGCATCCATGAGGAACGAGGTGAATTTGCGAGGGTGAACGATCGCGGTCGTCGCGGTCGTGCCGATGGTTTGCGCGATGGCGACGCCGTTGGCGAGCCAGCCAAGTGCCGAGGGCAGATTTCGCCGGGCGTCACCATCGGGGACAACGAGGCCGCTATAGGCGGTCATGGGGCGGTAGCCCCAATCGCCCGCGATCTCCCCGGGCAGTTGCGCATGAAGTGCGAAGCTGCGCCGCGCCAGTGCGTCGAGCGGCGTGCCGGTGCACCAGTCGCGTGCGAGGAAGCCGCCGGCCTTGCCGGACGCTGCGGCCGCGATCTCTGTCCGTTCCACCACAATGACGTCGATGCCGCGGCGACGAAGAAACCAGGCGGTGCAGGCGCCGATCACGCCACCGCCGCAGATCACAACACGCATGGTTTTTTTCCTCGCGCGCCGAAGGATTATCAAAAGAATTGGCGCCGGCGAGGAACGCCGGCGCAGCGTCGCATTGAGCTTGTGTCGCTCAGCCTGGTCCTGCGCCCTGCGTTGCCGTGTAGACCGCGTAGAGCGACTGGCTCGCCGCCATGAACAGCCGGTTGCGCTTTGGGCCGCCGAAGCAGACGTTGCCGCACACCTCCGGCAGGCGGATGCGGCCGAGCAGCTTGCCCTCCGGCGACCACACCGTCACGCCGCTATAGCCGACGGCGCGCCCGGCATTGCTGGAGGCCCAGACATTGCCGTTGACATCGCAGCGCAGGCCATCCGGCCCGCACTTCACGCCGTCGATCACGCAATCGCTGAACTTTCTAGGGTTGGAGAGCTTGTTGTCGCTGCCGACGTCGAACACGAAGATCTCGCCCTTGCCGCCCGGTCCGGTGTCGCCCGGTCCCTTGCCGGTCGAGGCGATGTAGAGCTTCTTGTAGTCTGGTGAGAAGCACAGGCCGTTCGGATCTGGCACCTGGTCTTCGGTGACGACGAGATCGATGCGGCCCGACGGGTCGATGCGATAGCAGTTGGTCGGGAGCTCGCGCTTGCCCGGCACGAAGCCGGCGGGCTGTCCGATCCGCGGATTGAGCTTGCCGCCGGCATTGCTCGGGCCGCCCGCGACGTCGGGCTCGCCTTCGTAGAGCTGGCCGCCATAGGGCGGATCGGTGAACCAATAGCTGCCGTCGGGGTGTGCGACGATGTCGTTCGGCGAATTCAGCTTCTTGCCCTGATAGGAGTCCGCGAGCACCGTGGCGGTGCCGTCATGCTCGTAACGCGTCACCCGGCGCGTCAGGTGCTCGCAGGAGAGCTGGCGGCCCTGAAAGTCGAACGAGTTGCCGTTGGAATTGTTTGAGGGCGTGCGGAACACGCTGACGCGGCCGTCATCCTCGCTCCAGCGCATCTGCCGGTTATTGGGAATGTCGCTCCACAAGAGATACCGTCCCTGCGCGCTCCAGGCCGGGCCTTCGGCCCACAGCACGCCAGTATAGAGACGCTTGATCGCGGTGTTGGGCTGCGCGAGATCGTTGAAGGAGGGATCGACGGCGATGATGTCGGGGTCCCAGAAATATGTGGTCGGCGCGCCCTGGGGACCGAAATCGCGCGGCGGGGTGGTGATCGTCGTCGGCGGTGCGGCGGGGCCGGTCTGGGCCAGGGCGCAGCCGGCTCCGGCCATTGTGGCGGCGGCGCCGAGCGCAAGCCCTTGTACAACTCCTTGGACGAGTGTTCGTCGTGAAAGCGCAGCATCCTGGTCACGCTGCCCTTCGTCACGAGCCTCTTGGCGTGTCATCGCGTCCTCCCGATCATGTTCGCTGACCGGTTGATCCGGCCGAGCGGGCGGAGGTTAGTGCGGTCCGCTGCCGGTTGCGAGGGGTGGAATCGAAACCGCTGCGCGATGGCGGGTCGCAATTTCGTCACCTTCAAATGCGTTTGGATTGCAGGCGCTAACGGGGATAAAGCCGGAGTTCATTGTGCAAGTTGTCGTCCTGGTCATCCTGCTCGCGATCGCATTTGCGGCCGGCTACTTCACGCGGGACTACGTCTCCCGCAAAAGGCGGGCGGAGGCGCGCCGCTGGCGTGAGTATACCGAGCCGGACTGGCTTCCTGCCAACGCGCCGGCGAACACCAACGAGATCACGAATGCCGGCACCGCTGTGGTCGCGACCGGCGAACTCGGTCAGATGCTGAACCGCTGGGAGAACAGGGCCCGCGCCCGCCGCACCGGCACGGGATAGTCGGCGCGCCTTGCGCTCGTCGCGGGCTGCAATCTCTCCTATTTAGGTCAGTTCCACTGACTATCTTTTAGGCGTTGCAGTTGCAGGCGTTTCTCGTTTAGAAACGGGCGGATCGAGCCCCTCCCGGCAATCAACCATCAACGGTTTTGACCGAGTATTGAGGGCTCAAAGGGTCTGGCAATGCTGATTCGCGGCCAAATCGATGGGATTTCGGGGGAGGTGGCCGTGGCCGCCGCCACGATCCCGGCCGCGCTGCTGCCCACCCTCCTTCTTGGCGGGCTTCTTCTTAGCTGCCCCTGAGGGCCGGCTGGGCGCCACGCGCCTGGGCGCTCAGGGGTTGTACGAGATCACCGGACACCTCAAGCGCCCAGACCACTGAACGGCGCAAAAGCTCAAAAGGAAATCTAGAATGGCCACCGTGAACAAGTCCGACAAGGACCGCGTCATCATTTTCGACACCACGCTGCGCGACGGCGAGCAATGTCCCGGCGCCACCATGACCTTCGAGGAGAAGCTCGAAGTCGCCGAACTGCTGGACGATATGGGCGTGGACGTCATCGAGGCCGGCTTTCCGATCACCTCCGAAGGCGACTTCCAGGCCGTCAGCGAGATCGCCCGCCGCTCCAAGAATTCGGTCATCGCCGGCCTGTCACGCGCCCACCCGGCCGACATCGACCGCTGCGCCGAGGCGGTGAAATTTGCCAAGCGCGGCCGCGTCCACACCGTGATCGCGACCTCGCCGCTGCACATGCGGGTGAAGCTGAACAAGACCCCGGAACAAGTAATCGAGACCTCGGTCGCGATGGTCGCGCGCGCCCGCAACCAGATCGACGACGTCGAATGGTCGGCCGAGGACGGCACCCGCAGCGAGATGGACTTTCTGTGCCGCATCGTCGAGGCCGTGATCAAGGCCGGCGCCACCACGGTGAACATCCCCGATACCGTCGGCTACACGGTGCCGGAGGAATACACCCACTTCATGAAGACGCTGATCGAGCGTGTGCCGAATTCAGATAAGGCTGTGTTCTCCGTGCACTGCCACAACGACCTCGGCATGGCGGTCGCCAACTCGCTGGCCGGCATCGTCGGCGGCGCGCGTCAGGTCGAGTGCACCATCAACGGTATCGGCGAGCGCGCCGGCAACGCCGCGCTGGAAGAGATTGTGATGGCGATCAACGTGCGCAACGACAAATTCCCGTACTGGAACAAGATCGACACGACGCAGCTCACCCGCGCCTCGAAGGTGGTGTCGGCGGCGACCTCGTTCCCGGTGCAGTACAACAAGGCTATCGTCGGCCGGAATGCGTTCGCGCATGAGAGCGGCATCCATCAGGACGGCGTGCTGAAGGACGCGTCCACCTACGAGATCATGCGGCCGGAGATGGTCGGCCTCAAGCAGTCCTCCCTGGTGCTCGGCAAGCATTCCGGCCGCCACGCCTTCGTGCACAAGCTGGAGGAGATGGGCTACAAGCTCGGCCCCAATCAGCTGGAAGATGCTTTCACGCGGATGAAGGCGCTGGCCGACCGCAAGAAGGACATCTACGACGAGGACATCGAGGCGTTGGTTGACGAGGAGATGGCAGCCTCGCACGACCGCATCAAGCTGACCTCGCTGACCGTGATCGCCGGCACCCACGGTCCGCAGCGCGCCACCATGAAGCTCGACGTCGACGGCCAGATCAAGATCGAGGAAGCCGAGGGCAACGGTCCGGTCGACGCAGTGTTCAACTGCATCAAGCGCCTGGTGCCGCACGAGGCCAAGCTCGAACTGTACCAGGTTCACGCGGTGACCGAAGGCACCGACGCGCAAGCTGAAGTCTCGGTGCGGCTGTCGCAGGACGGCCGCTCGATGACGGCGCGCGCTGCGGATCCGGATACGCTGGTCGCCTCCGCAAAGGCCTATCTCGGCGCGCTGAACAAGATCGTCATGAAGCGCCAGCGTGACACGGTGACGACGGCAGCGGCGAGCTGACAAGCGAAGCCTTGTCATTGGCGAGCGATGCGCGTGGGCTTCACCTCTCCCGCTCGCGCTTGCGGGAGAGGTCGGCGCGTAGCGTCCGGTGAGGGTTCTCTTCCTCTGGGGAGCCTCTACGTGGAAGCACCCTCTGCCAACTGTCTCCCGCAAGTGGGAAAAGGGCGCGCAGCGGTGCTCGTGGCATTCACCACGAATACCTGCCCTGCTAACGGCCAATAGCCGCATGGCGCGCCGCCCTGTATTGATGCAGCCGGCATGAGGACGGTCGCCCGCGCGCCGGGCGGCCCAAATAACATCAGGGAGAGATTATGCGCACCTTCGCGATCGCGGCCTCCGTCGCGGCATTGGCCTTAGGCCTTGTCGGCCCCGCCAGCGCCGACCCGATCATCATCAAATTCAGCCACGTCGTCGCCACCGACACGCCGAAGGGCAAAGGGGCGGAGAAATTCAAGGAGCTCGCCGAGAAGTACACCGGCGGCAAGGTCAAGGTCGAAGTCTATCCGAACTCGACGCTCTACAAGGACAAGGAAGAGCTCGAGGCGCTCCAGCTCGGCAGCGTGCAGATGCTGGCGCCGTCCAACTCGAAATTCGGCCCACTCGGCATCCGTGAATTCGAGGTATTCGATCTGCCTTACATCCTTCCCGATCTGAAGACGCTGCGGAAGGTGACGGAGGGCCCGCTCGGCGCGAAGTTGCTCAAGCTCCTGGACGCCAAGGGCATCACCGGACTTGCCTATTGGGATAATGGCTTCAAGCAGATGAGCGCCAACAAGAAGCTGGTCTCGCCTGCCGACTATCAGGGCGTGAAATTCCGCATCCAGTCCTCGCGCGTGCTCCAGGCCCAGTTCAAGGCGCTCGGCTCGCTGCCGCAGGTGATGGCGTTCTCGGAAGTCTACCAGGCACTCCAGACCGGCGTCGTCGACGGCCAGGAGAACACCTGGTCGAACATCTATACCCAGAAGATGCACGAGGTCCAGAAGTACATCACTGAGACCAATCACGGTTACATCGGTTACGTCGTGATCGTGAACAAGAAGTTCTGGGACGATTTGCCGGCCGACATCCGCGACCAGCTTTCCAAGGCAATGAAGGAAGCGACCGCCTTCAGCAACGCGCAGTCGCAGAAGGAGAACGACGACGCGCTCGCCGAGATCAAGAAGAGCGGCAAGAGCGAGATCATCAAGCTCACGCCCGAGCAGGACGAGGCGATGCGCAAGGCGATGGAGCCGGTCTACAAGGACGCCGCAGGCCGCGTCGGCCAGGCGCTGATCGACGAGTTCCAGAAGGAAGCCAAGAGCACGACGAACTGATCTCGATGCACGATGAACGGGGCTTCCGTGCCAGCTGCACGGAAGCCTTTTTGTTGCAAACGATTTCCGATCGTGGCTGGCGGTAAATCAGCCGTTACGTAGTCCTAAGAACACCGCTTCCTGTCCAAGTTGTAAGTTGCGCGTCGGCGGCGCCGCCCTCATCCTCAGGGCATCCTTCCAGAGGAGGTCCGTATGAGGAAATTCACCATCGCTGCCATCGCCGTGCTCAGCGTCGCCGGCTCGGGCGCGGTCTATGCTCAATATCATCGCCCGTGGATGGAGCGCTTCCATCACATGCGCATGAACCCCGAGGACCGCGCCGCCTTCATCGACGCACGGATCGCCGCCGTCCACGCCGGCCTGAAGCTCAATGCCGATCAGGAGAAGCTGTGGCCGCCGGTCGAGGCCGCGGTGCGCGATTTCGCCAAGCTGCGCATCGACCGCGCCAATGCGCGGATGAATGCCGGCCCCGGCGATACCGACAGGCCGGAGGATCCGATCGCCCGCCTGCGCCAGCGCGCCGAGGACATGGGCGCCAGCTCCGCGGCCCTGAAGAAGATCGCCGATGCCGCCGATCCGCTCTACAAGACGCTGGACGAGGGCCAGAAGCGCCGCCTCGCGGTGCTGACCCGCCACCGCGGCCCATTCGGCGGCGGCGAAGACGGCCTGCCCCGTCACTTCATGGAACACCGCATGGACCGCATGATGGAGCGTGGCATGGGGCACTTCCACCGTGACCGTTTCGACCGCGACGGCGGTCCGGACGGGGACCGCGAGGGGCGGCTCTGAGCAGGGCCGGATTGTCCCGCGATTAACCCTGGCGAAGCCGCTGGAATCCAGCGGCTTTTCGCTATTTTGGACTTGTGGACGAAGCCTTGGAAAACTTGCGGCCGATCGCTTGCCATACCCGGATCGCTTTGCTAAACGACCGGCCTCGCAAGGCCTTACCGCCTTTCGGGCGCATAGCTCAGTTGGTAGAGCAGCTGACTCTTAATCAGCGGGTCCCAGGTTCGAGCCCTGGTGCGCCCACCATATAAAACAAGCACTTAGCAGCAGACGTGACGCGGTAAGGTGGCTTCATTTTACAGGTCATTTTACAGTTTTGTTCTCGCTTCGAGCTTCAGCACCGCAGCTTCGGCGAGCTGAATATCGCGACCCAAGTAATGCGCGTCGAGAATGGCTTCGACGTCCTTCAACGAGTGGCCCGTGACTGCAGCGATCTGCGGCACGCTGGCGCCAGCAATCGCCAACCGAACCACGGCCGTGCCGCGCAGGTCATGAAAGGTGAGACCACTAATGCCGGCGCGCTCGCAGGCCTTTGACCACGAGGTGCGAAATCCGTCGGACGTCCAGGGCCGGCCCAGCGTGTTCGTCAGGATGAGCGGCCCCCGACGGTCGGTAGCATCAAGCAGGGCTCGCAGCGGGGTGCCGGCCGGCATGGCGACGCGCCGGCCCCCTTTCGATTGACGCAGCCGAATGTAGGGGCTCTCGTACGCTGACCAGGGCAGGCGCAACAGGTCGCCCTGCCGTTGGCCGCTCCACAAGGCCAGTATCAAGGCGAGTTGGATCTCCGCCGAGGCGACCGACAGGACCGCAGCAATGTCCTGCTCCGTCCAAATCTTGTCTTTGCGGTCGGCTGCATAGAGGCGGCCGCCTCGCTCGCATGGGTTAGTAGCAATGATGCCGCGGTCTTTTGCGAACGACATGAGCCGCGCCAATGTTGTCCAGGCGTAGTCGGCCTTGCGTGGCGTGTTGGCGAACTTGTCTCGCCAGCTCTTGAATTCGCCGCGAACTCTACGGTCGGTTAGTGCGGCGATTGGCAGGTCACCGAATTCGTCCTCGACCAGCTTGATGTAGGCGAGATAGGCGCGCTTTGTCGATTGAGCGAGCGCCGTAAACTCTGGCGCAGCTTTATACTGCGCGATGATCGTCATGAACGTGCCGGCGCGGGGCTGCCGGACGCTCGCGTACGCTTCGTGGTATTCGCGAACAAATTCCGGCGTGCCGGGTTCGGCCTTGATTTGTGGTCCGCCACGCCAAGCATAGTAGTAGGTCTTGACCTCGCCTGTTGCGAGGCGGGCTTTAACCCGATGAACCCCTTTCAGATCGACGCGCACGTTTAGCTCTCCATTCATCCAAGGCAGACGTTTCCTGTTGCGGCTGGAGGCCGCTCATGATGTCCAATGCAAGGTCGATAGCTTTCAGGTCCCACCGCGTTGTGCCGGCAAGAGGCGAAGGCAGCCTGCCAGACCGCACCCAAGCCGAGAAAGCGCTCGGCGATAGGTTGCAGTAGGCAGCAGCCTGTTGCCTGCTCAGCAACCGCGGCGGAAGCTGTGGGCCGGGCGCCGGCTCGACGTCCCGGGTCGTAGTTGAGTTTGAGAACCAGACAGTCGCGCTAGTACTTCCAAGTGATGCGCGACCATCAGAGGTGGGCGAACGTTCGGCCGTAAGACGCGCGTTGAGTGCGCAACCAGCAGATTTCGACTCCATTTTGACGTGCCAGTCGCCGTTACCAGCGGCGATTGTTTCACGTGACTCGTCCGCAGACTGAGTGGAGGAGAACTAGCGTAACACCGGATATAACCGTGTGTACTCGTAAGATATGTTAGCTACGAGCAGGGATCAATAGATCATCAGCTCGGCAGTTACGAAGCTCGCGCGCGCTCAGTCGCTATCGTAAATGTCAGCTTCACTTGCAAGCAAGCGCGCATGCCGGGCGAAATCAAAGTCGCCATTTTGAATGAACCTCAAATCGTCAGTGCCAACTTCCTCAAACAATCGCTTCGACGATAGGCGGGACCAATTTAGCACTGCTGAGGTCTTGATGGCGGCATATGTGGAGCCCGCAAAGAAAATTGTCCATCCACCTCGAAACAACCACTCCTGAACTTCCTCCACGAATTCTCTATCCAGGCGATGCCGCCCCCATAAACGGCGCAACGTGAGATCAGAGAGACGTACGCGGCTAGTCGGCGTACCTTCCTGATTTCGAAGCTCAATCAGACGCAGCAGCAGGATTGCACATTCCTGTGCGGTCAGAAGACGCGGCGTTAAGGGGTCTCTCATGACCGATCATAACACATAAAAATGCGATTGACAGCATATTGTATGGGCTGTACAACCGAAAAGCCGATGCCGGGCTCGTCCTAGCATCGAAATTGCTCAATGGTCGGAAAGCGGACGAAGCAGGGTGTACCGGTCCAATACCGGGCTCCATGTTAGACCTTTGATGCGCCTATTGCTGAATTCGTGGCAGCGCAGTCACGCGCGAGGCGCGTCAACAAGCGATTCCGATCTGGGATTCAATCAATCGAGTAGCATCTAAGCTACGCGAATGACGAAGTGCCGGCTGGCGTTTTGCTTACACAAAGTAAGGAGACGTGAGCCTATGTCCCAAGAACTAGTTGCTACACCGCACTCATACGATGAACTGCTGGACCGCCTTGACCATATCAAGGAGGAATACCGGCGCGTTGATCAGCGCTACCGGCTAGCTCTGTACCAGATGTTCGCGGACGCAATGAGCATTGCGACGGCGATCGAGGCTGACCGCGAGCGCAAGGATCAGTTTCTGAAGAGCGTTGGACAAAAATCGGACGTCGTTTACGCCGCAATGATCTTCATCACGGACGCCAAGTCGGAAGAGGCTCGCAAGAAGGCCTCAAAAGCGGCCCGCGCGCTTCGGTACCTAGTCGACCGAATTGGAGTTTCGGTCGACAATATCCCTGAAGCCCTACAGAAGCATGGCGGCATCCAGAAACTTGCTCAGCTGGCGGCTCTCAACGACCCACGCAGGAAATCACCGCCTATCGCCCCCGGATCCAATACTGCAGAGCAGGGCGAAGCGGATCATTCTGACGTAAGGCACCGGAAAGAGAGAAAACCCGTGTTTGACAGGCAGGTTCAGATTGCCCTGCCACCAAAACTCAGAGCGAAATTGGACGATCTCGCCGACAGCACCGCGATCAAGATCATCGGTTTCGTTCGTGTCCCAGCTGGAGAGCAACCGACCATCGAGTTTCAAGACATCACCGCTTTGAGCGGCTCGAGCGTGCAGGAGGAGAACGAAGACGATTGGGGGGACTGAAGTCTCGTGCCAGGTTCGCTTAAAGCGAACCTTGGCTGCGCCCGATTCAGCGCCGCTCGGATGGATCGATTCCAGCGTCTTACTCTTGAACCACCCCTGAGATCTTCATGAAATTCAACTTCTACTCCGCCGATATTAACGAAGACTACGATCCTGCAAAACATCTGAAAAAGTTCGAGACGCTGAGTGAAGCTCACGATCGGCGCCGCCGTTTGGTGAGCGCTCTTCCCGAATTTGGTGAGCCTGGCCGCGCCCTCGCCGAGCGTCTTAACGGGTGTGGTTTTTTCAGATGCCGTTCGGCCGGGTGTCCGGTCTGCCTGCGCGCCTTCCGCCGCTGGTGGGGCTCAACGCTGGCCGAATATATGGCCCGTGACCCAGAGTTCTGGTTTACGGTCAGCATTGTACCGCCAGACCTGTTCGACCTCGGTCATCTCGACGGCTTCAACTGTGACAGGCTTAAAGATCGCGTACGTAAACAAATTGGTCGAGGCCCAATAAGCGCGCCAATAGTCCTGGGCGGCATCGATTACGACCTCAAGCACTTTGACGATGGCCGCTCTCCGAGATGGTGCCCTCATCTATATCTTCTTTTTAGCGGAGGAGGGAAAGCTCTAGTTGAAGGTACGTTCCGTCGCCACTACCCAAAAAGTGGGGACGTTGAAAGGCCCGTGGTCGTCACCTCTCAGAAGGCCCGTGACAAAGACTTGGTGACCACCGCCACTTATACCTTCAAGGCGCGCTTCAAGAATCGAATGCCATGTACGGATTCCCGTGGCAACGCAGATACGAAAGTGGACGAACTGGCGGTACATCACCAAGCAGAACTCGCAATTCTCCTGGATCGACAGGGCTTCCTCGGCCGGATAATCCGGCATGGTGACGATCCATCCTTTCCTGCGCTGAAACTTCGTTAAACAGTGAAGCCCCTGGTAGGGCCGCATCTTGTGAGGGACCGGTCCACGGCTGAGCAGAATCCTGGTCGTGGACGCCGACAGCCCTGCTGTCAGACCATGGCTGAGAGCAAGCGCTAGTCGCGGACGACATGCCAGTAACGGACCTGTCCGCGACTGGGCTTGCTCGGCTCGCCTATTAGAAGGCTCTCAGAAGCGAGTTGAGGGGCGTCGTCGCCCTGCAGTGTATAATGTAAACTGTCAGCATGGCTTTCTGAGTAGACGACAAACGCACTAATTTTGCTGCGGCGATGCACGATACCAGACCTTTCTACACATTCGAGCTCGTCAATATTCCATTCTCTAATAGGAAGAGCTACGCGACTGTTGCTTGATTCCGTGGTTTCGAACGGTCAAGCTTTGTTTTTCTAAATCAGTGCTGCCTCAGACTCACACCGGCGTGCGATTACTCTGGATGCCCGGAATACACGGTAGAGTCTCGTGACATAACTTTCCGCCTCCACTAACCGTGAATTCGATCAACATAGTCAAACGCAATTTGGAGGGGCGGTTCTCACCATGAAATGTTGTGTGAGCCTGTGCCGCTACCGCCGATGCGGACGCGCCTGAGCGAGCACCTTAGCCGGAAGAGTGCGCTTGCGTCTGGGTCGTTAGCCTGTCCGCGAGAATTTCGCGATCTTGTAAATGCCCGTTGGGAATGCAGCCGCGAAGCTGCGGCGAACCACGGAGAAATGATCATGAGTTACGACAGCATCCTCGCCGGACTAAACGCGCTCGCTGACAGCGAGCTAAGAGCAAATGCTATTAAATGCAGTCCGCAGCAGTTTCAGGAGCTTACCCACGCTATCGCAGCATGCGAGAGAAGCCCGCTGCTCCCCGATGAGATTGAAGAATTATTCGATGTCATTGCAGATAGCGGGAGTTTGAGGTCCGAGGCCCGAAAGATAAAGGACGACTTGCCATTCATTTTGCGGACGAGCTCGGCAGAAGGGTTATCCGAGTTAACGGCAAAGCTATGGGGGTGCGCTGGCCTCGCCCGAAAGGTGGCGGAGCTGCGGTCGGACTTGGCGCTTGCGGTACGTCGCATCACCGAGCTCGATAAGGGGCTCTTAAAGCTGGCGGGCCACGTTGAGGATATGGCAGCGGAAGCGGATATAGCGTGAACTGGGCGCGTCGGTTGAGCCGAGTCGCTAAAGATGTTTAGAATAGAAGGCGCGGGCTCCACATTTCAGTGGGGCCCGTTTTCTTTTTGCCCGCACGCCGGGAGCACTGAGCGCCTCGACCGCATTGCCGGGCTAGACGGGCGTCGAAATAGTTGGATTCCCGTTATGCCGACAATAGCCTGTTGCAGATGATCGCAGCTCAGTCACCCCAATCGCCCTCTGGAAAATCGCGCAGCGAGCGCCTCCGCTTCCTTTTAATCTCCACTGCTGCCCGCGCACATCCGGCCAATCCATCGTGTAGTCGCGCGAATTGCCGTAGCCTAGTGGCCGGGACGTCTTGGGAGGAGATGTATTCCAGGGCTCTTACCCAGCGGCTCTTTTGCTTGTGGTTCGCCTCAGGCAAGACTGCCTCGATCAAAATGCGGATCGAGGTCATTCTTTTGCGCCGTGCGATGCCTAGCTGGCCGGCGAGGGCGCGAGCTGACCGCTTCGCGATTTTGCGATTCTTCCAATCCAGGTAGAGGGAATAGACTTCTTCCACGACGTTGTATATTTCGAACCGGCCGCCACGCAGCCTCAGTCTTGTTGCTGCTTCCATTGCAGGGCGGATGGCCGCTGCGAGTTCGGGTGACAAGCGCGACGCCCGCCTTTTGCCTTGTTGGGTGGTCTGCATGATGATTTTTCCCATTTTTTCTCAGGCGATATGTCTGAGAAATTAGGGTCGCCTGAGGCGATCATTCGTGCGGAAAAGCGGGTGCTATCTCACCCAGAAAAGATGCCGATTCAGATCGGCTAAATTTCGCGAAAACAGCCGAGAACGCGTTGTTGAGCGGCATTCTGGACGACAGCAAAGATATGCGGCCACAGGGTCAATGAATTGTACGAAGAAGCGCTCCCGCGGCCCGGAGGTTGTCTTGCAGGGCAGCAAGTCGTTCCGCCGCCAATATCGCCACATAGAGCTCGCGGCGGATGTTCGGCAGGAACAACGTCACTACTTTGCCCATGCCAAAAACATGTCCTACCGGCAGCTTGCTGGCCACTGCGCACACCTTGGTGGGCTGCCGGATCAGAACCCGGCAGTTCATGTCCATGGCCGCGGAAACGATGCTGTCCCTCAGAATAGTGAACCGAGCGCCCCGCGGTTTTCCATCGTCGTCCAGACCGACGACATAGACCTGCTCGAATGCCGCAGGTGTCGATTTCTGGCCGATTTTGTTGAAAAAGGCGGCAGTTGCGACGCAGAGATATCAGTGATTCAGTCGGTCTAATTGGCAGGACTGAAGATCATGATGGGGCATCGACAAGTCGAACAGGCTGCTTTGTTCTATGAGTTCTCGCTCGAGAAGCATATTCCCGCCGACCATCTCTTGAGATCGGTCGACAGGTTTGTCGATCTGCAAGAGATCAGGCAGGACCTGGCACCCTTCTACAGTAGCATCGGCCGACCTTCGATCGATCCTGAACTGATGATCCGGATGCTCCTGGTCGGTTACTGCTTCGGCATCCGATCGGAACGGCGCCTGTGCGATGAGGTTCACCTCAATTTGGCCTACCGGTGGTTTTGCCGGCTCGGTCTGGATGGGACGGTGCCCGATCATTCGACATTCTCCAAGAACAGGCATGGCCGCTTCCGGCAGAGCGATCTCTTCCGTCGCGTGTTCGAGAGCGTGCTGCGGCGCTGCATCGAGGAACGACTGGTCGGCGGTGAAGGATTTGCAGTCGATGCGAGCCTAATCAAGGCCGATGCC
>NZ_JADPKG010000072.1:0-78344 GCF_023073875.1 Bradyrhizobium sp. 154
CGGCTCGGCGGTTATCTCGCCCGCGCCAGCGATCCGCCACCCGGCAATACCGTCATGTGGCGCGGGCTGTCACGCCTCACCGACATAGCGCTAGGTGTCGTGGTCGGAGGAGAATTTGTGGGTAATTGAAAGCTTCACCGGACGGATACTTCGAAACTTGTGCTGTCGAAAAGCAAGCCGACAGGATCTGGCGACTTCCCCTTCAGCAAAAGCCGTATCTTGAGTCAGTTGGCCCACGTGTGCAAAGTGGTTTCGCCACGTTGCGGCCGAGAGAATGCGCCCGTCACTGAGACAGCTTCGCGACAGCCCGACTTAAGTCGATCATGTACTTCGATCATTAGGCACCGGATCTCGTGCCCCAATCATCCCCGAAGACTTCCCTTTCCGCGCCTTCAATTAACTTGAGCAGATCTATCGGTTAGAGCGATTGTGATGCGGACGCTCATGCGTGAAATGCTGATCGCATCGGTTAGCGACGCGGTCTTTTTGCAGTTGCGCCAGCATCCTCCAACACAGCTCCTGTAAGCATGTTGACGTTGTTCACATAGATCGACTTTGGGCTCCGGTCGTTGGGACCGCCGCGGATGTTGCCGCCAAACGCGAGCCCGGACAACGTACCTTTAGGGTCAAAATAGTTGTCGTGCACTGTGAACGTATTGACGATATCTGCCACTGTGATTCCCGTGTAAGCATTAATCCCTCCGCCTTTGGCCGTGAATGTATTGTGGCCAATTTCACCGGAAATAATGATCCCTGGGCTCGAGCCGACATCTGGTTCAACCATGAAACCCTGCGTAGTGCCGCCGCTCTGCATAGTCGTGTTGAAAACAATGGTCGCCGAATAGGGCCCGCCTATGAACTCGGTGTAGTCGCCGTGCGCGCCTGGCGCCATGCCGGAGTTCTCGAAAAGATTATGCGCAACAACGACATTGCCTCCAGAGCCATGCAGCTGGATGATGTCGCCGCCGGCATTCTTGAGCCAGGAATACTCCACGGTGAGGGTACCGGAGCCCCGCATCTCAATGAGACCGCCGACATCCGGATTGCTGTTGCCGTCAACTACACAATAGCCGACGTACAAGTTTGTTGCCGATCGCATTGCGAGGATCGGTTGATTGTTCGAGGCGCCAACAAGAAATTTCGAATTCAGAATTCTCGCGTTGTCTCCGAGAACCACGACGCTCCAGCCGCCATTTAGCGAAAAATCGTAGTCATCAAGAGTTACATCATTATCGGTGACCGTGACCGTCCTGGTGGCCGCGTTGACTGACACTCCAGTCATGGAGACCGAGGGATCCCTGAGCGCGCCGCTCGCCGCATGTCCAACGCAATAGTCCACGCCTGCCACCCGCCAAGTAGGACGAACGCGATATCTCCTCAGGAGCGACGGATACTGAATACTGCAAGGGGGAGCGTTAGAGAACCCATCATCAATTCCCTCATATCCTGGTTGCTCTGCCGCTCTGGCGGGCGCCTTCGGCTGGGCCGCTGCTGCAGGCCCAATCAACGCACCTGCTAATGCATCCACAAGATTGCCAACGCCACTTCTCACGCGACCGCTCTCAGCTCCTGATGTCGGACTTCTCGAATTGCTGGCAACATCAGTTGCTGGCATCGACGCCAGCAGCGATATCAAGAGCACACCCAGGCAATGAACGGCCATGGAGATGATTATGCCACCATCAGAAAAATCGCGGCCCTGAAAACAACAAGGCAGGTAGGCTAGATCTACTTCAAACGCTCAGCCAGCCGGAACGCCAACTATGCGTGACGAACGACTCCATTCAGCCCGAACCGCGAAAACAGGTCTGGTCTGAAGAGACTGCTCGTAAAGTGAAGCCCGTATTCCAACACAAACTCCCCAAAACATCCACATAGTGTTCCAATAATGTACCGTTAGTCCGACAAGCACGAACGCCATAACAGCAAACGTGAACCCCGTACGCATGTTGTCCATGTAAGCATCCGGAGTCCGACTAGCGGTTCTCCGCCCGAAGCCGGTGAAAAAGCACTTAATGTTAGCCAGAAGCAGAAAAATCAGGATTGGTATGCCGAACCGCAGCGCCAGCACAAGCCAAACGCAGTCAACCGACACATTGTCAAAAAAATCGCTTCCGTCGCCCATGTCATCGAAACCGTATCCTGCCCATGGAGCCAGACCTATATTGTAGAAGGCGCGGTCCCACGTCGCCTTCCGAAAATAGCCTGTGGACGGATCGAGCGTGAGATGCGCGATTATCCAAGACGTTGGATTCTCGGTTGTTATATATATGAAGCCGAGCGCGACACCGACCATGGCGGCGAAGGCTTTCCATCGCCACGCATAGGACTTCGTAGTTTGATCATAACAATAGACGAATACCGCAATGCAGAACATCAACAGGGGGGCTGAAGACATCGCCAGCAGACAGCCAAGCAGACAGAGCCCAACCCAACGAACTCGACTGAGCGAACTTCTTTCCGAGTACAGGAATATCCCGCCTGTGACCGCGCAGAACGTTCCATAGGCAATTGGGTGTGGAAATATCGATTCGGCCCTCATCAAGCCATACCTGAACTCCGGCACGGGGTTCAGTCCGAGAATGCCGTTTACAACCCATCTTCCGGACATATGGTCGACCATCGCGACAGCGAGAATTAACGTGACCGCGACCTTCATAGCCCGGATAAAATCATCTAGCGCTGGCCGCTCATAAAAAAATGCACGCGCAACGACGTAGCCGCCAAGGAGTTCAAGTACCGTCGCCGCCGACGATGACAATGACGGCAAGCGGCTCTCCTGCAGGGACACCGCGATCATCCACATTGACGCGAGGCAAACAAACAAATCCGATACTACAAAATGCCGTCCTCTCCGTAGCAACACAAACACAGCTGGGACTAGGAGCAGGGCTATAGCCAGCCGTTCGGGATTAAACTTGCCCCCTCCAAGAGAGAAGGTCATATCACCGGGAAGAAGGAACCCCAAAAAGAACAGCCAGGGCGCGAATGGGTGCGAACGTTGGACTGCGCCCCCCCTCAAGCTCGCTATAGAAGATGAGGTACCATGATCTATCGGCTCGGATGCCACTCGAACGCTGGTCATGCGGTCCTTCAATTGATCTATGTAGCCCTATTGGGGCACCCAAATGCCCGGCTGCAATGCGCACCCAAGGTCATTTATCATCCACACTTGGAAAGACCGGTGGATCGTAAGTAAGTCAACGCCTGAACATCCTAGGAATTTGCCAGACGATTGGTGGAATGAAGGGTTTGATAACATCGAGGGCTTCCCGCCTCTTAACCTCGCCGGGACGCATTTTGAATATAGTCGTATGATCCTCAGATCTTTCGTCTTCTGGACGACCATTCGTGTAATAATACATCGCAATAGACCTGCGATATTCTCCCTTGGGGCTAGTCAGAGGATCCGGATGTCCATGATAGGCCGTATCAGTCGTGGAAAAAATCACGATGCGATTTGCAATCGGCAGATAGGCCTTCTCCTTGTGCTTGACATCCTTGTCCCACAATTCAAGGGCGCCGCCCCACTCCAATTTCCAATCGTAATTCAAATACACCAGCAGATTGAGGCGGCGGTCCAGTCTCAGCTTCTTGTGCCTGTTGAAATCCGCATGGATCGCGAGGCGCCCGCCACGGGGAATCATGTGCAAGCCGCCGCCAGCCAAGTGCGGATCGGGGATCAGACCATCGATCCCGGTAAGGCGCTCGAGGAACTCCACAAAGATCCTGGAATTCAGCGAATTGACGAATTGCTGAATGTAAGGAGGAAACTCCTCCAGCTTGTCCAGACCCAGCTTCTGCTCCTCATACGCTCCGGCATCAAGAAACGTACGATTCCAGGACGCGTCGAATTCGCCAGGATATTCCGAGACCACGCGCTGGATAATACACTCGTCAAAGAATCCATCGATCCGGATATGAGGGAATGGCCGATTCTCCCTGTACTGTTCAGCCCATTCCTCACCGCATCTCCTCATCTTTTCCAGAGGCAGAAAGGACTTTGCACCGAAGGTCTGAGCCTGCATCGAAATCGGCACCGTGGCTCTGGCAATCATGCTTCTCGCTCCGACGTTCGCACGGCTCCATCTGATTGCGTGCCGGCGCATTAAATTACATTCTGGCATTAAATCAAAAACCGGACAAATTCAACCAAAATAAATTTATTTCGATATTGGCACCTGTACCTAAATTAATATGGATAGTACGGTGGGGTACCCGGGAGATAAGGGAATTAGATGTGCGCCATTTGGCGCCTGTCTTGTGGATGCATCTCGCTGAATGCAACGACGCACGTTTTGAATCCGTGGGAATTGAATGGCAAGCTTTCACATCTATACCTGCGCTCGATCGAGCGACGTCAATATTCTCGAACGAAATCTTCGCCGATCGCCCGCGATTGCTAATGGCGATATAGACCTGACCGTTCTTTGGAACAGACCCAGCGCTGCCAGCGCCTACGCAAATGCAATCAAGACAGCCAGCGCAGAAATTCTCGTTTTTGCCCACTGTGACGTCTACTTTCCCGACCACTGGTTCGAACGACTGGACTGGGAAGTCGATCGCCTTACGCGCCTCGACGCCCGGTGGGCCGTCGCCGGGATCAGCGGTGTAGCGCCAGATGGCGAGGTGGTGGGCCGTACCTGGGATTGCTCGCTGGCTCCGTGGTTCCCTGAAACAGCGGGACTTTATGGCAAGGAACTGAAGCGACCGGTCCCCATTGTTAGCCTCGATGAGATGGTGATCGTGGTTCGGCGAGAAGCGGGCGTGTCGTTTGATCCTCTGCTCCCGGAATTTCATCTCTACGGGACGGATATTGCTCTCGAAGCCCGACGGCTGGGCAAGTCCTGCTACGGGCTGGACATGCCATTAATACATAATGCAAAGGCGCAGCTCCGACTCGGACCCGATTACATTCGGTCATACCGTTACATGGTGCGGAAATGGCGCGATCGCTTACCCGTGCCGACAACCTGTGGTTTGCTGACGCAAAATCCTTTCGTTCTTCCGATGCGCCGGCTGAGGATACGCTACAAAGCGATCTTTCGAACCTCGACCTATTCAACGCAACGACTCTCCGATCCTTCCGTGAAGGCAAGAGAGCTTGGGATGGATCGGCTACTCGCCGCTCCAATGGAGAACAGCAGCGCCCACGATGTCAGGGGTGGCTCTCGGGCGGAAGTTGGCCCCAGCTCAGCTTCAAAAACACCGGAAGAGAGCAACCAACGTCAAATGCCATCAACTGGGCTGTTCCGCTAGTTCTCCAGCGGACCGCGCCGGCAACCTACCGACCTGCGCGACCAGCATAGGGAAGTGAGTATCGCGTCTAAAGGGCGATCAGGTAGAGCGGTGCAGGAGCTGGAGATCGAGAACAACTGGGTCGGGCGAGCGGTCTCGGATCTGACGCTGGACAAGCTTATCCTGGCGGAGGCCACGAAGGAAAACCTCTATCTTGGTCGCTATCAGGGAGCCTGTCGGATCGGCGGGTCTGCTCGATCGTCGGCGGCCGATCGAAAGATGATCCGCTACTGTTCCAACCACCCTGCGGACGCTGCTCTGCTGCAGCCGATTGCACTCAAGGGGCAGATCAAGGCCACCACGAACCTACCGAGCGGTCGTTCGACGAAGCGAATTATGATCAGGCCAGCTGCCGTCAATCCGCCAAGCTGGTGTAGGCGTAACAGGTTCTCCCCTCCATAAGCCGTGCATGCGAACTTTTGGGGAAACCTTGGACCTAGCGTAGAGCCTTAATGATACCCTTCACTTCAAGAATTACGCGACGCCCGAGAGAATTAGACATTGATACCAAGCTTTCGAGGTCGAATTTTTCTTCTGAGGTGTAGGTCCAACGACGCGTCTGCCATCTTCCGACATACCCGAACCCGCGGTCGGAATTATAGACCTGTGTGTAACCAGCCGCCTTCAATGCCGCCAGAACACGACGATTGTAGTGCCCAAAAGGAATCGCTGCAGCCTGGACCTTCGCACCCAGGATTTGTTCAAGCTCATCTTTGGAGTCCACAATCTCGCGGTTAAGTTCCTCTGTGTTAAGCTCGGTCCACGAAACGTGGTCAACCCCGTGACTGCCGATTTGGAAGCCCATTGCAGAGAGGCACCGCAGATCATCCTCTGAGAGATACCCCCGTCTCGCGAGTCGACCGGTACAGGGGAAGAAGGTCCCCGATAATCCATATTTTGCGAGAATTGGCGCGGCAATGTCCAAATCACTTCGGTTTCCATCGTCGAACGTCGCCAGCAAATTCACGCCTAGCGCTTTTGCCTTTGAGGGGGCATCGGCAATAAAGGACGCAAACAAATTCTCGGAAATCCAGTAAGAGCGCTCGTCAGCTGGAATACCTGCTGGCGGTGCTCCAATTCCGTGAAAGCATAACGCGATGTTGCGTATCATCGTTTTCGAACCCTACGCCAACCTTTAGAAATCCTCGCTACCAAACCGAGGAGAGGCATATCAACGAAAGGTAAATCTGCCTCAAACCCGCTTGACCTTCCATTAAAAAGAAGTTTAAATCCACAAAATTAAATCTCGCTAGATTAATTTATAAACGATAGTTGAGAATAAGATGAGAGACAAGATCCAGCAGGTCTTCAACGCGGTTTGGCGTGAGCAGAACGGAACCAAACCGCCCGTGCTGGAATCAGGCACGCTGCTTCTCGACACGGGTCTAGATAGCCTTGGCTTCGCAATTATTGTAACCCGCCTCGATGATGAGCTGGGCTATGATCCTTTCACCATTGCAGAAAATGCGATTTATCCTCAGACATTCGGTGAGTTCGCGGCATTTTACGAAAAATACAGGCCAGCCTCGTGACAACCTTAGCCTGCCGCCTCGCTCTTTGTAATCCAGCGCTCCCCGTGCTCCAGACAGCGAAGGGTATTCTTAGGCTGGGGGAGGTGCGCGCCGCCCGGCTCACTCCCAAGCTTGATCGCGACCGGCCGGTCGCTCTCTCGATCCGAGACCCGGCATCCCTGCTGAAAATGCTAGTTGCCTGTGATGGCTACGTACCGGAAATGTTGCTGATCTCGGCTAGTCTCGCCCCGAATATCGTTCAGAGCCTTGCGGCACGAACAGCCTGCGGCACGATAGTTTCGGATCGAGGCGACATCTCCAGTGCCCTATCGCTCGAGGCGGCGCTCTTCTCCAGTCCCGACGAGTGCACCGGCCCGAGTTACGAGACCGCCTGGATAATGACCACATCCGGCACGACTGGCCAGCCAAAGATGGTTAGCCATTGTCTAGCAGGCCTCGCGCGAACCGTCAGACCTTGGCTTGGCCAAGGTTCCCCGCCGGTATGGGGCTTGACTTACGAGGCAACACGATTTGCCGGCATGCAGGTGTTGCTTCAGGCAGTACTCAGTGGCAATCTCCTTGTGGCCTGCGATCCCGAAATGGAGGTCGCCGCGAAAGTTCCGCATTGGATCAAATACGGGGTTACTCATCTGTCGGCCACGCCTACGCTATGGCGTCAGATCCTGATGCATCCCTCTTCCGTGCGACTTATGCTCAGACAGGTTACTCTCGGCGGAGAGATCAGCGATCAGCTCCTGTTGGACAGACTCGCGGCTCGATTCCCAGAGGCGAGGATTTCCCATCTTTATGCATCCACCGAAACTGGTGTCGGATTCTCGGTTAAGGACGGGCGCGAAGGTTTCCCGAGACGCTTTTTGGAGGAAGAGCTGAATGGCGTCCGCCTGAAACTTGCGGATGGCCGGCTCTGGGTACGGACCCCGGGGCCGAAAACTATCATGATAGGTTCAGAGGAACGCATTCGCCGCGACGTGGAGGGCTATGTCGACACACATGACCGGGTCGAGCTTCGCGGAGACCGAGTGCTTTTTGTCGGTCGTGACACGGGCGCCGTCAACATCGGTGGCTCCAAGGTCTTTCCGGAAGCGGTGGAGCGAGTTATCAACCAAATGGCCGATGTTGCATTGGTTCGGGTGATCCCGCGACGCAATCCGCTTTCCGGTGCGGTTCTGATAGCGCACATTGTGCTCATGGAGCCCGTATCGAATCCGGATGCCTTCAAGTTGCGCGTGATTAAGCATTGCCGCGCCCGGTTGCCGCGCGAGGCAGTTCCTGCCCTAGTGCAGCTGGATAGTTCACTGACTGTCAATGCCGCTGGTAAGCTGGCGAGGAGTGGCTAAAAGACGTGCGCACAGTTGTTGTAACTGGCGTTTCCCGCGGTCTGGGTCTCGCAATAGCCGAGCGGCTGGTGATTGACGGTTATCGGGTGGTTGGCCTGAGCCGGAGCGTAGGCGGTTTCGGCGCGCTGATGGCCCGCGCCGGTGAACAAGCGATGTTCGAGCCATTCGACATCTCCGACTTCGGCGCGATTCCGGATGTCGTACGCAAACTGACTAAGGCACATGACCCAATCTATGGCTTGGTTAACAACGCCGGCATAGGGCTCGATGGGGTGCTCGCCACCATGCATCAGAGCGATATCGAGCGGGTGATAGCAACGAATCTCGTTGGGCCGATTACGCTGACCAAGTATATCGCCCGCAGCATGCTTAGTAGGGGCGAGGGACGAGTCGTCAATGTTTCCTCTATCATCGCTTCCACAGGCTTTCATGGCCTATCGGTCTATGCGGCGAGCAAAGCGGGACTGGAGGGGTTCAGCCGTTCGCTAGCGCGGGAGCTAGGCAAGATGAAGATCACCGTAAACTGTGTCGCTCCCGGCTATATGGAAACCGAGATGACCGGTGGGCTCAATGACACAAACATGGATTCTATACGTCGGCGAGCGCCGCTCGGACTTCCTCTGACCCGGGATGCCGCAGGTGCGGTAATTTATCTCTTGGGTGACGATGGAGCGCGGGTGACGGGCACCGTCATTACCGTTGATGGGGGTAGCACAGCCTAAAATGAGCGTGCGCATTCGAGAAATTACGCCGGCTGACCTTCCAGAAGTCGTCGCCGTCCTCCGCGAGGGTTTTCCCCGCCGCACGCTTGTCTATTGGCAAACCGGAATCGCCAACCTTCAGCGCCGCGCTGAGGTTCCTGGCTATCCGCGATTTGGGTATGTCATCGATGCCGACAATGCCGTCCAAGGCGTGATTTTGTTGCTGACAGCCAATCTCGGCAATGGCCCTCGTTCCACCCTCTCGAGTTGGTATGTGCGTCCGGCCTATCGCGCATTTGCGACCTTTCTCTTCCAGCGCACCCTCAAAGAAAAAGGGGGTGTATTCTTAGACCTCTCGCCCTCGAACCACGCGCTGCCAATTGCTGAGGCGTTCGGCTTCAAACCTTATACTACAGGCGTGATCCTTCTGGATCCCCGAGCGGCTTGGCGCACAGCAACAGGCCGCGTCACGCCCATTCGGGCTAGTATGATCGGCTCTTTACCTGATCCCTTTCGAGCCGTGACGAAATCTCACTTGGGCTATGGATGTGCGGGGTTCGAGTTCCAAGATGCGGAAGGAACGGGGATCGCGCTATATCGAATCAAGATGCTGAAAGGGGCGATCCCATGCGCGCAGTTTTTGTTTGGTGCTCCGGCGAGACTGATCGCTCTCGCGGGTCCGCTTATGCGGGCACTCCTTTGGCTTCGCATTCCCACGGCGCTAATCGATAGTGATGGGACAGAGACGGTTGTTGCCGGCACATTGATGGAAGGCCGCTCGATTCGTTATGTTCGTGGCTCAATCACACCATCAACAGGCGATCTGCTTGAGACGGAATTTGCAATTTTCGGGCCGTAGCTCCCGTCGCAACTCTAGCCACGCCCTATGTCTCATTGCGTGGAAAGCCACGCCCTGCAAGACATACCGAACGTCGATCGGTTATTTGTTAGTCTCCCTCCTTCCAGAATCTGTATCATCGGCGGCGAGAATGTAGCAAGCCGAACTCTTTCTGAGGACGTGACCCGAGTCTATTTTTAAGGTCATGTAGCGAATTCAGGTGCAGGTATTGCCGCGCCGAGCGTCGAAGACAAACCGCGCGGCGGCTTGCAAGCTCTCCGTGACGATCGGCAGCTTCTTGTCATCCGGCCAGCGCCGCCGGCGACCAACAGAGCCGGCTCCGGAAATCTGCACAGTACGATAAGTGGAGTTTCTGCCTGACGGCGGGCAAGATTGTCCCGCGAATCAGGAGAGACGATGACGAAACGCGCACGCCGGAACCACACACCGGCCTTCAAGGCGAAAGTGGCGCTTGCCGCGGTCAAGGGCGACCGGACACTGGCTCAGTTGGCGGAGCAATTCGACGTTCACCCCAATCAGATCACATCGTGGAAAGCGCAACTTGAAGGCGGAGCCGCCGATGTGTTCGGCCCGGGGGGCAGCAGCACAGCGGCGGCGTTACCCGCCATCGACGTGAAGTCGCTGCACGCCAAGATCGGAGAACTGACGCTGGAGAACGATTTTTTAGAAGGAGCGCTCACCAAGGCGGGATTGCTGAGCGCAAAGCGATGATCGACCGTGAGCACGATCTGTCGATCACCCGGCAGGCGGAAGTTTTGAAGATCAGCCGCGGCAGTGTCTATTATCTGCCGCGTCCGGTACCGCCTGCGGACCTCGCGATCATGCGACGGCTCGACCGGCTGCATCTGGAGTTTCCTTTCGCCGGTTCGCGAATGTTGCGAGGCCTGCTGGCTGCCGAGGGGTGCAAGATCGGCCGCCGGCATGTCAAGACGCTGATGCGGCGGATGGGGATAGAGGCGCTGTACCGCCGTCCGTGCACCACCAAGCCCGAGCCCGGCCACAGGATCTATCCATACCTGCTGCGTGGCATAGAGATCACGCGCCCGAACCAGGTCTGGGCGATGGACATCACCTACATCCCGATGGCGCGCGGCTTCGTGTATCTCGCTGTCGTGCTGGACTGGGCGACCCGCCGGGTTCTGTCGTGGCGGCTCTCGATCACGATGGAGGCGGCGTTTTGCGCCGAGACATTGGAGGATGCTCTGGCCCGTCACGGCAAGCCCGAAATCTTCAATACCGATCAGGGCTCGCAGTTCACCGGCGCGGCGTTCACGGGCGCGCTCACCAGCAACGGCATCGCCATCAGCATGGACGGTAAAGGAGCTTGGCGGGACAACGTGTTCGTCGAGCGGCTGTGGCGCAGCATCAAGTACGAGGAGGTATACCTGCAGGCCTACGACAGCGTCAGCGACGCCCGCGCCTCGATCGGCCGATACCTCGACTTTTACAATGGCCGGCGTCCCCACTCGAGCCTTGACGGCGGCACCCCGGATCAAGCCTACTTCAACCTGCTGCCAATCCGCATGGCAGCCTAACCCCGGCAGACGCCCCACTTATCGACGCGGAGATTCTGTTCAGACAACCGGGACCAGCTCTCAACCACCTCCTACCGTTCAAGCTAAGGACTGCACTTATGGCTTTTCATAAGGATTGTTACACAGCACTCGACCAAATCCGATGAGGCGGCCTACACCGGAGGAAGACTGTGCCGATCTCGCCAAACCGATCCACAATCGTCAGCGCCTCCGCAAAGAGCGGTCAAAACACCGCGTCGATTGAGCCTTGACGACGCACGGTAGGCGCAGCTCGATCGCTCTGCTATGGGCGGTGGACGGATAAAAATTGGTCGGGCCGCCCCATTTCTCCGGCCAATCCGGCTGCAATACCGCGATAGGCCATTCGCATATTAGTCCATGAACCAACAAATCCGTACTCAAGTGCCCTGGCCAATAAAATCAAGACCGTCCACACCAACCAGGTCGGATATCTCTGACTAACGAAAAAAATTCGATTGCGGAAATCGAGGTATACAGATAGCGGCGAATGGTCGGCGCGCGCACCGGCTGACCTAATTGTCGTCCCACCCCGGTGAGGCACCACCGAACGCCAAGCAGATCCCACTCCGCACTGCTGCTTCGCGCGCAGTCCCCATTCGAGGTCTTCGAAGTACAAGAAGTACCGTTCGTCCATAAGACCGATTTTCTCGATGCACTCGCACGTCACAAAAAAGGAAGCGCCCGATGGCGCATCGAGCTGCGCCTCCACTTCATCGGGGTTTGGCAGCACGCTCGATAGCGCGTGGCGGTCCACAGCTTCTGTACTAGCCCAAGCGGGCTTCCATCTGAGTCCGCGCGAAAGGATGCGCGCAGGCTTAACTGCCGAGACAATGCGGCTCCCCACCATTCCCTTACGTCGGGACTGTGCATAGAAGACGAGCTCAGTCAACGCGTCGGGTTCCGGTTGAGTATCCGGATTTAGAATCCATAGTCCTGCGTGCTCGCGCTGCTCGAGAACGGGACGCACCCACGCGTTAACACCGCCTGCGTAGCCTAGGTTTTGCGGCGCCTCGCCCACGATCACCAACGCACTGGTTTTGTGCAATCGTAAGACCTTCAGACGTACAAACCCCTTTTCCGCGGCCGATCGCAAAAAGGGCAACGTGCACGGTTCTTGCGCAGGATCATAACAGCATTGCTCAACGACAAGCTCATCGACGAGGGCATCGAACGCGAGCGGTCCGCCATTTTCGCAAATAAAAATATCAAAACTCGGAACTTTGTTCGCATTCGCCAACGCGGCCAAGCAGCTGGCAACATCGCTGGGGTTACGAAACCCTACAATGAGAATTGCGATCTGGCCTGGATTGTTCGGCACCTAAACTATTCTCCGAAGAACTCGCCTTGCTGGACGGACCAGAGCAGGCGAAACGATTCCAATAATTTACGTAAACAGCAATCGAAAACTTATTGAATTCGATACGATCATGTCAAACCGTACCATTAAGCTTATCAGCTTTTGATCGAATAAAAAGTGGTCGGCTGATCGAATAAAAAGTGGTCGGCCTGCATCGGTGGATTCGACCATCTCGCCCGCCTCTATCCTCTGCATCGGCTTCCATATCTCACGCGGCATAAATCCCAGCTTTCCAGGTGGAGCAAATATTGGCATCGGCATGCTCCTGATCGCCAACTCTGGAACCGCAGTACAGACCATCCCGGAACCGGCGCTCAAATGTGATCGCAATCAACCGGCTCTTCGCTCCCAAACCTCCGACGTAGTGATAACAGGGCGCAGGCGCTTATCGCATCCAATTGGCGAACAAAGTGTGCCTTCAAATGCGATGGGACGCTGTGATGGTACAGGATGACTAGCGGTCTGTTCCGTCGCGTAACGACCGCAACCAAATGCATTCCGACAAAGCATAGCGGCGTCTCCCCCACAATCACCAGTGCACCGGTGTCGCCAAGTCGCAGAGCTTTCCAACGAACGAACGTCTTCTTGGCAACTGCCTCCGAGAAAGGCAACGGATACGCGCCGTCAATCGACTCACAAGAGCATGGCTTACAGACGAGATTTCCGACGACAGCGTCGAGGCTAACGGTTCACCATTTTCACAAATGCAGATATCAAACCTGAGAAATAAGGTCGCATTGTCCAATGCGGCCAGGCAGCTGGCAACACCATCCGGGTTACGAAACCAGACAATGAGAATCGCAACAGAATCAGAATTTTGGGGCACTCAAACTGTTCTCCGTTGGGACTCGCGCAGCTGCAGGCGAAACGCCTCCGCCGCATTGACTTGGCACAGCCGTTGCGTGTCCGGTCAGACAATCCGTTATTTGCCGTCTCCGCTGCCTTGCAACGGTGGCCCACGTTAAGCTCTTGGAGCGTTCGGCCGCCGTGATCGACATTCTTCGCCGAAGTTCATGGTCTTCGGCCAACAATCGAATCGCATCGATCCAGCCCGGCGCATCGTATGGATCGAGCACAATACCCTCACGATGAGGCCGTATTATCCAACCCGCGCCCATTGGAGTCGTCAGAATCGGAAGGCCAGAGCCGCAAGCCTCATATATGACAAGCGGGCTTCCCTCCTCCAGGGATGGAAACATAAAGATGTCCGCCGATCGATAGAGCGATCCGATGTCCTTAAAGTAATTGAGCACTAGTACATCATCTCTACTGAGAAGGCTGGCGCACTTCTCCTTGATGATCGGCTCCAGCTCCCCCGCCAGCACCAGCCGACCTCTCACGCCGCTTCGCGCCCAGTACTCGAGAAGTAAGTGCGCCCCCTTCCGTACGCAGATCGCGCCGACAAAGATCGCAGTGATCCCCTCGATCGAGGGGATCAACGTGCGGTCTCCGGCAAGACGACAGGCATCCCAGCCATAGGTCGCGTTTAGCACCTTGCCTCGAGCAACCCCGTTCTCCAGCAGAGAGGACGCGACGAGAGGGCTAGGTGCAAAGATATGGTCCACTGCCTCCGATACCTGCACTTCATGATCAATCCTCCTGGCAGTGATCCCGTGTTGAGGTGTCACGCCGAGCCGTTCGTACGCCAGATCAAGAATTCTCTTGGCCGTCGCGGTGTGGCAGTTGAACTGCTCCCGAAAGACAGTGACATTGCGACGCTTCAACTCCCTCAAGGTTTCGATACTTGCGTCGGGCCAAAGATAAGCGGCAGTGCTTTCCGGCTGCAACCTGTCGATGCAGGTGAGCAACGCATCCTCTATTCGACTTCTCGCCCACGGCTCTACCCATTTGTAGGGTGCGTAGCGCGCCCAAGCTGGCAGAACCTCCACCACCTCAACGGGAGACAATGGCCAACGGCTTCGCGGAGCGACGATGGTCACCCCGAACTCCGGATCAGCCATGCCCTTTGCGAGGGAGCCGCATGTGTAGCCCACCCCCATCCCGTTCAGCGGCAACGGCATCAAAGCAGCAATCGAGACGGTCACAGCGATCCCATCATTCAATCACGTCTTCCTAGAGAGGCGATATTGATAGCCGACCCTGCCTCACCAAGCGTCTTCTCCAAGAACGGGATTGTTCTCTCGGCCGAACAAGTGACGGCGCGACCGAAGCCGCATTAATGAACAGACGGAGGAGTACTCGATGCCTGAAATCATCGTCACTCTCTTTGCATCACGCTTACGCGCCATTTTCGCTTAAGGTCACCGAGCCACGGCACTATCGCGATTAAATGCCTGGCCCAGCGATTCATCATGCCGACTGAAGATCGTAAGAAATTGAGCCACACTGCTGTCATCCGGGGGGCAAAAATATAGATGGCCTGCTCCCGACGGCTACTGTTGGAGAGCCGTTCCTTGTAGGATGCATCACCGATACCGAAGTCTATCCGCTCGGCAAGTCTCGAGCCGTCGGGCTGATTGTCGAATAGCTCCTCGATGACTTTCATCATGAGATACAGGCCTGGACCGTATTTCGCGCGAGCCGGATCAAAGCCAAGAAAATCGCTCAGAAACACTTTGTTACGAAGCGAACCTATCCAAAACGCGCAAGGATCACCATCAAGATAGAGAATGTATGCTCGAAGCCAACCACGCGTGGCCTCGAACTCGAGGCGAGACCGGATTATAGGAGTTTCCGAGAAGCCCACTCCAATCCCTCTTTGATAGGACTTGCGCGCCACGCTCTCAGCATCGCGCATGAGGCGGATAACGTCGTCGCATCCCGTGAAGAGCTCGATTCTTACGCGGCGAAAGTCTTCGGATAGCTTTGCTGCACGATTTCTCTGGTTGTAACGTTCTTTCTTGGAAAGGCACGCCATAAACGAGGCCGCTTCTTTTGAGGCGCTCCGTATCCGATGGATTTCGGGATGGATAATGTGATCTGAACACGGCCATGATGGCTGGGTATGGATGCAGTGAATGAGTGGAGAGTCCATGTCCAAATGCTCGAACCTAGCCACATCGGCTTCGCCGCCCGCCAAAGTCTCTATGATGCTGCTGACGAGTAGCTTAGCCGTCGCATCGGAGATTTGCCCAAGGCAGCCACCGTGCACGAAACTCAAGATTCTCGTGCGTGGTACGGGCAAGGCGAAGTAGCCAGCCTTGACACGCACTCGGCCGACATCAAGCCGCCCGGCAAGCAGCGCTATCGGATCACCTCGATCATAGAGCACGACTACATGCGGAGTTAGTGCCTCTGGATAGATGTCAGTGATGAACAGATAGAAGTCGAGGTCTGCATCCCGACCAGGATTGCAGCCACTCCAGAATTCTCGCAACGACTCGACTTCACGGCGGGTCCGCAGGATCTCGATACGGCAACCCATCCCCGCGTCGTCTATATCATGACTTGGCGACGAAACTCGCTCAGCAACGCTGTTGGCAGTCGGAACCGTCATAAACTGCATCATCGGACCGAAACACCTGGGCTGTCATGAGCATAGCCTCGTATGCTCAATCCCCGATCCTTATCGCTGCAATTCGCAATAGCAGTTTCAATGACGCCGGCTACTCTGGCGGCACCCAGATTCAAGTTGTAACGGCTCAGAACCTTGTTCCTAGCGGCCAATCCCATCCGACCGCGAAGGCCCGGTGACGACAAGAGCTCGATTACTTTGTCAACCATTCCGTCGACATCGAAACCCGGTATCACAAAGCCCGCGTCTGCCTCCACGAACTCCGGAGCCCCCCCTGCGTTCGCAAAACAAAGAATTGGCTTTTCTTGCTGCGCCGCTTCCATCACCACGAGTGGGAATGGATCTTCCCTCGACGTCAGGATAAACATATCGGATGCCTTGAAGTACATTTCTGCATCCGATGTAAGGCCGACGAAGTGCACCACGTCGCGCAGCCCAAAGTTGGCGACTCTTGCCTGCATTATCTCGACTCTGTCGGACCTGCCACCAACCCAAACAAAGTGAACCGGCGCACCGTCGTATTTCCGAACAACCTCGCCGGCGACTTGCAGGAAAATGTCCGTGCCCTTCCGGAATTCGATTGAACCACAGGCACACACCAAGTTTGCATTTTGCCGGATGCCCAGCTTTCCGCATACAATCTTACGGGCCGCCTCCGCTTCGATTGCGCTCTGGGTACTTGGCACAAAGCCGTGAATTACCTTGATTCTATCTTCTGAAATTCGATGGTTCGTCACAAGATTATTCTTTACCGCGTGCGAAACGGCTATGTACACGGGGCTGCGTTCTTCCAAGCGAGCAATACTCCGGACACCTATCTCTGCAATTGCTCCCGCAAGCTCGTGGACATGACAGACGACAGGACACTCTACAAAGGAAAGAAACTCGAGCATTCTCGCACTGGCTACCGAATTGACGTACATCAAATCGAACTTCTTTTTGAGGTAACGTTGTCGGAGCTGCGCAAAATGGTTCGAATCGTACCGGTGCTGGAGGCGCAACTTCCGCATTGCCCTGTACCAAACAGCGGCACTCGGCTCGAACGAATCTACCATTCCGATTCTCGCAAAATCCTCCGTGAGTACGCCGGGCCTCCCGGTCAAGATCCGCATATCAAAACATCGATTCCGACGAAACCATCGCAGGAAGTTCAGCAGAAATATCGGCGCTCCAGTTCGCGACGCTTCATGACTCAAGAACAAGAGTCTCGCGGCCGTTCCCGGACTCTCCGAATGCTTCCCATCGGCCAAGTGACCGGAGGCGAAGTCGCCTTCAACCGTTTCCATGATCATGAGTTTATGCTATGTACCGCCTCTTCGAGCCAGCATGAGCGGTGGCCGGGCCAGTTCACCGGAAGGGCACCAATCCAAAGCCTGCTTGCAAGTGTTGGGCGCCAACCCACCCTCCTCGCGCCGTAGCTCGTGCCGCCGAGCGGAAGATCAGCGACGACACGGTCACACGACTGACAATGCTCCAAGTCCATCGCATCTTCAGTCCTTGCCTGCCCCACCAATTGAAACTACTAACCACACTCGCAAATCTCTTTTGACATTAAACTGGTCTATTTATATGACAATAATTAATCAAGGGCAATCAATTAAATCTGTCGCGGCCGGCAACGCTTAAATTCAAAATGGTTATTGAACGGTCCGCCCTGCGAGGGACCCAACCGATGTCGTCAACCGAGCCACTGGTAACAATCGCCATTCCAACGTTTAACAGGGCCGCTTGGCTGCCGGGCTGCGTTGAGACGGCTCTTGCCCAATCCTATCAACGTTTCGAAGTCCTCGTATCTGACAACGCATCGACAGATGCAACGTCAGAGATTTTGAGCCAAATTAGCGATCCAAGAGTTCGGGTCCTGAGGCAAAGTACTAACGTAGGTCAGATTCCGAATTGGAATGCATGCTTGGCGGAAGCAAAGGGCGATTATGTTGTGTTTGTCTCTGACGACGACAGGATTGCGCCGTCCCTACTGGAACGCTGTGTGACACTTGTGAAGGGCGAACCGCAGGTTCAGGTAGTCGCCGCGCTCAGCGACGTATATTTCTGCGCTGAAGACCGAACCTGGCATGCTCCGCAAAACCGGAAACTTGCAACAGGGATTTGGGATGGAGCGGATCTCCTGAAAGAGTATTTTGAGGATAGGATATCGACGCCGATGTGCAGCATTATGATTAACACGGAGAGCCTTCGCGCCCGGGATGGATTCCCCCTGGATTTTCCGTTTGCCGGTGACACGATAGCATGGGTTTCACTGCTGTTGAGCAGCCGGGCCGGATTAATCAACGAGTCCTGCGGGACCGTGTGCGTTCACACCGGGAACGAAACTTCCAAATTGGAGCTGGAAACTCGTCTAAACTGTTTGAAAAAATTAGTTGACTTTGTATCTGACGAGACTGACCGGTCCATGGCGGATGTGCGAAGGCGCCGCGCCCTCCAGTCGGCGGCAAAGCGCTATTTTGCGCGTTACGCTGTGCAACTCATCGCGTCTTACCGAAAAGCCGGAACCCGCCTTCTCAAATTGGTCCCGGTACTTTGGCACTTGCGCAGCTATCTGCGCTGCATTCAACCGCAGGACATAGCAAGGATGGCTCGCCCACTTGCGGTCCTTGTTTTGCCCAGCCCGGTAACGCGCTGGGCACGCAGCATCAGGCTGACATGGCCGAACAAGGATTAGGCGTGGTCCTTCTCTTTGCTTGAATGGACTGCACGCGACACCGTTTGTGTCTGTGTATCTGCCGAAATTCGTTCAAGCCAAATTTCACGCCACCAAGAATGAATGCTCCTCGGGCAAAACATTCGATTATGACTATAGCAAGATTGACAACAGACGCCTTCCAATATGATTGCCGGCGTTTTCATTTTTCTCATTTTTCCGGTTTGCTCATCGACGAAATTCATCACCCTCGCTTTTACGCGGTAGGTCCCTCCGCAATAGGGCACCAGTTCTGCGTCAAATCCCATCCCTCGGTTGTGAAGTGTCTCGTCCAGTGAAGCAAGGATCTCTTCATAGGGTTTGACACGGACCAATTCGCCGGGCTGCAAATTCAAATCACACGTGGGGGTAGGTCGTCCGGCTAGGATATATCCTCTCTTTCGCGGGAATGGAACGCCGCCACGGATGGCTTGAAAGCGATCGTAAAGCCAACGGCCGGGACGCCCCAGTCTGCCACGGTAGGCCAGAGAGCCGTAGTAGTAGCTGACGTAGATAAAACCGCTGAGTATGCGGCCCACCGTAGCGTTCCCAGACTTGTAATCCTCAACGTACTGTCTGACATCCCACCACGGCAGCGGTGTGGTGTAGTCGAGTAACTGGGTCGCTTGGCAAGTGTATCTTGTTTCTCCATTTACGCTGCTGACATGCGTTGCCTTCCAAACGTCCTCTTCTGAGCAATCGGCTGCGCCACTACGCCGACTTGCCCGGTACGATGAGGATTTTTCTGAGGTCGACGCCTCCGTGACCGGCTTGAGCCACGCCTCTTTCCAAAAAATCAAGCAGTACGCTTGGCAGCTGCCGTATGCTTTGCCGTCACAACGGAGATCCAAATGAACTCCGTCCGAGAGACTCCGCCCGACGAATTTTCCCGAGACAGTATCGCAGGTCTTGTGGGCTCGCTTGTAGACCTTAAAGCGCTTTCCACAATACTGGAACATCTGCGGCATGAATGGAAGCCCATCCAACCGACCAGACTTGTCTAGCGAACTGAGGATCTCATCCTTCGTTCTTACCTCCACCCAATCGCCCGAGCGCATTCTCATGTTCGTCTGGCTCCCTCAACGACCATATCCAGATCAACCCAATGAAGCCGTTCCGTCGCGCAGTGAAGACTTCCTTAGCGCAGCAAGAAGATCCAGATAAAATGCTCTCTGCCCCATTACCAATAGGAGCAGCAAACAATATATGCTGAGCATTACGCTACCTTCGACCAGCAGTCTCATCAACGGCGCCCCCCACCCTTCAAGTTTGACTTGAACAATATACGCAACCATCGCCGCTACAATGCCCGAAAGGAATGGACGGCTTATCGCCAAAAGGAGGGCCGATAGCGAAATCGCCGTTCCATGCAGACACCAAGCAAGATGCGGAAGCACCCACAGTGTCATCGCAGCCGAATAGGCTATTGCAACGCCTTTCGGGCCATAAGGCAGCCCAACAAAATAGGAAGAAACCACCAGCGGAGCGATGACCAGTGCAATCGCCAGGCTTCGTCCTTGGAGCCCAACCGACAGGAGCAGCCACGAAAGCGGGTTGATCATCCCGAATACCAAAACCGTCGGAGCCAGCAAGCGGAAGATGACTGCCGCCTCCAGCCATTTCGGTCCAAGAACGACCAGGACGATATCCTCACTAAACAAGGCGCAGAAAATAGTCGCAGGGATCGTCAACGAGACGACGAGCGAATAGCCTTTCAGAAAGTAGTTCCTCAAGCGGACGGAATCATGCTGGAGACGCGATAACGCGGAGAACGCGACACCGCCGACCGCTCCATTGAGGTTGTCTGTGGGAATTGTGACGAGTTGATAAGCTCGTCCATAGATCCCGAGGGCGTCGGCTCCCCAAAACCGGCCAAGGAGCACCTTTTCAAGATTGTACGCGACATAAACGACGAAGCCATTCACGGTAATGGTCCCGCCAAACCGGAGCATTGGAAGAGTCGCCCTTCCCCATCGCGGCGCACCTGGCATCCAAGCTGTCGCCATCCACATGCAAGCTGTGCTTATTGTCGGTGAGACCATCGCGGATGCGATCAGCGCCCAATAGCCGAAGCCGGCGAGAGCCATGCAAATTGCAGCCACCATGCCTCCCACTTGGGACAGCAATTCAACAGCGGTCATGGTAACGTAGCGCAACCGGCGTTCAAGCAGCGCGGAATGCTGCACACCTCCTGCGTTGAGGACAAACCCCGCGCCGATGGCGACTGTTATCCAGAACAGCCGAGGCTCGTTATAAAAGGCAACGAGCGCTGGCGCACTCGCCGCGCATATTGCGGCGAGCAGGATACCGACCCCCATATTGATCCAGAATAAGGTCGATATCTGTTCGTCGGTGATCGTTGCCTGCTGGACAGTCGCCGACGAAAGGCCCGCGGTGGTGAATAGCCCGTAAACGCCTGTAACGACGGTTGCCATCGCGACCAACCCGAAGTCTCCGGGATCAAGCAGGCGCGCCAAGATTGCCACAGAAATAATTCGAAGAGCGAAACTCACGGCTTGGCCACAGACCTTTGCGAAGCCGCCCCGAATCGCCTTTTCCTTTACATCATCCATGATTATTCCCGAACGACCCACAATCGCCTTGCCCGTTTAGACCAGGGTCAGCTTACGCGCACAAAACGCTTCGGCGTACCTCTCTGGTGCGCGGCATTCCATTCCCCGTAACCGCGCCAATCCGGAAAACGTCTCGGCATCAAACCACTGCTTCGACCGTTGGCTGCCAAAATGGGTCAATAACAGATCAATCTTGCGCCGAAGTATCTTCTCCGAAATCGGAACGTAAAGATTCGGACGTCCCATATCGCCATCCCACTTCGGGATCTCGTATTCAAAGATTACATGGTCGCGGAAGGTATTCCATGCCAACCGGCTGAGCTCGCGATGATCCTGATGCGCATCATCTCTACGATGCGTAAAGATAAGATCTGGCTCAACACGTCCTTTCAATGTCTCGAACCAACTCTTGATCTGCTCGCCCTGCTCCGGAAAGAAGCCGTCTCGGAAGTTCATTGTCTCGATTCGGACGCTAGCTGCTTCGGACAGGAAATCCGCCGCGGAAGCCCTCGCCTCGTCCTCGCGCTCACCCGTCGCGCTGAGAACACACCAGTGCACATCGAGGCGAGCGCCTCGCCCAAACAGGTTCAGAAGCGTCGCTCCTGCGCCAATTTCGATGTCGTCTGAATGTGCGCCCAAACACAAAACGGACAGGCGCTCTCCGGGCGCGGCAAGCTGGACACCCTTCATGAAGCCGCCTGCGTCCGCACTTCCGGGACAACCTTCCAGGGCATTTCGCCCCGCTCAATCATCTCCTCAAGAACCTGTCGGTCCCGCAGCGTATCCATCGCGCGCCAGAAACCTTCGTACTTGTAGGCCATAAGCTTTCCGGCCTCGATCAGGCGATTGAATGGTTCGAGCACAAGCTCCTCGCCATCGCGTATGTAGTCGAAGATCTCTCTCCGGAAGATGAAGTAGCCCCCATTGATCCAGATCTCGGACTGCTGACTGGAGCGGAAACGCTTAACGGTGTCTCCGCCGTTGAATTCAGCTAGGTGAAAATTGAACGGAGGATGCACGGCGACAAAACATCCAACCATTCCACTCCTCTTGAACCGCTCGACTATTTCAAGCAACGGCGCGTCGGTCAGGCCATCGCTGTAGTTTGCGAGAAAGATGTCCTCGTTCTCAACGAGGGAGCGCACCGCCATCAAGCGCTGACCGATGTTTCGCCAAATGCCGGTGTCGACCAGCGAAACCTGCCAATCCGGCGGCTGCTCGCCGATCACCTCAACCTTCCTGCCGAAGTTGGAAACAACGCAATCGCTGTGAGCCCAGCGATCCGAGTTGAGGAAGTACTCCTTGATCACATTGGCCTTATAACCCAGGCACAATATGAAATCGCGGTGACCATATTGGCTGTAGTATTGCATAACATGCCACAGCATCGGGTGTTGGCCGACGGGCACCATGGGCTTCGGAATGCTTTCGGAATATTCTCGGATACGGGTCCCGAGCCCCCCACAGAACAGCACAACTTTCATGGCTAGCGCTTCCCATGTTCTTGCCGGCCGTTTCGGTCGCCACAGATCGCCAAGAGCGGGTCCTACAGGCCTCGATTTAAATAACATAAAATCCACTATTGAATGTCGCATTTTATATTGCAGACTGAATTAATCAATATTTTTTTGAAAACTATTTTGAGATTCCGTCCTTAAGCATTATCATCGTTGACATTTCGATGCATTTGAATGCCGGCGCGGGCAGTTATGGAGGAATTGGGGTGATTATAACCGAAACCGAGCTTAAAGGAGCCTACATTATCGATATTGAACGCCGCGAAGATTCCCGCGGCTTTTTTGGGCGAGCCTTTTGCCAGAGGGAGTTTAGGACCCTCGGCCTCAATCCGGTCATCGCGCAGGCCAACATCGCGTCAAATACCCGGCGGGGAACCTTGCGCGGTATGCACTTTCAGTTTCCGCCGGCATCGGAAACGAAACTGGTTCGTTGCACACGTGGCGCCATCCTCGACATTATAGTCGACCTGCGCCCTGAAAGCCCGACCTACCTGCAACATGTCGCCATCGAACTGAACGAGAGCAGCCATCGGTCGCTCTATGTGCCGGAACGTTTTGCTCACGGTTATCAGACTCTCGTCGACAACACCGATACCAGTTACCAGGTGGGACAGTTCTATACCCCCGAGGCGGAGAGCGGGCTGATGTATAACGATCCTCGGCTCGGACTGACGTGGCCGCTTCCGGTTTCCGTGATCTCGGAGAAGGATCAGAACTTTCGGTTGCTTAACGAGGTCGAATCCGAACTGAAAGAGCGGATGGAACTCGCCGGCGTCGCGGGTTGACGCCGAAAGCACGTTGCTCGCAGCGTTGACCGATCCCTCCAGTTGAAAGAATCTACGATGATACTCATCGACCACGCCCTAAAAGCCCGTCATGCGGCGGGAAAGCCAATCCGCGTCGGCCTTCTCGGCGCAGGCTTCATGGTTCAGGGGATTGCCAATCAGATAACCAACAGTGTTCCTGGAATGAGGGTGGTTGCCATATACAGCCGAAAGCCTCAGCGTGGCCGTGACGTATTCAACTATTCCGGCCTAGCCGACGTGGTTTACGCGGACAGCCAAGGGCAGCTGGACAGAGCCGTTGCCGCTGGCGTTCCGGCGGTCACCGAGGACGCGTTCCTCCTCGCCAGATCGGACCTGGTCGACGTGATCGTCGACGTAACCGGATCGGTTGAATTCGGGGCCCACGTCGCGCTGGAAGCCTTCAAGCATCAAAAGACCATGGTTCTCATGAACGCGGAGATCGACGCGACTATCGGGCCGATCTTGCAGGTCTATGCAAAGATGTATGGGGGCACCCTGTCCGCATGCGATGGCGACGAACCGGGGGTGCAAATGAACCTGGTCCGATGGGTCAAGGGGCTCGGCTTGATCCCGCGCGTCGTCGGCAACATCAAGGGACTTCAGGATCCGTATCGCACCCCCACCACGCAGAAGGGATTTGCCGAGCAATGGGGACAGAACCCAGCCATGGTCACCAGCTTCGCCGACGGATCCAAGATCAGCTTCGAGCAAACGATCGTGGCCAATGCGACTGGCTTCAAGGTCAGATCACGCGGCATGTCGCGCGGACTGGAATATCGCGGCGACGTCATGAAGATAGGCACCCTCTACGACATAGACGAAATCCGCGCCCTGGGCGGAATCATCGACTATGTCGTCGGCACACCTCTGACCAAGGTCTACGTGCTAGCCGAGCACACCGATCCAAAACAACAGAAGTATTTGAGCTTGTACAAAATGGGTGAAGGCCCCTTGTACTCGTTCTTCACACCATATCACCTCGTTCATTTCGAAGTACCGAACTCGATTGCTCGTGCGTTTCTTTTCAAAGATTTGATCGCCCCTCCCATCGCCGGTCCGGTTGTCGAGGTCTGTGCCGTCGCTAAGCGTGATTTGGCGGCGGGCGAGGTCCTCGACGACTATGGGATGTACATGACCTATGGCGAAGCCGTGAACTCCGAGGAAATGAGCCAAATGCAATACCTTCCCGAAGGTCTCGTAGAGGGCTGCAAGTTGCGGCACGCAGTCAAAAAGGATGAAGTGCTGACCTATGCGGATGTTGATCTGCCGCCCGGTCGCCTGGCCGACAAGCTGCGCGCAGAACAATACAAACATTTCAATGGACACACTTGGCTTGAGCAACGGATTACCCCGGATGCTTCATTTGCTCTCACGGCGTGAAAGGGCTGGAAGATGACCACGTTTGCCGAGCCATTTGACGCAGGCTTGCGAATGCGTCGCGAGGAGTCCGCTCGCCCGCCTTACTCGTGATCCTGAGCGGATCTTCGCTGAATATTCATTGGGAAGCCACACCCGACGTTATCGGCGGCTGCATCCAAGCCGCGGCACGTCTTCCCACATTTATCCCCGGCAGTTCAATGTATCGATACGTGAGTTCTGAAACGATTATCGTGGCGGGTATGCTCAGGAACGAAAGCAGCAACATTCCAGGAGCAGTTCCAGAGTAACTGAAGACGGACCAAACGATCGCTGAAATGACAGGGTAGTGACACAAAAATATCGAGTAGGAGCGCGAACCAAAATACTGCGCCGCGGGATTCGTAAGCGCCCAAGAGTATATATTGGCAGCAAGTCCCGGCCGTTCGTGGCACTTCTGCGGAAGACCAAAAAATACAATAAACCAGATCAGGAACGGTCGCAGTTCACTGCGCAGCGGAAAAAGGACGATTGCCAAAGCCCCTGCCGGGACCAGCCAATTATGACCTTCCACATACGGGTAGGTCAATCGGCTCACAATTCCCACCACGAAGTAGCTGGCTGCGAGCGGCAGCGCTCCGGGCTGAACAGTGCCGACGAAGCTCTTGAACCACAGTTCACAAACTGCAACTGTAATCGCGAGTACCGGGATGAATATTTCATTTCGGATGATGCAGATGATCAGCGGTGCAACAAGATAGAATTGGAATTCCAGCGAAATGCTCCAGGCTGGCATGTTGAATGCGTACTCCGAGTACGGCAACGCTGCATTGGAAACGGCACCGTGCAGCATCGTGACATGCGCGAGAAGGTGTGACCAGAAGTACTTATGATTGCTTGCGCCGATACCATTCACAACCTTTGCGAATTCGGAATCGTTAAAGCCAGGAGAGGCTAACGAAATGGCAAGAAGATCGTTGGTAAAGAAGCCAACAATGCAGGTGGCGGCGAACAACGGAAACAATCGTGCGAAACGCTGGACGAGATAGACAGGATATGCCTCCGATTTTTCAACAACGACGTGCGTGATCACGAAGCCGCTGACTATAAGGAAAACGAGGACAGCGGGTAGGCCTAGTGATCTGAACTGTGCCGCCAACGTTCCCGCATTGAAGCCCGAACAGTATGCGAGGTGCGCCAAGACCACGGTCCACGCCAACCAGCCTCGCAATCCCTCGATTGCCTGAAATCTCTTCACCGGTGCTCGCCTTCTCGATCGCGGCTGTCTCTAGCAGCGGTTCGGAAGATGTTATTCTCGTTTGTCGGATGTATGTTCTCCAAGGCTATGATCTAAATAACGTGACATCGCGACACCTCCCCAAATGTCAGGTCGCTCTTCGTCCCATCGTCCTCGCGACATTCGGCCGGGGTCCCCTCAGACCATTCCGACCGTCGGCGACTCTTCGAGGGAGCGCGACCTGGCAGTGCACTATCTGTGATCGTGTCAGGCCGACTCTGACGAATGAGCTTGACGGTTCCTCGGCGATCTCCAGCTCGTCGAGTTTTGCCGCACCGATCAGCTGGCATTCATGACGCGGCTTGAAGCTGCAGTTTCGAGTGGCGCAAATCGCTATTAAGCACTCCCTCCCCAAGCAACTTCCGAATGTGGCTGATCCGCTGATATTTCGGCCCTTCGAATTCTTCCAACGTCAAATTTGACGAACGGTAGACCCTATAGAGCTGTTCCGCGCCCATCCGAGCGTCCCAGCGCGGCTGGAACCCTGGCAGCTTACAGCGGATCTTCTCGAAGCTCACTCGGTAGGATCGCTCATCTGGACTCGCATCCTCGGCGAACTCCACCGTAGAATTCGGCACCACACTCGCGACGATCTCGGCTAGATCCCGAATTCGATAATTGTGAGCAGTCTGACCGACATTGAATGCCTCATTGAAGACGGATTCGGCAGGCGCCTCCAATGCGGCGATGAAAGCTCTAGAGATATCCTCGATGTGGACGATTGGCCGCCAGGGCGAGCCATCCGATTTCAGATGAATTCTTCCTGTTGTAAACGCCCATGCAACAAGGTTATTCAAAACAATATCGAAGCGCAGCCGCGGTGAGACTCCGTACGCTGTCGCTGGCCTCAGATACACCGGGCAAAACCCGTCGCTGGCCAACGTCGAAATATCACGTTCGGAGGCAACCTTGGATTCCCCGTAGGCGGTCACCGGATTGAGCACGGCGGTCTCATCGATCATTTCTTCGCCGGCTTTTCCATAGTTGCTGCAGGACGAGGCGAACAAGAAACGACGTACGCCGGCATGTTTGGCTATCTCGGCGATTCGAACGCTTGCGCGATGATTGATCTCGTCGGTCAGCTGAGGCCTCAGATTGCCGAGCGGATCGTTGGAGAGCGCTGCTAGATGCAGCACAGCGTCGAAGCCAACGAGATCCGCGACCTCCGCGTCTCTGACGTCCTTCCAAATCGTCGGGACCTCGAGAATGCTACCGCCAGCAGCGTATGTACACCGGGAGTAGATATCGCTGTCCATTCCAGTCACCTCGTGACCGGCGCCGATCAGCATTGGCGTCAAGACCGTGCCGATGTAGCCAAGATGACCCGTTACAAGAACTCGCATTGCCATTCTCCACCGTACTCAATTTCATGAACGAAACTTGCCCGGTTTCCGTGTTTCGGCCAACGTTCTGTCAAATGGCGGCCCCGCCTGGACCACGCAAAGTGCAGAGCAGGACGGCTGCACGCAGGGCTTCGGCTCCTTCGCAGGATGTTTCGCCACAGCAAGGGACTCATGAAGCCAGAGCCTGCCGTTGGCGCGCTGTTGCAAGCCCTCGTTCGGAGCGCCACCACTTCACAAACTCCGTCAGTCCGAGTTCGAGCGGCACTGTGGCTTGGAAGCCCAGCAGCCGTTCCGCTTTGCCAGTCGACGCCACCCGCCGCGGTACAGGATTGATCGAGTGCTCGGGCGCGATCTGCGGGAGCACGCCGTCATTGCCCGTAACGGAAGCCAAGGCCGAAGCGAGCTGCACCAAGCTTGTCTCGACACCGCTCCCCACGTTGAATACCTCGTCGCTGACCTTTGCCCTCGCAGCAAGGATTGTTGCTCGTGCTGCGTCACGGACATGCACTAAATCCAAGGTCTGCTGGTCGTGCCCAATTATTACCGGCGGCGTTCCAGCCTCCACTTCCTCCATCCAGCGGATCAACATTTCGGCGTAGCGGCCGTGCACATCCATTCGGCTGCCATACACGTCAAAATATCTCAAAGCGATATAGTCGAGACCATGCATATCGTTATAGGCGCGGAGCAGGCCTTCAATGCAGACCTTCGCTGTTCCACAGATCGTACGGTTTCCATACGGGTTCTGATGCTCCGTCGTCGGAACTTCCTCCGCCGCGCCGTACACCGCAGCGGAAGACGCAGCGATGAACTTCTCGACGTCATACTTGACGCAAAGTTCAAGCAGGTCGAAGGTACCGTTCACCATGACCTCCATGGCAAGACGCGGCTCGGCCATGCAATGGGCGCTGCATGGTGCAGCGTGGTGAAAGATGATGTTGGCTCCCTTTACAAGAGCTTCTACCAACTTGGTGTCGCGCAAATCACCGCGGACTAGTCGAACGGGGCCTCGATTAAGCGACTTCCTAAGATTCTCCGGTCGGCCGGTCGTCATGTTATCCAGCGCGACGATCTCGACGCAGCCTTCGTCGCACAACAAATCTACGATATGCGAACCGATGAATCCGGCCCCTCCGGTAACGAGAACGCGTTTGCCCTTGAGATCCATGCTGACCGCTCTCCTGCTTCTAGGCTAATCGGCCATCTCGAGGCATTTTGTTCTGAAATGCCCAGTCGCTCCGGAATATCTGGGCCTCTCGTGGAGCCACTTTTCTCAGTTCGGAAGCAACAATGCCGGCGCGCTCCGGCAACAGCTCGGGATAAATGGGAAGCGATAGAAACTCACGCGCAAGCCTCTCACTTACAGGCAGATCGCCGACGCGATATCCCAGTTCTACGTAGCTCTGTTGTAAATGCACCGGAACGGCGTAATGAATGCCGACGCCGATCCCCGCGCGGCCTAACATGGCAAGAGCCTGATCGCGATGCTGAAGCCTAAGAGCGTAGATATGATAGACATGCCGGCTGTGGCTGGGTGGCCGCGGACTCGCGAGTGCAGCAGTCGACAATGCCTGGTCATATTGCGCCGCGATCGCTCGACGTGTCTCAGTCCAGGATTCGATGTAGTCCATCTTTACGTTCAGTACTGCTGCCTGCAATTCGTCCATTCGATCATCGTATCTTGCAAAAACGTGATTGCGCTCGTCATCCTGATTCCGATCGAGGAGCCACGACACACGTCGCGCGAGTTCCGGCTGATCGGTGACAACTGCTCCGGCCTCACCATAGGCTCCGAGATTCTTGTCGGGATAGAAGCTGAAGCAGCCCAAGTCTCCGATCGAGCCGGCACGCCTGCTCTTGTACACAGCACCATGCGCCTGCGAAGCGTCCTCGATCACAAAGAGACCATAGCGGCGGGCAATCGACATGATCGGATCCATGTCCGCCATGAGCCCATGCAGATGGGCCGGCAGGATCGCCCTCGTTCTGTTCGTAATTGCAGCCTCGACCAAAGCAGGATTCATCGTCCACGTGACTGGATCAACGTCCACAAAGACGGGTGTTGCACCGCACCTGATGATGGCAGCAGTCGCCACGACGAAATTCATCGAGACCGTGATCACCTCATCGCCCGGCCCCACTCCAGCCGCCAGCAATGCGAGACGGAGCGCCGATGTGCCACTGTTGACAGCGCAACAGCACGCGACATTGCAGTAGTCGGCAAACCGCTTCTCGAAAGCGGCCGCTTCGGGCCTCCATGTAGACCGCAGGTCTCGAACGGCACGCGCGATCGCAACGTCGATTTGCGACCCGACTGTCCGACCTTGTGCTTTCAAGTCCAGGAAGGGTATCAAATTGGCAGTCTCGCCTCTGGAGGGTTCGGCAGCTTCACGTTCGCGCAGGCATATCTTGCCATATGCCCCGAGTGTCGATGACGTCGAGATGACGGCGTTCGGCTAGTGGAACCATCTTGAATTCGTCGTGGTCGACCAGGAGAAGGGCGATCTCACACGTGCGTAATGCTTGGTCGATGCTCAAGAATCCGAGCCGGTAGTCTGCAAGTTCGGGCGGTAGCCGCCGCAGATTCGGTTCCACAAACTTGATGCGCTCCCCGTACTTCTTCGCCAGGTGTATTGCGATTTCCATCGCCGGGCTTTCGCGCAAATCATCGACATTTGCCTTGAACGTCAGCCCGCAGCAAGCCACGTTTGCATATGGATGATCGTCGATCAGAGCCTCGGCTCGCTCAATAATGCTTTCCGTCTTGGCAATGTTGACCTCGCGGCTTGCCCGCATGAGTCGCGCGAGGTCCGGCGCCGAGTCGATGATGAACCAGGGATCGACCGCAATGCAATGACCACCCACACCTGGTCCCGGTCGCAACACAGTCACGCGCGGATGACGGTTGGCAATATCGATAACCTCCCAAACATTGATGTCGAACCTATCGCAGATCAATGAGAGCTCATTGGCGAATGCAATGTTCGTGTCGCGGAACGCGTTTTCCGTGAGTTTGACCAATTCGGCTGCGCGCGCGGTGGTTGCAACGCAGGCGCCCCGAACGAACATCTTATAGAAGCGCTGAGCCCGCCGAGTGCAGGCAGGCGTCACTCCCCCGATGCACCGGTCATTGTTGATGAGTTCACTCAAGATCCTCCCGGGCAATACGCGCTCCGGACAATAAGCGACGTAGATTGCACCATCCTCATGACCGTTGACACCAACTCTCAGGTCGGGCCTGCGTTCGCTAATCCGCTTGGCAATTCCTTCAGTCGTTCCGATCGGCGAGGTCGATTCGAGAATGACGAGATTACCCGGTCGAAGCAGATCGAGTATGGACTCGACCGCGGTATTCACGTTGGACAAATCCGGCCGATTGTTTCCGTCAATAGGTGTGGGTACCGCGATAATGAAGACGTCGGCGGCTTGCGGTTCGCTTGATGTCGTCAACGCTCCGCTCGACACCACTTTGGAAACGAGACCATCAAGATCGGGCTCCGAAATGTGAATGGATCCGGAACCAACCGTCCTGACCACATATTCCTTTGTGTCCACCCCAACCACCTGAAGGCCGCGGCTGGCTATCAGCGCGGCTGTCGGCAAGCCGATGTAGCCAAGTCCGATGACAGCAACTTTATGGAATTCAGGCATCAAGAAGCACCTTCACGATCCGCTCGCTCGCCCGCCCGTCACCGAAGGGATTATGGGAGCGAGCCATAGCCGAATAAGTCTCATCGTCGTCAAGAAGACGGAATGTTTCTTGGACGATCCTATCGTAGTTCGCGCCGACCAGTCGTGCGGTGCCGGCTTCGACGCCCTCCGGACGCTCCGTCGTTTCACGCATGACAAGGACGGGCTTTCCGAACGTCGGCGCCTCTTCTTGCACGCCTCCGGAGTCAGTGAGAACCAAATACGAGAGCGACAGAAGGCTGACAAAATCGGTGTACTCTTGGGGAGAAATGAGTACGACACGCGGATGATCGGCGAGGCGGCTCGCGAACACGTCGCGAACGTTCGGGTTCGGGTGAACCGGAAGTACAACGGCAACGTCCTCCCTGCTCAGGATTGTCTCCAGTGCATTGACGACGTTGAAAACTCCCCCGCCGAAATTCTCTCGGCGATGGCAAGTGACTAGGATAATGCGGCGGTTGCCGTGGCGCTTCTTGATTCCGTCCCAGCGGGACGAGAGCTGCGGATCGGCCTCCACCATGGCTTTCGCGAGGATCAGCGCGTCAACGACCGTATTTCCTGTAACATGAATGCGATCCTTGGAGACGTTCTCCGCCCGCAGCGCTCTCGCAGCACGCTCGGTCGGCGCGAAATGCTGATCGGCGATCGAGCCGACAATCTTGCGGTTCACCTCCTCGGGCCAGGGTGCGAAGATATCTCCACTTCGCAGTCCCGCCTCGACATGTGAGACCGGAACGCGGTGATAGTACGACGCCAGCGCACCTGCCATAGCAGTCGCAGTGTCGCCCTGGACGATCACTCTGGTGGGCTTCACCCTCTCCAGCACTTCTCCGATCTGCGACAATAGCCGGCCGGTTAGACTATCGAGCGTCTGATTCACTGTCATGACGTCGAGATCGACATCCGGGACCACCTTGGCCACCTTGAGAACCTGGTCGAGCAATTCCCTGTGCTGCGCTGTCGCGCAGACCGTGAGGGCGATGTCTTTGTTCTTTTCGGCCTTGAGCCGCTTGATGACCGGAAACAGCTTGATCGCTTCCGGCCTGGTTCCTAACAGGATGAGAAAATGCTTTCGCACGCCTCACCCTCCGATCCGACCTGCCCCAGGGGGCAGCACACTGTACATGCCAGGCGCCCGTCTAACTGCCTGCCACATGAAGGCTTGCGTCAAGATTCCCGCAAATAGCGTGTTGGTCCTGGCATACCGCCACCACATCCGCCTGGGCTCCTGATAAATGCGGTACAACCATTCGAGGCCGAGTTGCTGCATGCGAGTGGGAGCTCGCAGAACCGAGCCCGCGAGAACGTCGAACCCGCCGCCCACGCCCATGATGAACGGTACGCCGAGCTCGTCGCGGTGGGCCGCAAGAAATCGTTCCTTCCGCGGCGTGGGCATGCCGATGAACAGGCAATCAGCGCCACTGGACCGAATATCGCGGACGACCTCGTTCTCCTGCTCGCTTGAAAAATAGCCGTGCCTCAACCCAGCAAAGACAAGCGAAGGGTGCTCGTCCCGAACACGCTGCGCCGCCTGTTGCACGACGGCGGGTGAGGCTCCCAGAAAATACGGTCGGAGGCCCTCTTGCGCGCACACTTTCAGCAACTCGCTGAGTAGATCTACGCCGGTGACTCGCGACGTTGCCGGGAGACCAAGCACCCGCGCTCCCCAAAGGATTCCCATGCCGTCGATTCCGACAATGTCGCTGTTCGCGACATCAGCGGCAAGCACTGGATCGGAGCGCATGTTGACGAACTTCGCTACGTTGAGCGCCACATGCTGCAGACGCTGACGGTTTCGCATCGCCTTACGAGCAAGGTCGACGGTCTCTGCCATAGTCAAGATATCGATGGGGCACCCCAAAAAGTAGGCACGCATGGGTTCCTCCCCGGCCATGGTTCGCTTTGAGCGAAAGACCGCTTTCAATTGAAACTTAAATAATATCGAGATAATAATGATAGCGATTTTATTTGCAAGTTATATTGATATTATATTTTGACCTTAAATGCGAGGCCGACAGCCGCGTAAGCGGTCAAGTCGCGGCAGTCGTCGGCGGAGGGAATTAAATGAACATTAAATGTCGCGCGATCTCGGTGATTGTTCCACATTTGAATCAGCCAGGCGCGCTGAAAACATGCCTGGCCAGTCTCGAGGCGCAGAGCATTCCCCGGGATTCGTTCGAGATCATTGTCGTTGACAACGGCTCCGCAACCTTGCCAACCGGCGTCCTCGCTCAATATCCGGGCGTACGACTGTTGTGCGAGGCGCGGCCCGGGCCTGGCCCGGCGCGCAACACCGGAGTTGCTGCTGCGAGCGGCGAGGTACTTGCCTTCATTGATGCCGATTGCAGGGCACATCCGGATTGGCTGAGCAGCGTGTGGCGCTCACTGCATTCGTTGCCGCCTCGAACGGTGCTCGGAGGGGACGTCCGCATCTGGCGTGGCACGAAGCCACATCAGGATGCCATCGCGGCCTACGAGAGCGTCTTCGCTTATCGATTCAAGCTCTATATTGAGCGCGATGGCTATTGTGGCACTGGCAACATGGCGATGCTTCGCCGGGATTTCCATTGCGTCGGTCCGTTCGCAGGGATCGACGTGGCGGAGGATATGGAGTGGGGACAACGGGCGCAGCGTGCCGGGCTTCGATTTCAATATATCCCGGAAATGATCGTCTTCCACCCGGCCAGGAGTTCTCTCCAGGAGCTCTATGTCAAGTGGGACCGACAGCTTCTGCACTACCGCAACATGGCCGACGGTAAGCCGGCGTGGAGATTACGCTGGATTGCGCAGGCCCTACTTGTTCTGGCCTCGCCCGCTCCGGGCATCATCACGATCTTAACGAGTGACCGGCTCTACGGTATCGGGGCCCGCATCAAAGCTATCGCAGTCATGTGTGCCGTAAGAATGCATCGGGTCACAACAATGCTGTCGCTGCTGCGCAATCGGCGAGCCGTCATCTGGAACCGTTAGCACAAGCGTTCGTCCGACGGCGTCAGGCCGGCATGGGTACCTTGCCAAAGGCCGAGTTGTGGGTCAGTTCCAGCAAGTCAGCTCGCTGACCGAATGACCACAATATCCAGCCCAGTTCGTAGCTACGGCATTCCAGCCGAAGTCCGACACCGGCATTTTCAATTAGCCCGGACTCGTGTCCGGAGTAGGCGTTTGTGATTGCGCGCAGCATCCTGGGCGCCCTCGTTGTCAGCTCCTGCTTGCGGAGCTGAGATCGGATGGTCAGCCCGAGATCGGGCACCAGCATCGAGCGGCGAAGCTGGTTCTTGCCCAGTACCCAGGTAAATCCCTTGACTAGGGCATTCCGCGCCCCCCGAACCCGGTAGCGCTCTGCCCATTCAAGCAACGCCGGAGCCATGCCATACTGGTGCACCGAGTAGACTTCATAGAAATCAAGCACGCGCCCACCAGCCGCATCGAAGAACCAGGGCCACTCGCCGTCGGGGCCTTGAAGCGCAATCAACTTGCGCACGCAGGCCTCTGCCATGGCGAGTGCGGATGACTCGCCTGCGAATTCACCGTAGTGATAGCACGCAATTGAGAGATAGATCTGCGTCGCGAACGAAGCGAAGCGCCGCCGAAATCCCGATGCTGCGTCGAAGAATAGCCCTGATCCGGTGTAGAATCGCTCTTGGAGAAAGCGATACAGCGGAGCGGCGAAAGGCGCCCACTCCTTGCCGCCGGCCCTGGCCTGAGCCACCACGCCCGTCAATAGCATACCCAAATCTTGGGCCCGAAATGTCTTCCACCCCCCCTGATCGCTCAAGAGCGCCTTCACTTCACGCCTAACTTGCTCGGGCAGCTCGAGGCTGAGTTCTGCGGAAACCCAAAGCGCCATGCCGAGTGCATACTTTGGTACCGAAAGGACCGTGAGCTGGACCGCATTCCGATGGAATGTTTCCGCTAGATTGATGCTGCCAGGAACCTCCTTTATCCTTGACATTCCGAGCAGAACGTTAAGCGTGTAGAATACATCGCTGCGCCGTAAAGACTCGTTCGGCGAAGCGCGCCCGTCCAGATGGTAGATATGTGACCAGCAGCCGTGTTCAGGTAGCCAACACCGCTCCAATCCGCTGAGCGCATAGCGCACCAGCGGGGAATTTTGCGAGAGATCGGGCATCAAAGTCCCACTGTTGATTGGGTTGATGTTCATCGAAGAACCATGAGTCGACTCGTTCCAATGTCTGCGGATGACTCAACCCGAGACTCAAGTCAGGAGAGACCCGATCTCGCGCAAATACTGACCGTAGCCACTCTTCTCCAACGGTCGCGCCAACTCTTCGATCTGGTTGCGCTCGATGAATCCCTGCCCCAACGCAATTTCCTCAAGGCAAGCAACCTTCATGCCCTGGCGCTTTTCAAGCGTCTGCACGAACATAGCCGCATCGATCAGCGACTCCACTGTTCCGGTATCTAGCCAAGCGAACCCCCGTCCCATCCGCTCGACATGGAGCGCCTTGGCCGAAAGATACTGCATCTGCAGATCGGTGATCTCGAGTTCCCCGCGCGACGACGGCTCAATGCGCCGTGCGTAGCGCACGACGTTGTTGTCGAAGAAATAGAGACCTGTGATCGCCCAGTTCGAGCTCGGCTGCTTCGGCTTCTCCTCGATCCGCAGCGCGCGATCGCCCTCGTCGAACGTAACGACGCCATACCTCTCCGGGTCTCGTACATGATAGGCGAAAACGGTTGCACCTTCCTCACGCTCGGCAGCCCTTGCGAGCATTTCGCTCAGGCCGTCGCCAAAGAAGATGTTATCTCCAAGCACCATCGCAACACGATCGCTCCCGATGAAGTCTGCGCCGACAATGAACGCATCCGCCAGACCGGCGGGTCGGGGCTGCTCCGCGTAACTGAGCCTAACTCCCCATTGACTGCCGTCCCCCAATAGGCGCTCAAACTGACACCGATCTGATGGTGTGGTTATGATAAGAATCTCGCGCACGCCTGTCAGCATCAGCGTTGACAAGGGATAGTAGATCATCGGCTTGTCATAGATGGGCAGTAGCTGCTTGCTCACCGCTCTCGTGATTGGATACAGTCGAGTTCCGCTGCCCCCAGCCAGCACAATTCCTTTCAGCATCGATTCTACCTTCCGGGAGTTGGTCGAGACAAGTTTCGAGAGAACAGCGCCATAACGGCAATCGAATGCCTAAGACGCGTTCTGCCTTGGATGAATCGAGGCGCGAATTCCGCGGCCGTCGCGCGGCCGTCTGGTACTGTTCGCTCGTGATCGCCTCAAGCTGCGGCACTCGGATTCCGCGATGAGCGAGCAAGTCGAAAATCGCTTGGGCAAACCCATGCCAAGTCGTCTCACCCTGTCCGGCAAGATGAAAGATGCCGGCCATGGCTCTACGATCGCGGGTTAGCAGCCGCGCTGAGAGCTGAAGGATCGCCGACGCAAGGTCGAGCGCGGAAGTCGGATTTCCGCATTGATCCTGAACGACTCTGACGACTGGTTGCGATTCACAGAGCCGCAGCATCGTCCGAACAAAGTTGTTGCCGTGGGGACTATAAAGCCATGAAGTGCGAATTACCGTTGCGAGCGGGTGAGCCGCTAGAACGGCAGCTTCGCCCGCGAGCTTCGATGCGCCGTACACATTCATTGGCGCTGGAACATCGCTTTCCTCGTAAGCATCCAGCTTTGTGCCGTCAAAGACATAGTCGGTTGAGATTTGGATGAACGGTATATTCATTTGCCATGCGACATCGGCCAACGCGGCCGCTGCGTCGCGATTAATGCTGAAGGCTCTTGCTACTTCCGATTCTGCTAGGTCCACCGCCGTGTAAGCGGCAGCGTTGATGATCATGGACGGTGCGAATGGATCGATCGCCCGTCGGAGTTCCCCATGAGTCTCCAGATTGAGTTCGCTGCGTCCAAGGGAGACCACGGGCATGCTGTGCAGCACCGCGAGGTCATGAAGACACCTTGCCAACTGACCGTTGCGACCAGCAATGAAAATGGGCCTTTCCATCATTCTCAGCCTCAATGTTGTGTAGCCAAGAGCCCTAGACGCGAGCCGTCATAAACCCCGCTGCGGGCACGCTCCCACCACGCGCGGCTCTTGAGATACCATGCGACTGTTTCGGTCAGCCCCTGCTCGAACGTTCTTGTGGGCCGCCAGCCGAGCTCACGGCGAGCTTTCGACGCGTCGATCGCGTAGCGGACATCGTGTCCCGGACGATCCGGCACAAAGGTAATCATCGATCGTCGCGTTGCCGGACCGGGATACAACCTGTCGACGACGTCGCAGATCTGGGTAACTACGTCGAGGTTCGAGCGTTCGCTATCGCCGCCGAAATTGTACTTCTCGCCGGGCCTACCTTCCGACAGAAGCGTGATCAAACCTGCCGCATGATCTTCCACATGCAGCCAGTCGCGCACGTTTCGGCCGTCGCCGTACACCGGCAGCGGCTTGCGCTCGATCGCATTAAGAATCATCAAGGGGATGAGCTTTTCTGGAAATTGAAACGGGCCGTAGTTGTTCGAGCAATTCGATACAATGACCGGCAGGCCATAGGTCTTGAACCATGCAAGCGCGAGATGATCCGAGGCTGCCTTGCTCGCCGAATAGGGCGAACTCGGCTGGTAAGGCGTTTCTTCCCGGAAGAAGTCGGCAAGTCCGAGTGAGCCGTAGACCTCGTCTGTCGAGACGTGAACGAAGCGAAACCGCTTTCGTCGTGATACCGAGAGGCCCTCATAATATTTTCTGGCTGCTTCCAATAACGTGTAGGTCCCCACGATATTCGTAGCAATGAAAGCGGCCGAGCCGGTGATCGAGCGGTCGACGTGACTCTCGGCTGCGAGGTGAATGATCGCGTCAGGCTGGTAGCTGCTGAACACGAAATCCATGGCCTCGCGGTCGCAGATATCCTGCTGCTCGAACAAGTATGACTTTCGCCCCTCGATAGACGCCAACGAGGCTGAGTTGGCCGCATAGGTCAGCTTGTCGACATTGATCACTGCAGCGCCCTTCTGTAGCACCAAGCTACGGCACACTGCAGAGCCGATAAATCCCGCTCCCCCGGTCACCAGAACGCGCATCTGACCGCTCTCCGTCACTCGAAAATGGCCATAAGCTGGTCCAGCCTGGGCAGGGACCTGTCTTTTGGCGACACTTGGGCATCGACTGTTGTCACCGGCCACTCGATCCCCAGGGCCGGATCGGCCCAATAGAGCCCTCCGTCATGGCTTGGAGCGTAGACCTGGTCGACCTTGTAGAACACGACGGTCTCAGGTTGCAGCGTGCAGAAACCGTGCGCAAAGCCTTTGGGGACAAGCAGTTGCTCACCCGTTTTGCTATCCAGCTTGACAGCTATATGCTTTCCGAAGGTCGCCGAGGAACGCCGAAGATCGACCGCGACATCCAGGATGGCGCCGCTTAGCACTCGTATGAGCTTGGCCTGGGCGAACGGCGGTCGCTGGAAGTGCAAGCCCCGGACTGTCCCGACCTGATCTGAGCTGGATTGATTGTCCTGAACGAAATCGACGAGAATCCCTTTCTCTGCGAATGCCGATCGCTGAAATGTCTCGCAGAAATAACCCCGCGCGTCGGATACTCGATCCGTTTGAATGATCTTTATATCTGGGATCTCTAAACACCGTACTTCCAGCATGAAAGCGTCCTCCCGTACGTAGTGCTCAGTCCCGCCAGAAGGCGCAACGAAGTCTTCAAAGCACCGATCGAAATTGCTCTCGTCGAAACTGCCTTCGCCGTTGTCATTCGAGCCGTCATGATGGGCGCTCGCATATGCCACGCGTCTGCAGCGCGGGAGGAGTTCGATTTCTTGAGCCCAGTCGCATCGCTATGCCAGCACGCGGTCCATTCAAGGCGTTCGAATGTCGTTGAATGATCGGGGAGACCCGCCACGCTTCTTCCTTCACGATCGGTCCCGCCGGGCCATCCTTTAACCACCATAATTCAAATACATTTAATTCCATCCGCCGATTATCGTCCGGCGCGCAACAGCGACTCCGCGCAGAATTGGCCAAAAAGGCCCCTTCCGTGGACCGCCGTTCAATTAATACCCGAATAACATTTAATTTGGCAATCATATTTTTCTACGTTATATTCATTTAATAAATCATATACCAAACGCTCGCATGCGGGCGACCAAACCGACGTGTTCCCGAGCCAGACAGGTACCCCATGCTTCATCAGAGCAATCTTCTACAGACCGACAGAACACGCTTTCCTCTGGCCAGCCCCGCCCAGTCGAACGAGATGAACGGCGGGGGAATCGGCGATCTCGTCAAGTTCGCGGTCATCTTTGCAAGGCGTCGATATCTTATGATCATCGTCACCGCCGCTCTCGTATTCGCAGCCGCGATGCTCTACCTGCGGTTCGCTCCCCCGACCTACACAGCTCAAGTACAGATCCTGCTGTCGAATCCTCGAGCTCAGTTCGTTCAGCAGCAGTCACTCCTTCCAGAGCCGGTCGTCGACGCGGCCCAAATCGAAACGCAACTGCAGATGATAAGGTCGCGGGGGATTGCAGCAGCAGTCATAACGCAGCTGAATCTCGCCAACGATCCAGACTTTACGGGTTCACGTTGGTCCTTCAGCTCGCTACTGTATCGCATTCGAAACCGCGGTCAGCAGCCGGAGCACGATTCGAAGGCTGATACGCCCACGGAAGGCGCGATCGCCGCGTTGCTGGATAGGCTCTCCGCGTACAGGATCGGATATAGCAAGATCATCGAGGTTAGCTACAGTTCGAGCAGCGCGGAACGCGCGGCGGAGATCGCCAATGCCGTGGCCAACGCGTACATTAACGACCAGATGAATGCGAAATTCGAGGCCACGCGAACGGCAGCGAGTTGGCTGCAGGAACGTCTCCAAAACCTCAATGAGCAAGCACTGACGGCCGAACGCGCCGTGAGCGCATATAAGTCCCAAAATAACATCGTCTCGACCGGCGGAAAATCGATTGATGAACAGCCCGTCAACGATCTCAACGCCCGATTGGTCGCTGCCCGAACCCAGACTTCCGATGCACAGGTCAAGTTCAACCGCTTCGACGCCGTCCTACGCGCCAATGCAGCTGGCTCCTCCACCGTCAGCGCTCCTGACGCGGCGAGTGCCGATGTCCTCCAGAGCGCGATCATCAATACGCTTCGCCAGCAATATCTCGAGTTGTCACGTCGCGAAGCCGATTGGTCAGCCCGGTTCGGCCGCGACCATCTGGCGGTTGTCAACCTGCGCACTCGGATACGCGACATTCGCACATCCATCCTCGAAGAAGTTAAGAGGCTCGCCGAAACCAGCAGAAACGAATTGGAAGCTGCTCAGCAGCGGCAGCAGGAGCTCGAGAAGCAACTTGCTCGCGCCGTCTCGCAATCACGCCTGACGAACTCAGCAGAACTGACAATACGGGAGTTGGAGAGCCGAGCGAAAAGTCTGCGCGCCATGCATGAGGCGTTTCTGCAGCACTCCATGGGGGCGACCCAGCAGGAGACATTTCCGATTTCGGAAACACGGGTGATCTTTCCCGCCTCCCCGCCGGAGCGCAAGAGCAAGCCGAAGGCAAACTTGGTGCTCGGTTTCGGCTTGGCCGCCGGGCTAGCACTCGGGATCGGCTTGGCTCTTCTGAGAGATGTTTTGGACAGAGTTTTCCGCACGTCCTCACAGGTGGAGACCGCACTGGAGCTGCCGTGCTTGTCGCTGGTCCCCTTGCTGTCGTCTCCGAAGGGGCAGAAGTCTACCGCCCGATCCCAGCAACCGGATGAAGATCTGCGATCACGCACGATCTCAAACGTTCCGACGCTTCACCGAGCCGTCATCGGGATGCCGCTCTCCCGCTTCACGGAAGCCATCCGTTCGATCAAGCTCGCTATAGACCACACCCCCGCGAAGGCCTCCAACCAAGTGATCGGAATCACGTCGGCTCTGCCAAATGAGGGCAAGACGACGATTGCAGCCTCTCTAGCTCACCTCATCGGACATAGCGGTAAGCGAGCTATTGTCGTCGATTGCGACCTTAGAAACCCTTCACTCTCTGCGGCCATGGCTCCGAAAGCTGCATTCGGTTTACTCGAGGTGGCGAACGGAAAGCGTTCGCTCGAAGAAGCGCTGTGGCACGACCCCAGAACCAATCTTGCATTCTTGCCAGCCGTCCGGCGTGGCCCTATCCTTCATACGAGCGAGATCCTTTCCGCCGAAAACATAAGCAAGCTATTCGACCGTTTGCGGCAGACCTATGACTACGTCATAGTTGATTTCCCGCCACTCTCGCCCCTGGTAGACGTGCGTGTCACTGCGCCGTTGGTCGACTGCTACGTTCTCGTCGTCGAATGGGGACGGACGAAAATCGATGTGGTTCAGCATGCCCTGCATACTGCGCCGACCATCTCCGATTCCTTGATCGGCGTCGTCCTTAACAAGACCGATATAAGGGCAATGGCACGGTACGACGCTCACCGGAGTGATTACTACGATGACAGCCACTACGTCAGATATGGCTTGTCGGTCTCTTAGGATGACCCCCTCTAACTCGCGTCGAGCCAAAACGATGGAGTCAGGCGCCTGCTGCAACATGCCCTTGGTTTGAGCGGGTCAGAGTCAGAAATGGTGTAAAATGGTTGTCCAGTCTGCAATGCTCGCTGTGCCTGCGGCGGTCGCTGCGGCTTTTGCTGTGGTCGAGAACCTAAAGAGTCCAGTGGTGCTATCGGGCATTCTTGCGGCCGCTATACTGGCCATCGGCCTCTTCGCCAAGCCGTCAACCCTCGCCTCCTTCGCAAGGCTTCTGCGACCCCTTATAATTCTGGCTCTTGCCGCACCCGTGCTTTGGATCGCACTGCAAGTTGTTCCGATCCCGCTCCGCGGGCTCGGCAATCAGATCTGGGCGACGGCGTCGGCCGCTCTACACCAACCTCTCGCACAGAGGTTCTCGGTTGATGTACACGAGACGGTACTGGCGCTTTCACATTACAACATTGTCCTCGCTGCCGCCCTCGTCACCGCGGTCGTTGCTCTGGACACACATCGGGCGGCGCAGGTCCTCTATATCCTTGTATCGATCACCGCCGTCAGCTGTATATTTTCGATCTGGAGAAACAACAACCTGAGTGGCTCCTGGCCCGCCGAACAAGCTTGGACCGGCTCGACCGCGGCAGCACTTGGTGTCCTTCTCTCCACTGCAATGGCTATCCGTGCGATCGACCAGTTACGGCGGCCTAGACGATCGCCTCGCTCGCCGACAGGACCGCTCGCCATTCTTAGCAGCGCGTTTCTATCATTGATCGTCTCGCTTGTGGCGATCGCACTTTGTAGCGGTTCGACAGCGCTGATTGCCGTGCTGCTCGGGGTGACAATCATCCTCACGGTGGTCGCAATTCGCAAATGGTTCTTTGGCCTGTGGGGCAGAGCTGGTGTTCTCTCAACCGCCACCATGTTGTTCGTCGCCAGCCTCACTTTCGTTCCGATCAATCGGAATGCTGACCTGACGATTGCCTTATCGACGCAAACTCGGGCCGCAACCGAGCGGATGCTACAGGACACTCACCCGATCGGGACCGGTGCAGGCACTTTTGTTGTGCTTCTGCCGATTTATGGAGACGTTGGCATGGTCCCAATGCGCGAACGGCCGACCGCTGCCGCGGCGGTCGCGGTCGAAATGGGACGTACGTTCCTCTGCGGGCTATTGATAGTCACCGTCATCAGCGCCTGCATCTTGTTCGGGCGCGCGTTGTCTCGCAATCAGGCTTACCTATATCCAGCCGTCGGCGCAGGCGCTTGCGTATCGTTGACAATACTGGCCTTTGCCGAAAACGGCCTTTTCGATTTATGGACATCACTGTTGGTGGCGGCGGTCTACGGCCTGGCTTTCGCTCAAAGCCTGTCCGGTACAGCCCGCGACGTGGAATCCATCAAGTTGCGGCAGCCTACACAGGACGCCAGCGACCGAGCCACGGCAGCGCGACGAATTCATTCGGCCATCTTCGCTTTCCCATGGCCTCTGACACGCGTTGTTCTGACAATGATCGGATTGCTGTTGGCTGCGCAAGCAGCTTTGATGGTCTCGCAAAGTTGGCCGTTTGGTGATCGCCTCTCTGATACATCGGTTGCCGGTTCGAACGAAGCCTTGATCTCAGCGCACCAATCCACGCGCGAGGATGTCGCCGCTGCAACTGTGCGCCTCAGGTCTGACAAGGCCACGGACCCGCAGAACACCGGCCGGTCCACGGACTTAAATGCTTTTTCTGCAGTGCTGGAATACTCGCCCCTTCGAGGCGACGTTTGGCTCATGCTGGCGGCGCTTTCAAAGCAGCACGCGGCGACTTATGACACGGCAAGCTTACTTAGGATGTCCTACTATACTGCACCAAACGCGCTGGATCTTATTCCACTACGGCTTTCCGTCGCTCTCGGCATTGACGCTGCGATCAAGGATCCTGAGCTACGAGATCTTATCCGGCGCGATCTTAAAGTTGCGATTACCGGCCGGACCGCACTCGGGCCAGCTATCGCCGCTGCATACCAATCGGCATCGGCAGACGGCAGGGCGCTTGCCGAGAGCTCGATTTCGGAGCTCGACCCAAGCTACCTCCACAAGTTGCGCTCGCAAGGCCCATAGCGTTTTCCAGCAGTGTGTCCGATCGCGCCCAGATCGGTCCTGATTGATAATCGGGCGGGCGTCCAAGATCCGATTAAATTTATCAAATTGCGACCAATTCAGGTTGAATAATATATTTAAATTCATAATATATTAATTATTAACCGCATGCGCTCCTGTTGATTGGCCATGAATTTTATCAACCGGCATATCGGCGACCATGAGAGCGATCTAGCTCTCGTCAACTCACGATCGTCCATTGCTGATGAAGGCAAATGGCCCGTCCGGTACGACTCTGTTGAATTCGTAGCGATCTGCGCCGATATCGCGACCATTCTATTCGCCGGCTTCCTTTCCGCGCTTCTTTCACCCGGCAGCCCGGCACCAGCTGGCCTAGGCCAGGCATGCGCCTACGCGGCAGCAGCATCAGTATCTTTTGTCTACATTCTGAAAGGCAGGGGGCTGTATCGGCCAACAGAACTCCTCGTTCTCCGAAGCCAAGTTCGCGCTATTTGCCTCACGTGGATTTTGTTGCATCTCCTGGCCGCCGCTGTAGAGATGCTGGATGACAAGCCACAGTTCTTCCGAGGTGCCGGCCTCCTGTTTGCGGCACTCGGCCTGGCATCTTTGATTGCGCAACGGTGCGTTGCCAGGACACTGCTAATAAAATGCTTCAGTGGCAGGAGGTTCGCTCGGACGAATCTCGTCCTGATCACCGATCAGCCGCCTTCGAATCATGCTGGTCTGTCGGAGACTCTTGCGGTCCTCGGCTATTGCGTTAAGGGCCGCTTTGGGTTGCCTGCGATGAGCTCGGACCCCGGTTCCAGAAAACGGCTCAGCTGCCGCGTGATCGAACATATTCGGAATTCCGAAGTCGATAAAATCGTGCTGGAGGCCAATCCGGAACGTTGGGCCGACCTTCGTGCCTTTATCTCCGACCTGAGGGTGCTGCCATTCCCTATCGTGTTCGTCCCGGTTGGTGCCGCATCCGAACTGCTTCGACATCCGGCGAGGAGCTTGGGAAGTGCCGCTTGCGTGGAAATCCAGCCGGGCCCCCTCACCGCAATCGAGCGCGCAAGCAAGCGAATAATTGATATTATCGGCGCGGGATTTGCTTTGATAGTCTTTGCACCATTGCTCGCGATGGCTGCGGTCGCGATCAGACTGGATTCTCCCGGTCCGATCCTCTTCAAACAACAAAGATGCGGCTTCAATGGCCGAATATTTTCCATCCGAAAGTTTCGGACGATGCATGTGCTCGAGAATGGACCTGTCGTCGTTCAGGCAACGCCTCTTGATCCTCGCATCACCAGGGTTGGCAGATGGCTACGGCGAACGAGCTTCGACGAGCTGCCGCAGTTGTTGAACGTCCTCGACGGCAGCATGTCACTGGTGGGCCCACGCCCCCATGCCGTGGCCCACGACGGACAGTTCGAAAAGCTCGTCCGGAAGTACGCCTTCCGGCGCCGAGTGAGACCCGGATTGACCGGATGGGCTCAAATCCATGGCTGCCGTGGACCAACGCCTACAGCGGCCATGGTTGAGCGACGTGTGGAGTACGATCTCTGGTATATCGACAATTGGAGTCTTCGGCTAGACCTCGCAATCCTGCTGCGAACTCCCATGGAAGTGCTGCGGGGGCGCAACGCCTGTTAAGCGAACAGGATCGCGGCGCCACGCCGGCCCATGGACGGCAATTCACGCCCGTTGCCGATACTTCGGAGCCGCTTCCCCTATGCGAAACTCCTCGATCCGACGGCCGGATTTCATGGCAGCAACCAACCACCGCGGCCGCTTGCCACGTCCCGACCAGGTTTCGGAAGTCTGCGGGTTGCGGTATTTCGGCAGCACGCGCGGATATTTGCGCCTCGGTTTGCCGGTCGGAGAGACACCCGCCCCCCCAATTTCGGCTGACACAGCTATGCCACCGCCGAGAACCGCCAGGCGCTTCTCCAGTTCCTGCTTTTCGGCCTTGATTCGATCCGACAAAATGCCGCTAATTTCCTCATGAAGCGACCATAGATCGTCGAGGGACATCGCTTCTAGTTCGAGCTTCTTGGTCGACATGCTAGCATCCTGTAGTTGCGCCCATTTAATATTGCCCCGGCCGGGTAATCAAGAACCAAGAGGGTCAACATTACAAAAATATGTGGAACCGAACGACAAGTTCGTGCTCCACATAACTGCGTCGCCGGTTCTAATCAAGACGGAAAAATGAACTATCCCCCTCAATTTCATTCGGCCAAAGCCATCACGCGCTTTACGTGCACCGACGCCTCCACTCAAGCGAAGAATGCACGTTAAGCGGGCCGTGGGATCAATCTGCCGCGCCGCACTCTCGGCGGATAGGCCCGGCGCGCGAGGCCGCCTTTCGTAGTCGACAATCCACCTGAAATGCGACCATCGGCCTGCCGCAATCGCGAGCTTATGATTGCGATGTCTCTTAGCGCGAGCCCTCGCAGCTGGATTTGCAGCTTCAAAGCCTGGATGTCGGCCAATGCAGCCGACGGAGCGATAAACCGGCTGATCGCCGCTTCAAGGCGCCCCATAGGGCAGTCAATAGCGTCCAATGTTTCTTTTCGGGCTTGCAGCAAGGCTTCTGGCCTTTCAATACGTCGACTGAAAATAACGCTCGCGATATAATATTAAATAATATACTATTTATTTATTGTCGCGTCAAATTTGAAAGACCGGTCTCGGTCCCTGTCCGTAACTCGCCGCGCGAACAACGATATTCGGCGTGGAGATGACAGGCAGGTAGGGGCATCAGTCGAACGGTGACGAGAAATGCTATGCGAAGGCAAGATCTCGAAGCCATGGATTTCGAGGAACTCTGGCTCCTTCACGAGGAGCTGACGAAGATTCTCGCCGAAAAGATCACCGCCGAAAAGCGGGAACTGGAAAAGCGTCTTGCGCAACTCAACCAGCCGGATCAATTCGGCGAAGCTGAAAGCGGGGCGTCTGAGACGGGGACCAGCCAGCCCCGTCGCAAATACCCGAAGGTCGTACCGAAGTACTACAACCCGCTCCAGCCAACAGAGACTTGGTCAGGACGTGGTAAGCAGCCCCGCTGGCTGGTTGCCGCCCTCCAATCAGGCCACACGCTGGAGGAGTTCAAAATCCGCGAGAACGGCGAATCGTCCGAAGGGAATCCTGGTGGTCGAGAGCATTCCTAGCTCTGCGCCATTGGGCGCACCTCGGACCGACTGAGAATGTTCAGTCCTGCGGATTGGGGCAGCCGCCCACCCACCTGGAGCAGGTAGCGGATCGAAAACCCGCTCAGCCAAGACCTCCCGCCACGATCTCTCGAGAACGCTCGTGTGACGGTCACAGGCACTAGACCTTTCCCGCGCGAACTGCGGTCGTCGCATTCAGCAGAAATTGTAAGGTTCTCGCTCTTGGCACAGACCACAATCCACGTCGGTTCGCGCTGGTTCTTGTCGAGACAACGGCCGCCTCCCTGCGGTAGTTTCTGAGGTCCAGAATGTTCATCGCCAGGAGGGCCACGCGTGTGGCCGGAAAGCGTGCTTGCATCAACTGCCGCATGAACTGCAGGCGCGGAATCAGTCGGGAGCGCAACGCGTGCGGAATCTCGACGCCCAGCAGCTCAGCAAGAGCGAACAGCTGGGTTTCGACTGCGTTCTTCATCAACTCGCCCGAGACAAGAGAGCTAAGCTCCCCCCAATCGAGGCCCTCGGCGGAATTGCTTAGATCGCGTAATTCAACAAGGTGCCGCAGGTCGAGGTCGCCGAGCCAATAACCATAGTCTTGAAACTGATCATGGATGATCAACATGAGCGCTTGGTAGGTAGGCCTGGGGATATAGACGCGTCCCCGTCCCAGCGGCGCAGGGACGCAATGGTTCAGCGCATGCCCGAAGCTCTGGTAGAGGTACGCAGGACCTGGAGCTGCCCGCTGCAGGTCGATGGTCCCGACATCCTGCGACCGATTCAGCTCGACGTGCCATCTCTGGCTTTCGGAAGGGGCCTGGTAATCGATATCGTAACCAATTGCACATAGAGCGGCGACTGCCGTTCTGGCCTCCTCTGGCATAATCATGATGTCCAGGTCAGACATTAACCGAACGCCTCGTCGCTCCTCCGGCGCGGTCGCCAGTGTCGATGCCCCCTTGAGCATGATCGGCGTAATTCCCAAGCTGTTCATCGCAACGACCGCTTCTTCCAGTTGGGCGATGAGCCGATTGTTGCGCAGCACGTTTCGGCGGTGGATCTGGCGAATATATGTGCAGACGTCCTCCGGCAGCATCAATGCGAATTTGTCGACAAAATCGATGAGCGCCGGCGTCGTCAGAGTCTGGTTTGCGAGCCCGATTACGGGCGTCCACTCTACATTGACCGGTGGCATGCCTCGCAAGCAATTGCAAAGGCTCGTCAGTGCGGCGCTATGTCTTGCCATTGCACAAATCCATAATCAATCGCCGAGCCTCCACGGCCTCGCAATAGGTGAGTTGAAGCGATCGCGCTCCCGCGACAATCCGCTTCAAAGCGAAAAAGCCGGCCTGCGAAAGTCGTCCGTCAGCAGCAAATGCGTCCTCGATGAGCCGCTTCATCGAATCCAACTGATCTATCGCGGTCAGTTCGGCCGGACCGCTCGCGACTCGGTTCAAGAAGATCACCCAGCTTGCGGAAAAGCATCGATTCTGTGCATCCGGAATGGGTACGTACCGCACCAGAACGCCGTCGGAACGGCAGTGCGTCGCGTCGTGCCGGTCGCCATGTAGTCGCGAGAGAAAGCCCCACGATCCCTGCTTGAGGGTGAGCGCAAACGGAAGCCCGCAGATCGTTCCGTCAGATCCAACCAGCGCAACATCGTCGCCAGCATACCGAAGTCCGGCGTCAACCAGTTGCAGTGTGAGGGTAGATTTCCCAGCTCCCGGTTGGCCGCATAACAGCAGGCCCATGCCGTCTTTCACGAGAGAAGCCGCATGAAGGGAGAAGACCCAACGACTGCTTCGAATGAGCCGCTCGGTGATGTGAGCTCTGATCGTGGGGGCCAGCGCTTCGACTTCACATCTGGAGATGCGGGCATCCTCTCCCCGGAAGAACACTTGCTCGTCCAGCATCATTGCCTCGACGGCAATGTCGACGTCGCAGCCGGCGTTCTGGTCCGGAACACAAAATAGCGGAAGCAGCCGATTCAAGAGGTTCCGATTTGCAGCCCGGATGCCTATTCTGTGCCGACCCAGGACCGCTGAGAAGGCAAAATCGGCCGGCATTCGCCGATCGACTTCAAGCAACGCTCGATCGATCCAGACATTTACAGCCTGTCGCGTGAATTGGCGTGCCGTTTGCTCGTCAATGCCTAGCGCACCAAGCCCCTGACAAATCTCTTCCAGAGAGGCGCCTTGTGCCAACTTACACCAAATGAATGCCCCTACTCGGTCCAGTTCAAAAATCTTCTGCCCTGCTTCGCTGAAGAGTATTGATCGACCCTCCAGCAGCGCGAACACTGCATCCGGAGCCGGTCTCAACACCATCTCTGCCGACGATCTTTCCAGCACGGCTCCAACCAATGTGAACAAATCCGCCTCGCCCTGTACCGACGAGCCGGCGACAGCGTCTGGGAGGCGCTATTGTCGCGGCACCAAGGACACGGCCATCGCCCGCGAGATTCAGTCTAGCCCGGCCTGCGACGCTGCAATTCCCGTTCAGCCGAACACAGGCCACCCGATCGGGCTCGTTTCGAAAATGACAATCCGGCCGGTCAGGCCGCCAGCTGACCGTCCTTGCCCCCTCCCTGCGGAGAAATGTTCAACACCTGCTTTCCAAGAAGGCTCGCTCTCGCAATCAACCGATGAGCATCCAACAGGTACCGATAAGCTTCGCGATCGGCACTCCGTTCTCTCAGAATGCGCTCCTTCTCGCCAATGCTTAGCAATTCAGCGCGCATCTGAGCCAACTGCAGTGTATTCGAGGTGAGGTTGTGCTTGTTAAGAATTGATTCCCACATCGTCTCCTCCAGTCGCACGAACTTGGACGAGTTTAGCTTACGTGATTGGCAGCAATTAACAACGAAATTTGCATATTTATCGCATAATCAAAATTTGTTTCATATTTGAACCTCGCGTAACCATTTAATACCTACGAGCAAGCCGCAGCACGCAGCGAACTCGACGACGGCAATGCGGGGCTGCTATAGCCAAGGAGGAAAGACCGATATTTCGGTGAGGGACATCGTGCCGTGCAGCACCCGCAAAATAAATCGGCCGAGAGTCGCAAATCAGACCGACAATGCAAATTTTAGTTCGCACATTAAATAAGGACAGCGAATATTAACGAATTGCACGAGGGAGCGATACCAGTGATCCGGTGGGCTGATCTGTCCGTCAAGACCAAGATAATGGTTTCATTGCAAGCGGAACGTTCCGCGCGAAACCGCAGGGATTTGGACATGACTATTGTTAGGCGCCTCCCAGAAGCTTTCGGTTGAGGTCGCAGCACCATTCAAGGTTGCCGAGCGAAAGCCGGCGATATCCCCATTTCGCCAAGCAGGAATCCGGTCGGTTGGAGAAGCGTCGTCACGAGCAAGCTGCCCCTTGCTCGAACAAACGACCCCAGGTGCGATGCCCCCCAGTTAACCCGCACCGACGAGAGCGCACTCCAGCCGGCCGGCCCCTTATTCAACCATCAAATTATTTCAGGGAGGCTCGCATGGGTATGATTATGGTCAAGTGCCCGCAAACCGGTCGCGCGATCACGACCGGCATCAAATCCGATCGTGAGACTTTCCTGCGGAGCATCGTGTTTTTCGGCAATACTCGTTGTCCGATCTGTCAGGCTAATCATAACTGGTTCGCCCGCGAGGCCTGGGTCGAAGAGCCGATCATCCGGACGGCGGAGATGCTTGGTGCGGCTCCCTCGTTCTGATGCAAATGACGAGGCCGTTCTAGAGAGTGCGTCCAAATTCCCTTTCCCCGATGCAGGCATTTTGTTGCGACGCGTTAGAATGCGCGAAAATATTTCCGCGTATCGTCGTAAAGCGAACGGACGGCGCGATGATCAATCGCTTAGACGTTATTGGCAGGTCATCACAAATTCGAGCTTCCCGTCACGGGTTTGGCAAGGGCCTGTTCGGGGGTGTTGTCGTGAGTAGTGGGATTTGCAGTCTGGCTGTTCTGCGTCACGCAACGATCGAACTCGTTGGCCTGCTCGCTCAATTGCAGCGGCTCCGGGAGAAAGTACGAAGAGCGGAAGCACGACGCTCGGGAGAACGACGGCGATCAGCATCCGCCTCGCGCACGCGAACGCCCCGAGCAACAAGGTATCGCACGCGTCTGTAGCCGGCGTGACCCTCACCAACATCACCTGCAAGCGTCCTATTGTTCCGAAACTCTACGCGCGACTCGCGCTGCGCAAGACATCGATCGCCTCAGCGCGAGTAGCAGTCCGATGACGGGCTGCGAATGTCCAGTTGTACGATGCGCATGTTTTCGGCCCGGACTAAATTCAGCGACGTGGGCATCTTGCCGAGAATAAAGAGACGAGCACAGACCACGATCACTCCTCGATCCGAATTGAGACGGTGATCGGCTGAAAGGCCGCTGATCGCTTGCTGGAATACCCGTATCGCCAGATACCCAAGCCGTTGAAAAGCTTGGTGGGCGCACCAGGGCTCGAACCTGGGACCCGCTGATTAAGCGATAGCGACGGGTTGGGCACAATCAGTGACTTACTGGTCGTACCACTGGACTTATCCGGCCGAAGATGGGCATTCGTCGCACGAATCCGCATTGTCAACGCGCAGCTGAACTAGGCGCCCACCCTCCTATACGATTCAATCTACCGGACCTCAGATGGCGTGCGCCCTACGTTTTCTTCCTCGGTCGACCAGTTGCGAGCAGCACGAGGAAGAAGGAAGCCGCCGTCATCAGCGTCGATATCGCTGCAATTGTGGGATCAATCTCGTCTCGAAGCGACGTGAACATGCGCTTGGTCAGCGGCTGGTATTGCCCGCCGGAGATGAACAGCGCGACGATGGTCTCATCCATCGCCGAGATGAAGGCGAAGATGCCGCCGGCGACCACGCTGGACTTGATCTGCGGCAGCGTCACCGCGAAGAAGCTGCGCAGGCGATTCATGCCGAGGCTGCGCGCCACCATCTCCTGCGCGGGATCAAAGCTCTGCAGACCCGCCAGCACCGAGATCACGACATAGGGCAGGCCCAGCATCACGTTGGCCAGCACAAGACCGGGCATGGTCGCGACCAGGCCGATCCTGGCATAAACGAAGAAGATGCCGACGGCGGTGATGATGATCGGCACCACCAGCGGCAGCAGCAGCGTCATGTGGATCAGCCGCATGATCCGCAGCTTCGACTGGTTGATGGCATAGGCGGCGGCCGCGCCGAGCGGGGTCGCCATCAGGACGGTCAGCAGCGCGACCGTCAGCGTCACCCGCGTCGCCTGCATCCAGGCCGGATTTGAGAAGTATTGCTGGTACCAGCGCAGCGAGAAGGACGGAGGCGGGAAGGTCAGGAAGCGCGCGCTGGAGAACGAGATCGGCGCGATGATCAGAACGGGGAGGATCAGATAGACCAGCACCAGCGCGCTGACCACGTAGAGGACGATCCGGGCGGGCGAGACGCGCATCATTTCTGCCCCAGCACGCGATCGAGCGAGATGAAACGGCTGACGACGAAGAAGATCGCGAGCACGCATAGGAGCAGCACCACGGCGACCGCGCTCGCGGCGCCGAACTGGTTGTAGAGCTCGACATTGCGGCTCACCAGCATCGACAACATCACGGTGCGCCCGCCACCGAGCAGCTCCGGCGTGATGTAGAAGCCGAGGCAGAGCACGAACACCATGGTGCAGCCCGCGAGCACGCCGGGCAGCGACAACGGGAGGAACACGCGGACGAAGGTCAGGGACGGGCTCGCGCCCAGGCTGGCGCCGGCCTGCATGAGATCGTTCGGAATCTTCTGCATGGTGGCATAGAGCGGCAGGACCATGAATGGCAGCAGGATGTGCACGGTGGCAACCACCGTGCCGAACGTGTTGTGGACCAGCGCGAGCGGCTCGCTGATGACGTCGAGATAGCGCAGGAACTGGTTGATCACGCCGGTGCGCTGCAGCAGCGCCAGCCAGGCATAGGCGCGCACCAGCACGCTGGTCCAGAACGGCAGCACGACCAGCGACAGGATCAGGATGCTCCACCCTTTCGGCACCGAGTTGGCGAGGTAGGCCACGGGATAGCCGAGCATTAGCGCGATCAAAGTGACCGCGAGGCTGATCTCGAAGGTCAGCGCAAAGCTGCGCCAGTAGACGTCTTCGGTGAAGACGCGGCGATAATTCTCCAGCGTGAAACCGTCATGGTAGATCGACTGCCAGGTGAGCCAGCCGACCGGCAGCACGATCAGCGCCAGGATCACCAGCAGCGCCGGCGACACCAATACCAGCATCAGACCGTGCTCGCGGCGCTGATGCTTCTGGGAAGGATCTGGCACGGATGTCGTCAAGGCTGCCTCGCCCTACTTCTGCATGAACGATGCCCAGCGCTTCTCGGCGGCTTCGCCCGCGGGCGAGGACCACCAGGCGTAGGACATCAGCGCTTGCTTCGCCGCATTGGCCGGCTCGCTCGGCAATTGCGCCGCGCGCTCGGGCTTGACCACGCCCGTCTCGAAGGCCTTGGGGTTGCCCGGGCCATAATCGATGTGCAGCGGCAGATTGGCCTGGTGCACGGGATCAACGGCCTCATTGAGGAATTTCATCGCGGTCTCGAGATTCGGCGCGCCCTTGAGGATGCAGAGCGAAGTGCTCTGCAGGATGCCCTGGTTGTAGGTGAAGGCGACCTTGGCGCCCTCCTTCGCGACCGCGCTGACGCGGCCGTTCCAGGCCATCTCCATGTCGACCTCGCCGTCATTGAGCAGCTGCGCCGACTGCGCGCCCGAGGTCCACCACACCGTGATATGCGGCTTGATCTCCTCCAGCTTCTTGAAGGCGCGGTCGACGTCGAGCGGATAGAGCTGGTCGGGCGCGACGCCGTCGGCCATCAGCGCGGCCTCGAGCGTCGCGAACGGGTGGTTGCGCAGTGCGCGGCGGCCGGGGAATTTCTTGACATCCCAGAAATCAGCCCAGCTGTTCGGCGCGTCCTTCGGGAAGGTCTTCTGGCTGTAGGACAGCACGCTGGAATAGAACTCGTAGGACACCGAATAGGGACTGCGATAGGCCTCCGGCATCGCCGCGCCGTTGGGAATCTTCGAAAAGTCGAGCTTCTCGATCAGCCCCTGCTCGCCGCCGCGAAGGCAGTTGCCGGTCGGGGTGTCGACGACATCCCAGATCGGCTTGCCGCTGCCGACCTGCGTCTTGATCGCGGGCCAGGCATCCGGAATGGAGTCCTGGTTAATGGTAATGCCGAGCTTCTTGGCGGCGGGATCGAGGATCGCCACCGTCTGGGCCTGCTGATAGGCCCCGCCTTGCGAGACGAAGGTGATCTGCTCGGCGGCATCGGCCGCACTGGTCAGTCCGATTGCGCCCAGCAGGACGCAGCCCAATCCAATAGTGCGCTTCATGGTCATCCTCGCCTTCTCCAAATAGATCTTACTGACCGATTGCATCGAGAAATTGATACCAGCCCGCGACCATGCGCACGGCGGGCTCACGCAGCGGATAGAACGGTATGGCCTTCATGCGCCGCGCATCGAGCAGGCCGACGTCGGGCGTCTCGCCACGCACGAAGGCGGCGAGATAGCGGCCCATCAGGCTCGACATCGCAACGCCGGCACCGTTGTAGCCGATCGAGAACAGCGTGCGGTCGTCGAGCCGGCCGATATGCGGCACCGAGTCCAGCGTCATCGCGACGAGCCCCGACCATTTGTATGCGAGCGGGACATCGGCGAGATCGGGGAAGATGCCGACCATCGCCTTGCGCAAGGCGTCGAATGCGGCTTGCGAATCCTGCTTGCCGAAGGCGCCGCGGCCGCCGAAGATGACGCGGTTGTCGACCATGCGGAACCAGCGCATCATGCGCTTGGTCTCGGTATAGGTGCGCCCCGTCGGCATCAGTTTTCCCGCGAGATTGCGTGGCAGCTGCTCGGTCGCGATTATGGCGCTGCGGAAGGGGATCAGCGTGCGCTGTATCTGCACGGTGGCATCGGTCAGATCCGAATAGCTGTTGGTGGCGATGATCGCCTGCTTCGCCCGCACCGCGCCTTGCGGCGTCTCGGCGACGATGCCGTCCTTCTCGCGCCGGAGCTTGACGACCGGCGACTCCTGAAAAATCGGAACGCCGCGGCTCGCCACGCCATTTGCCAGGCCGCGCAAATAGTTCAGCGGATGGACCCCGCCCGAGCCGGGATTGAGCACGCCGCCGACAAAGATGTCGGAGCCGGTCTCCTCGCGCACGCCGTTCTTGTCGAGAATGCGAACCGCGGCCGAGCCCATCTCGCGCGTCATCCAGTTGGCCTCGTCGATCGCGGCCTTTAGCGTCGCTTCATTGTGCGCGGCCTTGACCTGGCCGGTGCGCACTAGGTTCGCGCTGGTGATGCCGAACTCGGAGACCAGTTCCTCGACCATGTCGGTCGATTCATGCGCGATCTCGTACATGCGCCGTGCCATGTCGCGGCCGTGTAAGGCATCGATCTCGCGGAAGGACAGGCGAAATTTCGCCGTGATCACCCCGCCATTGCGCCCGCTCGCGCCCCAGCCGGGGCGGTTCGCCTCGAGCACGACGGGGCTGAGCCCGCTTTTGGCGATGTGGTGCGCGGCGGAGAGGCCGGTGTAGCCGGCGCCGATGATCACCACATCCGCTTGGCTCTCGCCCGACAGCACGGGAAACGCGCGCGCCGGGTCCGCCGTGGCTTCCCACAGCGAATTGACCGATGGCAGCGTGCTGAAGTCCCTTGTCATGCCGCGGCTCTCCGTTACGCCGCCGGACCGATCGCGGCGTCGGCAAGCGCCTTCAGGGTGGGATAGTGGAAGTCCGGCTTGGTCAGCGTCTCCACCGCCGGCGTGCCGCCGAAGCCGGCAATGCCCTGGCGGCGCTCGATCCAGCACACCTTGTAGCCGAGCTTCCGCGCGATCCCGATGTCGTGATACTGGCTCTGCGCGACGTGCAGGATGTCGGATTGCTTGTAGCCGAACGCCGACTGGCGGCCCCTGTTGTAGGCGAAGAATTCCGGGTTCGGTTTTGCAACTCCCGTGTCGTCGGCACAGACGGTGTCGTCGAAGGGGTTGCCCAGCGCGTGCGCGTAGCAGGACAGCGCGACGCGGTCCGCGTTGGTCATCGCGACCAAGCGGAATTTGGTGCGCAGGCGCCTGAGCGCCTCGACCGAATCCGGGAACGGCCCCCAGCGCAGCACGGAGAGCTGGAACATGTCGCAGGACGCATCGTCCGCTGGCAGCCCAAGTTCGGTGGCCAGATGGCGATAGACGTGGAACATCACCTCGCTCGAGCGCTCGTAATGCTTGTCGCGGCCACGCTTGTAGGGCTCGAATATCTGCTCGTCGCTGAGCTCGGCCGCCTTCTTGCCTCCGATCTTGCGCACGGCTTCGAGCACGCCGGTTTCGAAGTCGATCAAGGTGCCGACGACGTCGAAGGTGAGAACCTTGAAATTGCTGAACGCGGCTTGGGTCGACATATCAGTTTCTTCTCTCGGGTTGGATGAGGCTTGAGTTCAGTCCCCCACCCTCGGCACGATGATGGTGTCCTCGGGGTGGAGCGTGACGGTGAGGCTGCCGCCGAGCGGTGGGATGCGGTGATAGGCCTGGTGGTAGCTCGGCTGGCGCAGGCTGAGCGCTATGCCATCGGCGAGCGCGAGGAAAATGCGCAGGCTCTCGCCCTGGTAGACGATGTCGGTGACGGTCCCGGTCAGCCGGTTACAGGCCTCATCCTGCGCACCGTCGTCGATCAGCAGCTTTTCGCTGTGCACGGCCAGCATCAAGGCATCGCCATCGGGAATGGCACGCGCGCTGCGCAGCAAGGCATTGCCGAGCGCGACGCTGGAAGCATCGACGCGGCGGACCGGCAGCATCGTCGCTTCGCCGATGAAGCTGGCGACGAAGGAATCGGCGGGATGATCGTGCAGGCGCTCAGGCTTGTCGATCTGGATCAGCCTGCCATCCTTCATCACCGCGACGCGGTCGCTCATGGTCAGCGCCTCGCGCTGGTCATGGGTGACGTAGATGATGGTGGCTCCGATTCGCCGGTGCAGCGCGCGCAACTCGATCTGCATGGATTCGCGCAGCTGCTTGTCGAGCGCGGAGAGCGGTTCGTCCATCAGGATCAGGCGCGGCTCGAAGATCATGGCGCGCGCCAACGCCACACGCTGCCGCTGGCCGCCGGAAAGCTGCGCAATGCCGCGCTCTTCATATCCGGCAAGGCCGACCATGCTGAGCGCCGCGCGCACCTTGTCCGGCCAGGAGGACTTCGGCAGGCGCCGCGCACGCAGCGGAAAGGCGACGTTCTCGCCGACGCTCATATGCGGAAACAGCGCGTAGTTCTGGAACACGACGCCGATATCGCGCTTGTGCGGCGGCATATAGGTGATGTCGCGGCCACCGAAGAGAATGGTGCCTGACGTCGGCAGGATGAAGCCGCCCAGAATGCCGAGCAGCGTGGTCTTGCCGGAGCCGGAGGGGCCGAGCAGCGAGACGAATTCACCGGCGCCGACAGTGAGCGAAACGTCGTCGAGGGCGCGAACGGCGCCATAGGCCTTGCTGGCGGACCTGATCTCGACGCTTTCCGCTCGCTTGTCCAACGATCGACCTCGCGTGTCCCTAGCTGGCGTGCCTCGCTGCGCGCCATAAGCCTGCATTATAGACAGGGATTCTGTGCAGCCACCGCCGAAGCGTGCGCTGCAGCAAATCGTCATTCAGAGCCCCTGTCTTTGGGCTGTCATGTCGATGACACCAGACTTGCGAAAACTCGGCAATTGCCAAATTCTCACCGTGACCATAACATGACGTTATGCACGAGCTGCGCCGCATGCTGCCTTCCAGTAACGCCCTGTTCGTCTTCGACGCGGCGGCGCGCAATGGCAGCTTCACGGCTGCGGCCGCCGAGCTGAACGTCACGCAGCCGGCGGTGAGCCGCATGCTCGGCCAGTTCGAGGAGCATCTCGGCGTTCGCCTGTTCGATCGCACAGCGGGGCGCGCGGTGCTCACCGAGGAAGGCGAGCTCTTGTATCGCCGTGTGCTCGAAGGCTTCCGCAGCATCGAGAGCGGGCTCGTCGAGATCGAGCGGCGCCGCAAGGGCACCGAGACGGTGACGCTGTCGGTCTCCTCCGCCTTCACCACACACTGGCTGATGCCACGCATCGACAAGCTGCAGAAACAGTTTCCGCAAGTCGATCTGCGCTTTCAGCTGATCTCCGGCGCGCTGCGCGGGCCGGTCGAGAATGTCGATCTCGGCATGCGCTTCCGCGATCGCGACGAGCCGTCCTCCGGCGGTACGCTGGTCATGAAAGAAGTGATGCTGCCGATGTGCAGTCCCGGCTATCTCGGCGAGACCGATCCTACCGAGGGCAACACCATCATTCGTCTTGCCGAGACACCGGGCGATTGGGCCGCGGATTACCCATCGCTTCTGACCGGGCGCCGCGGCGTAGCCAAGGGACTGAGCTTCACGGATTATGCCGTAGTGGTGCAGGCCGCCCTGCTAGGTCAGGGCATCGCTCTCGGCTGGCTGACGGTGACCTCGCATTGGCTTCTGACCGGCGCACTGGTGCCGGCCTCCGACACACTGGCCACCACACGCCGTCTCTGCGAGTTTCTGCCGCCCCGCCACCGGCCCATGCGGCCCATCGCCGCCGAAATCCGAGATTGGATCGTCGCACAGATGCGAAAAGAAGTGGCCACGATCGACCGGCAATATCCGCAACTTGGATTGATGTCCGCTTGCTACGGCTTGAGCGTTACACGCTAGAATTGATGGCTCATTGAGCTGTCCATCTACGGTCATGTCGGCGATGGCAATCTGCACAACGTGCTCGTTCCTACCGGCGTCGACGGGCTGGAGTTCACCAAGCGGGTGGAAGAAGGCATCCTGTCGCTGCAACTCTACGACACGGCCGCGGCGCTCGAGGCGCTCGGCGGCACGTTCAGCGCGGAGCACGGCGTCGGTCGATTCAAGAAGCACCTTCTGAAGCGGTACGGCGATCTCGGACGCGACGCGGCGATGCGCCGGATCAAGACCGCCTTTGATCCGGCGGACATCATGAACGCCGGCACGATCGTTCGCCCATTGGGAGAGACGCCTGCCTGTTGAACCATCGGCCGGCGAGCTGGCGATGCTTTCGTCCAGGTCCAAACGGTGGGTCTTCGGCCGAGGCACCTCGATCAGCCAAATCATCTTGTCCATAAAGAAAGAGCCACTCCGAAGGAGTGACTCAAGTTGGGGAGGAAACGCCCCTCTGGGACTGCCTGACTTCCGGTTCGATCTTCATATGGCGGCGATGTCCAGCTTCGAGCCATCGACCAGACGCGCCAGCCGGAACGGAGTGGGATCGACGCTAGGCCTGTCGTTGGCGACAAGCTCTGCGGCCAGATAGCCAAGCCCCGGGCCTAAACCGAAGCCGTGACCCGAGCAGCCCGCCGCGAGGACGAGGCCTTCCACCCCGTCCACCTGCGACACCACTGGCACTGCGTCCGGCGTGCAATCGACGAAGCCGCCCCAGGCGCTATCGATCTCAATTTCGCCGAGTTGGGGGAAGGTTTTCCGGACACTCTCCACCACTTGGCGCATCAGCCATTTCAACGGCGGAGGATCCAGCACGCGGTTCTGTTCGAAGATCCGATCATCGTTGGCCAGAAGCGCCGATATTGAATCCGACCCAGAAACGAACGATCGCCCGACGCCGAGCCTGACGTTTTTCAGGCGACGCAAGAACTGCGGCATGAATTCCCGGCTATATCGGATCGCCTGGGGCGTGATTTCGAGGTTCGCCTTGCCGCTGATCGCAAGCGTATAGCTGCTGTTTCCGGGATCAAAGCCTGTCGTCAATGGAACCATCTCGCTTGGCATCGTGGATAGATCGCAGGCTTGCTTGCGTCAACGGAAAGGAGCGCGTTTGATCGTACCTCGCAGCGATGGGAGGGGTTCATGGCGGCCTATGACGATCAAAACGTCTTCGCGAAGATCCTGCGCGGCGAGATTCCCTGCTTCGAAGTTTTCAGGGACGACCGCAGCTTCGCCTTCCTGGATATTATGCCGCGCTCGCCCGGACACACGCTGGTCATTCCTCGCGCGCCGGCGCGCGGGATCCTCGACATCGCCGATGACGATCTCGCCGCGGTTGCGAGAACCGCTAAGCGGATCGCGATTGCGGCGATGAAGGCGTTCGACGCCGAGGGTATTATCCTGCAGCAATTCAGTGAGCCGGCCAGCGGCCAAGTGGTTTTTCACCTGCACATGCACGTCATGCCGGTCAGGTCCGGGATCGAGCTGTTGCCGGCGCAGACGCGCAAGGAAGACATGGCCGTGCTCGCCGATCACGCCAGACGGATGGTCGCGGCGCTCGCCGGCTAGAGCATGATCCGGAAAAGTGTGCCGCGGCATTCCGAAGAGATCATGCTCAAACATCCATCTAAACGCCGAGATATCGCTGTAGCAGTTCCGGCTGGGCCTTCAGCTCCTGCGCCGGCCCCTCGTGCACAATGTGGCCGTTGTTGATGATGTAGATCCGGCTCGCCAGCGCTAGCGTCGCCGCCAGATTCTGCTCCACCAGCACGATGGTCTGGCCGGCCGCCGCCAGCTCGCGGCAGGCCTTGACGAGATCCTGGACGATCACAGGCGCAAGGCCCTCGAACGGCTCGTCCAGCAGCACGATCTTGGGATCGCGCACCAGCGCCCGCGCGATCGCGAGCATCTGCTGCTCCCCGCCGGAAAGCTCGGTGCCACGGTTGTTGCGACGCTCCTTCAGCCGGGGAAACATCTCGTAGATGCGGCCGAGCGGCCAGCGTTTGGGCGCGGTGATCTGTGCAAGGAGGATGTTCTCCTCCACCGACAGGCTGCCGAAGATCCGGCGCTCCTCGTGGACCAGTTGCATGCCCGCTTGCGCGATCTTGTGGCTTCTGCGCCCGGCGATATCGATGCCGTCGAATTTCACGCTGCCGCTGCGGGGTGTCACGACACCCATCAGGCTCTTCAGCGTGGTGCTCTTGCCGGCGCCGTTGCGGCCGAGCAGTGCCACCACCTCGTGACGGTCGACATGCATGGCGACGTCGAACAGGATGTGGGAGTCCCCGTAATAACTGTTCAGGCCGTTGACCTCGATCAGGCTCATGCGGCGATCTCTCTGTGGACGCCGCCGAGATAGGCTTCCTGCACCGCGGCGTTGGTCTTGATTTCCTCGGGCGTTCCGGAGACCAGCACGCGGCCTTCCTGGAGCACGGTAATGCGCTCGACCAGCTCGAACAGGGCATCCATGTCGTGGTCGATGATGATCATGGTGCGGCCGCGCGCGATCAACTTGAGCAACTTAACGGTCTCGACCCGCTCGCGCGGGCTCATGCCGGCGAGCGGCTCGTCGAGCAGCAGCAGGCGCGGCGAGGTTGCGAGCGCAAGCCCGATCTCCAGCCTGCGTTTCTCGCCATAGGCGAGCTCGGATACGGGCGTGTCGGCGCGGCGGGTCAGATTGACAAGGGCCAGCGTGTGCCCGACCTGCTCGGCCAGGCCCTTGATGCCCGAGAGCTTGCGGAACAAATCGAGCCGGAATTTTCCGCGCAGCTCGGCAAGCGCGGCGATCGTCAGGTTCTGGCGAACGGTGAGGCCGGTGAAGAGCTGGTTGACCTGGTAGCTCTTGGTGAGCCCGAGCTGGCAAACCTCGGTGATCTTCAGTCCCGTGATGTCGCGGCCCTCGAACAGGATCTGGCCCGACGTCGGGGCGACCTCGCAGGTCAACATCTTGAAGAAAGTCGACTTGCCGGCGCCGTTAGGACCGATGATGCCGCGCAGCTCGCCCTGATTGACGCTGAAATCGATGTCGCTGTTGGCGACGAGGCCGCCATAGCGTTTGGTGAGACCTGTGGCCTTCAGGATCGGCCCTGAATACGCAGGATGTTCGACTTCTTTGGCCTGCATCGATGCTGGCGCAGGTTGCCGTGTCGGCGCGGCGTCCGTAGCCTCTTGTTCAGCCTCTGCTTCCGTCCGCTTACGCCTGCCGGAGGCGAGGCGATAGAGATCGGCGAGGCCGCCGATGATGCCGCCGCGCAGAAAGCAGACCAGCAGCACGAACACGACACCCAGCACGAGCTTCCAGGCGGCTCCGAGGCCCAACGCGGCCTGCAGGAAGTCCTGCAGGAAGAGCCAGACCGCCGCGCCGACCAGCGGCCCGAACAGCGTGCTCCTGCCGCCAATGGCGGTCTGCATCACCAATTGGCCGGAGGTGTCGAACGTGAACGCGTCCGGCGGCATGAAGGCCTGGAGCACGCCGAGGAGGCCGCCGGCAAACCCCGCATAGGCGGCGGCGATCACGAAAGCAGTCAGCTTGTAGCCGTGGATGTTGTGGCCGACGGCGGTGGCGCGCAGCGGATTGTCCCGGATCGCGCTCAGAATCGCCCCGACCGGCGAGCGGACGATCCTGAGCGCGATGATGACGCCGATGAAATAGCACAGCGCGATGAATTGATAGAGCGACCAGCCGTTGGTAAAGTGGATCGTGGTGAAGCCGAGATTGAAACTCGGCGTCGGGACGCCGGGCAGGCCGTTCTCGCCGCCGGTAAAATCCGAGAGCGGATTGAACTCGACGAAGAAGAACACCTGCGCGATCGCCACGGTGATCATGGCGAAATAGATGCCGGTCCGGCGCAGCGCGATCAGGCCGACAAGATAACCGGTCACGGCGGCGGCGATCATGCCGATGATCAGCGCGCCCAGCACGTTGCTGAAGCCGGCGCGCGTCAGGAGATAGGCCGCGACGAAGCCGCCGGTACCATAGAAGGCGGACTGGCCGAACGACAACAGCCCCGTGAAGCCGAACAGGATGTCGAAGCCGAGCCCGAACAGGCCCCAGACCAGGATTCGATTGACGGTGTTCGGCGCGAAGCCGAGATGGGGCAGCACAAACGGAGCCGCGATCAGGCCGATGGCCGTTAGCGTCTCGATCAGGAACTGACGTTGCTTGAGCATGACGAAATCACTTACTCGCGGCCCTGAACGCCGAGCAGGCCATGCGGTCGCACCACGAGTACGAGCGTCATCACCGCAAACAGCATCACATAGGCGTAGCCGGGGTTGAACATGGAGGTGACGCTGATGATCTCGCCGGCAATCAGGCCGCCGAGGATCGCACCGGGGAACGAGCCGACGCCGCCGATCACCACCACCACGAACGTCTGGACCAGGATGTCGTCACCGATGCCCGGTGTCAGCGAAACCACGGGCGCGTTGACGATCCCGGCAAAGCCGGCGGCCATCGCACCGATGCCGAACACGACCATGAAGACGCGATAGACGTTGATGCCGAGCGAATCGACCATCACAGAATCCTCGATGCCGGCGCGCACGATCATGCCGAGCCTGGTCCGGTAGAGGATGATGAACAGCGCGCCGAGGGCGATGGCGACGATGCCGACCACGGCGAGGCGGTAGGTCGGATAAAACATGAAGCCGAGATTAGTGATGCCCCGGAACATCGCCGGGGGTGGCACCAGCTGCGACTGGCTCGAGAAGATCAGGCGCACGAGCTCGACGAAGCAGATACCGAGCCCGAAGGTCACCAGCAGCTGATCCTCGTGCGGGCGATTATAGAAATGGCGGATGATGACGCGTTCCATGAGCACGCCGAGCAGCATCACGAACAGCGATCCCGCGATAACGGCGAGGACGAACGATTCCGTGTACTGGTAGGCGACAAAGCCGGCGTAGCCGCCGATCATGAACATCGCGCCATGGGCGAGGTTGAGGACGCCGAGCGTGCCGTAGATGATGGTCAAACCGGAGCTGATCAGCGCGAGCAGCGCGCCGAGCGCAAGCCCGTTGAAAAGCTGCGAAACGAGGTTGGGCCAACTGATCATGAAATGGTCACTGCTGCGAAGGCGCGACGGAGCGCGCCAAAAAGGTGACGCCGCAGGGAGCAGAGGGCAGCCCGCGGCGTCACAGGGGTTAGAGCGGGCTCAGCTGTAGTCGCCGAGATGGCAGCCGAAGGCGTCCGGCTTCTGCATCAGGCCGTCGCCGGGGACGACCTCGACCACGTCGTACCAGTCTTCCTTGTTCTTCATGTCTTTCTGCTGCTTACCCTTTACGATGACCACCGGGCGGACGCACTGATGGTCCTCGGGACGGTAATGCACGTCGCCGACGAGCGAGGGGATCGTCTCGCCCTTCTCATAGGCCTTGATCACATCGGGCGGGTTGAAGCTGCCGGCCTGCTCGCACATGCGGGCCCAGTGCGCGAAGCTGACATAGGCGTTCTCCGCGCCCCATTCCGGCTTGTAGCCGTACTTCTTCTCGAAGGCCTCGTTGAACATCTTGGCCAGCGGGAACTTGTCCTCAAGTGTCCACCAATAGTCGCTGGCAGCGTAGACGCCCTGCATCAAGCCGCCGGTCTCGCGGGCGATGAACGGCACCTGATACGGTACCACCAGCTTCATCTTGTCGAGGACACCGAACTGCTTGGCCTGCTGGGTCGACAGCACCGCGTCGTGGCCCCAGTTGACGTTGATCAGCACTTCGGCGCCGGAATTCGCGACGTTCAGAAGATATGAGGAGTAGTCAGGCGCACCGAGCGGCGCCACCTGGTTGGTCACGGTGGTCCAGCCGGCGGTCGCAAGGAAGTCCTGCATCGACTCGGTGACGGTGTGACCGTAGGTGTAGTCCGGCGTGAGATACGCAGCCTTCTTGCCCTTGCCGAACTCCTTGACCATGACGGGGCCGATCGCCGCGGCGGCGGTCTGGCCGAAGAAGTTCTGGCGGAAGCCGTAGCGGACGCAGTCCTTGCCGGTGGTGTCGTTCGAGCCGGAAATGCCGCACACGAAGATCACCTTCTCGCGCTGGGCGAGCTTGTTGAGCGCGACCGCGACCGCGCTCGAGGTGCCGCCGGTGATCATGATCGCCTTGTTCTCGCTGATGAAGCGCTGCTGCGCCTGCACCGCCTCGTTCGGCTTGGCCGCGGAATCCGCGACGCCAAACTTGAGCTCCTTGCCGAGCACGCCCTTGCTGGTCTTCGGCGAGATCTTCTTGATCAGGTCGTGACCGCTGTTGATGTGCTCGATCGCGAGTTGATAGCCCTTGAGTTCGTCTTCGCCCTGGACGGCATAAGTGCCGGTGCGCGGCACCGAGATTCCGATGAAGGCCGTGGACCCGGACACGCCCGCAGGATACGTGCCGATCGGCCTGTCCTCGGCAAAGGCCGGCATTGCCGGCAGCACCGAGCCGCCGATGAGACCTGCAGTGGTCTGGAGCAGGCTGCGGCGCGAGAGGCCGCGGCGGATGAGATTGTCGGTCATGATCGTTTCCTCCGAATGTCGTTCTTGTTTGCAGGCACAACACGACCTGTCCGGCGGCAGCAGACCTCGAGGGCCTGCCTGCACCGGGCACGTCACATCCGCGTGTAGCTCCTGCACGTAAACATTGCTTGTGAAGTCCTTCTGTCAATTTCGCCTTTGGTCGAACGACAAAAATTGTCACGTGAAAACATATCGGATTGCGATATATATTAGTCTTTGTGAGTAAGAGGCTGGAGGGTTCAGCGGGAGAAATGGCGCGGCAAACGACGATAGCGGGTGCCCGGAAGCGACGCTCTTGGCCGCAAAAGGCGGAGTTGCAGGAGGCGGCGTGGCCGGTCAGAGAGGGGAGCGACACGCGTGCGGCGCCGCAGTCCAGCGATGCGGCCCGCATGTCCGAGCCGCGCAACCGGTCTGCCGGCAAGCGGGGACTGGCGGTTGGCGCCACTCAGGCGAAACGGGAACCTGGCCCGATGCAGAAGCTGAGCGGGCGCGCCCAATGTCCTGAAGGAGCTCGCGGTCGAACTCACCGGCGAGCAGCCACCGAAGGGGACTTGGTCGCCCTCGCGTGAACTGCTGCGCGCGCTGACGGCCGAGCGCCTCGCAACTGCGCGCAACTGCGGTCCTCACACCATGCGGGAGATCGTCGACTGGGCGCAGGGCTGCGGCGTGACCATCAAGCCCGTGATCCCGCTCGGCGGCTCGCTGTCGCAGATGTGGTGCGAGTTGATCACCGATGCGGCGGCCGGTAACCTGACCAGCGCCGAGATCGCGGGCGCGCTGCAGCGCTCGATCAGGCGGAAGAGCGTCCGCATCCCGATCGCGTTCCAGGTCATCCTGGTCAAGATCCTGCTGTCCAGCTTCGAATAGGCAGCTGGGGAGCACCGGATATTTGTGCATCCGCGACCCCGCCGATTGGTCCCGCCCGTCCTTCCTTGATAGTCTCGGCAGCGACCGCTTCGCCGGCGGGCTGACGTCGAAGGCAGGAATGGCTGAATCAAAGCGGAAGACTGGACGCAGGGCGCATGGCGTGCCCGCAAAGGGCGGCGCGATGCGTGAGGCCGACTACGCGGCGCTAGCCCGATTCCGCTACCAGTTGCGAACCTTCCTTGCTTTCAGCGAAGCCGCGGCCCAGAACGCCGGGCTGACGCCACAGCAGCATCAGGCGTTGCTGGCGATCAAGGGGTTCGCCAGCCCCGGCGGCGCCAGCATTGGCGACATCGCCCGCTTCCTCCTGATCCGGCACCATACGGCGGTGGAGCTGGTGGATCGCATGGCGAAACTCAAGCTGATCGGCCGGGAAGCCGATCCCGAGGACGCAAGGCGCGTTCTCGTCAAGCTGACGGCCAAGGGCGAGCAGAAGCTGCGATCGCTCTCGCGCATACATCTGGACGAGCTGAGTGCCGCCGCTCCCGGCTTGGCCAAGATTCTACGGTCGTTCCGGACCAAAGCGCGCTGACGGAGATGGCCTGAGTCAGGTGCGCTGAGCTCGTTTCGGAAGTCCAACCACACTTGAATACTCGTCGCGCCGCCCTTCTCGGATGCCAGTATGCGAGGCCGCTCCCCGCAATCATGAATGCAGTTTCACTTGCCGAGAATCTGTAGGCCCCTATAGTCGCGCCCCAATGGCTCACAAGAGGCCTGTTGAAGGGAGAGAACAACATGAAAAGGAGACTCTCTGTTGCGTTGCGAATAGCACTTGGTACTGCGGCCAGTGTGCTGATGACTGCACCACGCGCGGCACTTGCGGCGGATCCACTTCGGATCGGCGTTATCGCGGAAGCGCAGGCGATCGCGGGCGCCTCCATCCCACAGGCGGCGCAACTTGCCGCTGACGAGATCAACGCCAATGGCGGCGTCGATGGACGCAAGATCGAATTATCTCCTACGACAATCACTCCTCTTCCGCGGATTCTGTGCGTGCCTTCCAGCGTGCCGTCAACGAGGACAAGGTCAACGCAGTCATCGCAAGCTACATCAGCGAGGTCGTACTTGCGCTGGAACCGTGGGCTTCGCGACTGAAGACACCGTTCGTCACGCCCGGTGCTGCCTCCAACGAGATCAGCAAGAGCGTCCATGCCGATTACGAGAAGAACAAGTACACCTTCCACGGCTATCTGACTTCGGCGGCCCTGGCGCTCTCGGTTTGCGATGGCGCCAAGGACTTGCTCGTGGACAAGATGCACATGAAGACAGCAGTCATCATGAGCGAGGACGCTGCCTGGACCAAGCCGCTCGACATCGGCTACGAGGAATGCCTGCCCAAAATCGGGCTGAAAGTGCTCGACCACATCCGCTTCTCCCCTGACACCACCGATTTTACGCCGATCTTCAATAAGATCGAGGGCTCCAAGCCCGACGTGATCATCACCGGCATTTCCCATGTCGGTGTGCAGCCGACGGTGCAGTGGAAGAACCAGCAAGTGCCGATCCCGATGTTCGGCATCTCCTCGCAAGCCACCAACGAAACGTTCGGTAAGGACACCAACCAGGCCGCGGAAGGCGTCCTCTATCAGGGCGTCTCGGGACCGGGTGTGGCTGTCACGCCGAAGTCGGTGCCGTTCGCGGAGAACTTCGAGAAGAAGTTCGGTAACTATCCGTCGTATGCCGGCTACACTGCCTATGACGAGGTCTATTACATTGCCGATGCGGTGAAACGGGCCGGTTCGACCGAGGCGGACAAGCTCGTTGCTGCGCTGGAGAAGACCGACTGGGAAGGCACCATTGGCCGCGTCCAGTTCTACGGCAAGGACGACCCGTTCACGCACTCGATCAAATATGGCAAGGGCTTGATCACCGGCCTGATGCTGCAATGGCAGAACGGCAAGCAGAGCGCGGTCTGGCCAAAGGACGTCGCCACGGTCGACGTCAAGTTCCCGAACTTCATCAAGCTCAGCAACTAGCAGGAAATGCTCCCTGGGCCACTTCCCAGGAGCTTCCGCACGCGTCCCACACAGCACTCTTTCTCAAAGCGGCAGCCCCGCTGCCATGCGGCCTATTATCAATGCGAGTCTTCCAGATCTTGATGGATGGCTTTGCGATCAGCGCTCTCTACGCTCTCGGTGCCACCGGCTTTACCCTGATCTTCGGCGTCTCGGGCGTGCTCAACCTCTCCCATGGTGCCATCATGTCGCGGCGGCGGTGGCGGCCTGGGCCGCAGCCAGCGTCCTTGGTGTCGGCACCTATGCCGGCGCGCTGATCGGAGTGGCGGTCGCCCTCCTCGCCGCGTTCGCCACTTATTTCGCGGTGGTGAAGCCGATTCAGGATTCGCGGCGCATTCCCAATGAGGAGAAGGAGATATTCGTCCTCACCGGCACCCTGCTCTGGGGCATCATGATCCAGGAGCTGATCGCCTATTTCTTCACCATCCGCCGCCGGAGACCTTTGGCAGCTTGTTCAGGGCATCCTCGGTCGCCTTCAGGATTGCACGGGAATCGCCGCCGGCGCGGTCGATCAGACCGCCAGCAAGGCTCTCGCTGTCATCCAGCAGGACCTTCAGCAGATGCAGGGTGGAAAACTGCTGATGACCTTCGCGCATCGCCAGCGACTGCGCGGACTGGATGAAACCGCGCGAGCGCTCGGTATATCGTTCAATATTCATCATCGTCTTCCCTCGGCGATGCCGCTTCGCCCCCGAGTGCGATCAGCAAAAGGAGGTACCGGTTTAGCGTTCGACCGCGATCAAGGCATTGAAGATCCGCGATCTGATCCCCAAACCGCGCGCCGCTTAGTGAATTGTGCGCAAGGCAACACACGGCATGCTCTTTGGGTTTCCGCAAGGTCGCACTGACATTCGTCAATCCGCCAGCGGTTTTCGCCGTCGACGCTGAAAGCCTACTGCGATAGTGGGCGCATATCGGCGCGTTTGAGCCGTGCCCTGTCCGCGCCAGCCAACCGCTCGGACCGCGCGTCTCACCTGCAGCCGACTTGCGTCGTCCAACCGTGGCGATTCTTGCTAATTCTCGTCCCTCGCGCAAGTCAGCTCGAAAAACGTCAATTCGTCCGCGGATCCACACGAAAATCCGGATAGCCAAACTAACCAAGCGCTACCGGCCAGCGATGCGCGAACAGCCTACCTTGTCGGCGGCGAGCGAAGTTGAGCAATAGTTGTCGCGGTTCCCGCGCCGCAATAGCCTGCCGCGAGGAGTGACTCCGGGCGGCCTTCGGCCGCCTGGGCGACTCTAGTCCGCTTTGCGCGAACTCCGGACATTCGCAAATCGGATGTTATGGAATTTTGACAGCGACTTCGCAGCCTCAGATGAAAAACGTCGTCCAACTCTTGGCCACTCGACCATCCCCGATAAGTTCATAAAACTTAGTGCGCCCGAGGCCTGTCACTTCACAGGCCTCCGTGATGGTGCAGGTCAACCGCTGCGCAAATGGGAGGCGACACAGATGGCGGGGCATCAACTCATCTGCGGCTGCACCACGTTCAACTTCGATATCGTCTTCGAGGTCTGGACCACGCCGTCTCAAGATTAGGCCTCCTTCACAGCCGAAGGAGCTACTCTGGGGCGAGCCGCAGTCCACCTCAACGAAAGCAAAGAGCAGAATGGAGAGCCTTAGCGAGGAACAGAAAACGTCGGAGAAGTCTAGGCTATGAAAAGCGTCGCAATTTTTCATAACTGGTATTGACGTACAAGTTCGATGTCGGCCAGCGGCGCTAACAACATCGATGCGCCGTGGCAGTTTCCTGCTGAACATCAATACGACGCTGACGACCGACCCACCAAGGATCGGGCAATTCAGGGCAGCACACGATGGAGCATGAACATGTACTTTGCAGCTGTGCAGCAGTGCCTCGATGCGAACCCGCAAGCCATGCGCCAGCGTCGCGAGACGGCCGAGCATCCATTCGGCAAATCGACGCTCGCAAGGGGCGACGCACGTCCCGGGGTGTAGTAGTACCCAACGCGTCGGCACTCGGGTGAAATTGCTGACAGAGTATCTTGAATAGGCTATTCGGGTCGAGCGGCTGGCGAGCGGTGAGCCGGACTCGGGCTCAAAGAACAGCTTTGCAACAGGCTGAAGCGCATCGGAAGCTCGCATCCGGGCGGGCAAAGCAGTGTGGGATGCCCTCTAGTCCGCCGGAGAACGCAAATTTGGCTACCTCGAAGTTCCACTTAGGGCACTGACGTCTTCAGTGCGTGTAAATCGACAAGGCCCTTGATCCCTCTTGCCCACTAACATCGTCCTTTGGCGTCTCAGAGCTGACCAAGTTGTACCGTGATATCGCCTGGCAGTAGCGCTCCCGATTCTGCGGGGACTCCTCGCCACAAGCAATCGCCTGCGACCAAATCCGGCATGGGCAGCTGGTGGTCGCCAAAGTTGGCGGCAATCTGCAGAATGTCCCCCCTCTCAGTCTGCCAGCGCACGTCCACACCGCCACTGCCGCTATCCTGGCCCAGTAGCTCACGTCGCGCCGAAACGAAGCCCTGTTTGATAAGAGGTACGATCTTGTCGTGCCGTATCTTCAGCAGCTGCGTCGTCAGCGTGCGAAACTTGGCGCTCCCGGGAGAATGGTCGATGCTATTCCAGTCGAGCTTCGAGGCCTGAAACGTCGTTTCATCGCACGGGTCTGGAATCCTGGCACGCATTTCCGGCGTCGAGAAGGCCTTGAAGTGGGAAAACTCCTTGCGCCGCCCTTCCCGCGTCAACTCGGCGGCTTGTCCCGTCCAGTCTGCAAAGAACAGGAACGGCGTTTCGACAGCCGCTTCCTCCCCCATGAAAAGCATCGGAATGTGCGGATTGAGCAAGACCAACGCCATCGCCTGGCAAAGCTTTTCCGGGCTCACCAATTTTGACAGTCGCTCGCCCAAACCCCGATTGCCGATCTGATCATGGTTCTGCGCGAAGAAGATCGTGGCGTCCGGCGGCAGATGGGCGCTCGGCTCGCCGCGAGGCTCGTTATGAAGCGCGAAGATCTCGCCTTGGTAGGCAAAACCTTCCGTGAGCGATCGCGCAAGGTGTTCGAGCGGCTTGTCCGCAAACGCGCGGTAATATCCCTCCTCTTCTCCCGTCAGCAGGACATGAAGCGCATTGTGGAAATCGTCACCCCACTGGGCGTCGTAATATCTCGGGGCTCCGTCCACTCGGTCCAGCAGGTGCGCCTGATTGGCCTCATTCTCCAGCATCAGATGCACGCGCCGGCCCGACAATTCATGCCGGATGGTCTCGGCAAGCTCGACCAGGAAATGCCGTTCGGAATCGTCCTTCAGCGCATGAACGGCATCGAAGCGTAGCCCGTCGAAGCCGTAGTCGCGCAACCACATCAGCGCGTTCTCGGTCAGGAACTCGCGCACGAACGCGCCATCGCGTCCCTCGAGGTTGACGGCAGGCCCCCAGCCGGTGCTGTGGCGTTTGTTGAAGAAATTCTCCGCGTAGCTGTGCAGATAATTCAACTGCGGTCCGAAGTGGTTATAGACCACGTCGAGGTAGACCATGATGTCGAGATCGTGGGCTGCCCGCAACAGCCGCTTGAGATCCTGCGGCCTGCCGTAGCGAGCATTGGGCGCATTCAGCAGCACGCCGTCATAACCCCAATTGTGCCGGCCGGGGACGTCGTTGATCGGCATCAGCTCGATGGCCGTGATGCCGAGATCGCGCAGATAGGGCAGCCGCTTCTCGACGCCGGCATACGTCCCCTCCTCGCTGAAGGTGCCGACGTGCAGCTCGTAAATCACGGCGTCCGCCCATGGCCGCCCCGGATACAGGGTGGCATCACGTAACGCCGACGTATCGATCACCTCGCTGGGCGCACCGACATCATCAGGCTGGAAGAACGAGGCCGGATCCGGGACGATGAGGTCCTGGTCGATCCTAAACTGATAGCGCGTGCCGACATGCGCTGTCGGGCTGAGCAGCTGGTACCAGCCGTCGTCATCGCCCACCATCCGCTGTGGCGGTCGCCCCACCTCCAGCAACTCCACCGAGCGAGCCGTCGGGGCCCAGAGGTTGAAGCTTATCCCCTGATCGACGATGTAAGCACCGTGTCGCCGGGCCTGTCCGGCAATTCCCAGTCTCTGAATCAAATCTTTCCCTTTCACGCCCCATGCACGGAGTTGGGCATGCCTCGGCGAACCGCGATGGGTCGGTCGTTACGATCGCTTGAAGGGATGCCTGCGCAGGAAAAAGCTGGCGTGCGTGCATTCGTTCCTCGCCACAGGCGTTCGCGCCAGCCACAGCCGATCCGAGCCCTGCCACCGTGAACCCGCAACCGAAGAGGCGATCCGGATGCCCATACCTTCCGCCGGTCTGGAGATAAGCGCGATCAGCTAATGCCATTTGCTACCCGCTGGAACGGAATGATCAGGCGACTGTTACGACCAACACACAGGAGTTGCCACCATGCGCCGCTCGACGCCAAAACCGATTCGCAACAAGCTCGACCTCACCGACCGCACTCAAATGCGCCTCGTGAGAAAACGTTTGGGTCTGTCCGATGCCGAGCTGACCGCGATCGCCGAGCGTATCGGCAATTCGATCTCCGCGATCAGCAAGGAAGTCGCCAAGCAGCGCGCCAACCCGCCGGCCAAGCCGGCCGACGTACCTCCCGCGGCCGTGATCGCCTCGGCTGCGGCCACCGAGCAGGCCGCAACCGAGATACCCACACCAGCGCCGACATCCTGACCGGATTGTCATCGGGGGCAGACATGGACCAAAAGACGCAATCGGACGACGCCCTGACGCGGGCGGCGTCGAGCCTCCGCCGATCCCGTATCACCGAGGGCAAACCGTTTCCGCTCGGCGCCACCTGGGACGGCCTCGGGGTCAATTTCGCGCTGTTCTCGGCCCACGCCATCAAGGTCGAGCTCTGCCTGTTCGACGACGACGGTGAAACCGAACTCGAGCGGATCGAGCTTCCGGAATACACCGACGAGGTCTGGCACGGCTATCTGCCCTCGGCCCGTCCCGGCACCGTCTACGGCTATCGCGTCCATGGACCCTATGAGCCTGACGCCGGACACCGCTTCAATCCCAACAAGCTCCTGCTCGATCCGTATGCCAAGCAGCTGGTCGGGCAACTGCGTTGGGCGCCCGAGCTGTTCGGGTACCAGCTCGATCACGCCGACAAGGACCTCTCCTATGACGAGCGCGACAGCGCGCCGCTGATGCAGAAGTGCCGCGTCATCGACCCCGCGTTCACCTGGGGCGCGGCGCGCAAACCCGAGGTACCGTGGGAGCGGACGATCGTCTACGAGATGCACGTCAAGGGTTTTACGCAGCTGCATCCGCTGGTGCCCGAGGCAGACCGCGGCACGTTCTCCGGCCTCGCGCATTCGGAAATCCCCGCGTATCTGCGCTCGCTCGGGATCACCAGTGCGGAGCTGCTGCCGATCCATGCCTTCGTCGACGATAGCTACTTGGTCGACAAGGGCCTGCGCAATTACTGGGGCTACAATTCCATTGCCTTCTTCGCGCCGGAGCCGCGTTACCTGAGGACGCCGTTCGCGAACGAATTCAAGGAAATGGTCAACCAGTTCCATGCCCATGGCATCGAGGTCGTCCTCGACGTCGTCTACAATCACACGGCGGAAGGCAACGAACTCGGCCCGACCTTGTCGTTCAAGGGGATCGACAACGCCAGCTATTACCGCCTGCTGCCGGACCAGAAGCGCTACTACATCAATGATACCGGCACCGGAAATACGGTGAACCTCTCCCACCCACGGGTGCTGCAACTGGTTGCGGATTCCCTGCGCTATTGGGCGACGGAGATGCGGGTCGACGGTTTCCGCTTCGACCTGGCCACCATCCTCGCGCGCGAGCCCTATGGCTTCGACGAAGGCGGTGGCTTCCTCGACGCCTGCCGTCAGGATCCGGTGCTGTCCAGCGTCAAGCTGATCGCAGAGCCTTGGGACATCGGCCCTGGCGGCTACCAGGTCGGCCAGTTTCCGCCCGGCTGGGCCGAGTGGAATGACAAGTTCAGGGATACCGTGCGCGCCTTCTGGAAGGGTGATGAAGGCACGCTGGCAGACCTTGCCAAACGTGTGTCAGGGTCCGGCGATCTCTTCAACAAGCGGGGGCGGCGGCCATGGGCGAGCGTCAACTTCGTCACCGCGCATGACGGCTTCAACCTCAATGATCTCGTCTCGTACAATGAAAAGCACAACGAGGCGAACGGGGAGAACAATCGCGACGGCCACAGCAACAACCATTCCTGGAATTGCGGCGCCGAAGGAGCCACGGACGATCAAGAGATCACGGCGCTGCGCGAACGCCAGAAGCGGAACATGCTCGCGACGATGCTGCTGTCCCACGGCACGCCAATGCTGCTCGCGGGCGACGAGTTTGGACACACTCAGCGAGGCAACAACAATGCGTATGCCCAGGACAACGAGACCACCTGGCTCGACTGGATGGGTATCTCGGCAAACGGCCGCAATCTTCGTGAATTCACGCGCAAGCTGATTGCGACACGCAAGGCCTTCCCGATCCTCTATCGCAGCCGGTTCCTGATCGGCTCCCACAATGAAGAACTCGACGTCAAGGACGTGACCTGGCTGTCACCGTCCGGCGAAGCGATGACCGACGAGCAATGGCAGGACGGCAACGCCAAGTGCTTTGGCATGCTGCTCGACGGGCGCGCCCAGGAGACCGGCATCAAGCGACGCGGCTCGGACGCGACGATGCTTCTGGTCTACAACGCCCACCATGACATCGTGAACTTCATCTTGCCGGCGGTCACCGACGGGCGCAGCTGGCTCAGCCTGATCGACACCAACCAGCCGGATGCGTCCATGACGGACTTCGAGCTCGGACACGCCTACGGTGTCACCGCGCGCTCGCTGGCAGTGTTTGGACTTGCCAACGATAGCGTCGCGACCCGCCGCCTGCGTCAGGGGCTCGGCGCGTTGCTCGACATCGCCGATACGCCGTTATCGCGCTAGATCTGGGCCGCACGCTCCATCGTTGACTTCGCCCAATAGGGCCACGCGGACGATCACCTTAATCCTGAAAATGCATCAGTCGCGTGCAGAACATCAGGCGGTACCCAGCCGATCTCTTCAGTCGTGCCGCGACTACCGCACTGCTCGAGAGGCTCCTTCAGCTGCCCCCCGCGATCTATCAGATCTTGACGTTCTCGAGCAGCTCGGCCGCCTTCGCACGCCTGTCGCCTTGGCCACGCCTGCCCCGGAAGTGGAGGCGTGGCTCTCTTTGGAAATCATCAGGAGAAGGGGCGAGCTCTCTCTCAAATCGCGCGTGTGTGCACATTTGCACAGTCAGTTCCGGTTTGTGGAACTAAAGTGGAAGCGCCGATCGTCCTAGAACATTCCGGATAAATGATGCGACCGCCTTGCCGTTCAACAAATTTGTCCTAACGGTGTTCCCGGCGGCTTAAGAACCGATGCTCCGGCGCGGCGTTGAGTGTCCAATGTCCGACGCTTTTGACTGTTTTCGTGCCCACGCGATCCGAGCCCTTTGCAAGGCTCGCGCGATGCCTCGCGGAAGGATGAAGCACCTGCAAATCGTCGTAGGGCGAGTGTACCACCTGCTCACCAACAAGGCCGCATACGGCCCGAACCTACAGCATCTCGACGAGTTTCGGGCAGCGCAGAAGCTCGAGAAGTCGGTCGACTAATGGCGTTGCAATCACCATCCGGTCGAGCCGCGAGGGCCCTGGCGGCCGCAGCTGGTCTCTCGACCGGTCGCACACGTACAAGCCCTCGACAGAACAAGACCGGAGAGGAGGCGCATTGAGTGCCGGGCCGTTCCAGAATAATCTGGCACCGAGGAAGGCCCAGCACTGCAGCAGGCTTGAACGGGCATGGACGCCCCATCCCCGCAATGCGCCGTCTCCTGCGCCAGGCCCGCGTGTACGGATACCTGCAAGCGCTCGAGGACCGGCTGTTCCATCCGGGTGGCACCAAATCCTTGTGCCGCGTCGAGACGGCCGAAGAGATGGCGCGCGCGGGATGGCTGAAACGGGACCCGACCGCTACCAGTTCGCGCCGGAGGGCGCGTCGGTCTTGGCGCAGCATTGATGCAGATCGCCGGCCTGCCTCCGCTCGGAAGAGGGCCGGAACGACGGCATTGGAGCGGCGTTGGCCGGAAGGCAGGTGCTGGAGGTTGGCATGTCGCGCGTTGTGCTGGCCGTCGACGATGAGCCTTTGGTGCTTGATGTGACGACCCAATGCTGGAAGATCTCGGGTCAACGGTGACCGCCGGCAGCGGCGGTAAGCGCCGGAGATGCTTTCTGACATCCGGCAGATCGCGATCCTCATTACCGACCTCAATATGCCCGGGATGTACGGCTACGAACTGGCGGAACGGGCGGCGCGTCTCCGGCCGGACCTGCGGATCCTCCTTCTGTCGGGCCGAGATGGCGACGGGCATGGGCTTCCGATCCTTCGCTAACCCTTTCTCGAAGAGGATCTCGCGCGGACCATGAGCCAGACCACCGGACTGTGGTAGGTGTCCTAACGCAGGGTCGCTATTCCGCGGGCTGCTTCAGCGGAGTGTCCACCCACTTGCGGGCGCCAGGGTCGTACAGCGGGTCGTCGTCCAACGAGGGCAGAGGTAGCTCTCTGCACCTCGGCCCGCCTCGGGCTTGACGAGCTTCATGGGCCCTCCGCAGCCCGGGCACGCCTTCCGGATCGGGTGCAGCACCGCCATGTCGAATTCCCCGCCGCCAGCAGGTTATGGCCGCCGGACGCGTCGACACAAGCGCATACCGGAAATCGCCCGCAGCAGCGTCACGAAGCTCTCGCTACTTGACTCGCCGGACGCAGACATACTCAACGACTGCGCTCAACGTGCTGGAGGGGTCGCGTCATGGAGCAGGAGGTCTACTAGGGTCTCGCCCATCGGGTCCGGAGCATCGCCGAGAAGGCCGACCCGTTCACCGGGCCGCGCCTGCTCGACCTCAAGGCGCTCCGGCCCTCAGCGACCGAGCGCCCACTACCAGTGCCGCGCACGACGCTACCGACCTCCATCTTCTCCGGATCGGGCGAGGCCTAACGCCCGGCGGCACTGACGCGGGCTAGCCCCGTCTAAGCCCGCAGCGATTGCTCTAGAAAAAAGCGAAGCATCTCCCTGGTCGCATCCGGCCCGCTTGGATCGGTGTAGGATCCGGCCGGACTGCCTCCCGACCAGGCGTGGCCTGCGCCGTGAACATTCCAGTGTTCGGAGACGGCGCTGCCGCTCATGTCGGTCAGAAGGGTGCGGGTATACGCGTGCCCGTATGGCACTTTTCCAGCGATGACATTCGCTTTCAAATCCGACGCATTACCCGATTGTTCGGCGATACGGTCGCCGTTGTTCGGATGCACCGTTGTGTCTCGGTCGCCATGGAAAACGATGGTCGGCACCTGCGGTCCACCATGGGAAATCGTCGAGCGGGCTCCCTGCCGCATGGCGACAAGAGCGGAGGGAAGATCACTGGCGGCTCCGCAAACCAAGCCCGAATGAACGCCGAGGGCAGCATAGAGGTCGGGATGCGTCGCCGCCATGATGGCAGCCGCCGCGCCGCCGGCCGACAGCCCCGCTACGTACACGCGCTTTGGGTCGACCGGGTAATCCCGCATGATTTGGCGGGTGATGCCTGCGATTAGCGAAGGCTCGCCGCCATCCCGTTCCTGGTCACCAGTACGAAACCAATTCCAGCATTTCGACTGATTGGCTGCGCGCGGCTGCTCGGGATAGACCACGAAACAATTCCGGTGTTCAGCCAGAAAATTCATGCGTGTGCCGGCCGCGAAATCGTCCGCCGACTGGGTGCAGCCGTGAAGCATGACGACGAGGGGAAGGGGCTCTCCTCGAGAGCGGCTCGGGATGAACAGCTTGTAGGCTCGAACTCCGGCCGCGTTGCGGAATGTGCCGGCAATGAATTGCGTCCCGTCGGGCGCGATATCCGATGATTTGGGAGGAGCATGCAACATCGGGACTCGCAGACCCAGGCCAGCGAACTCTTGCATGTTGTCCAAAGGCGCGGGCCGTCCGCGCCGCTGCGCGGAAGCGGCCCGCGTGGCTGGGCGCCTTTCCT